>DATEKH010000064.1:0-3697 GCA_035277525.1 Allostellaceae bacterium
CCCCTGCCCTTCGATCCGCCTTTCAGCATGGGCGAATGGCACGACAAGTTCGTGAAGACGAGCAAGGGCTGGCGCTTTGCTTCGCGCGAGACCAAGCGCTTGTTCGAGCGCCAAGGCGGTCATTGATCGTCATCCCGGAACCCGCAGCCGACGAGGTCAACATGACACCACCCGATTCCGCTTCCGGCACCGCCGACATCGCCGCCGCGATCGCCCGGCTCGGCCGCGCCTTCAACCCGGAAATCCTCAAGGCGACTTACGATCTGTTCGCGCCCTTGCAGCAGCGCGCGCCCAAGGATGGGGTCGAGCGCCACAACGATATCGCCTATGGCGAGAACGAGCGGCACCGGCTCGACGTGTTCGCGCCGGCGAAGAAACCTGTGAAGGCGCCGGTCGTCGTCTATGTCCATGGCGGCGGCTATGTCGCGGGCGAGCGCAGCCCCCTGCCCGGGCTCATCTATGACAACGTGCCGACCTTCTTCGCGCGAAACGGCATGATCGGCGTCAACATGACCTATCGCCTCGCGCCGCACCACAAATGGCCGAGCGGCGCCGAGGATGTCGGCAAGGTGGTGGCGTGGCTGCACGAAAACGCCGCGCGCTATGGCGGCGACCCCGAGCGGATTTTCCTCATGGGCCAGTCGGCGGGCGCCACCCATGTCGCGACCTGGACCTTGGTGCCGCAGGTCCATGGGGCCAAGGGACCGCGCGTCGCCGGCGCGATGCTGCTCTCGGGCGTCTACGCGCCGCAGCATCCGGAATTCAGCCCAGGCAAGCCGGCGCCGAACTCCATCGCCTATTACGGCGAGGATGACAGCAAATACGCCGCGATGAGCCCGCTCTATCACGTCAAGCCCGGCCATCCGCCGGTGCTGATCGCGGTGACGGAGTTCGATCCCTACCCGCTCGCCTGGCCCTCGGCCGCGCTCGCGGCGGCACTCGCCAAATGCGACAAGAAAATGCCGTGGTTCGTCTTCAGCCGCGGCCACAACCACGTCTCGCCGGCGATGCAGATCAACGGCGAGACCGACACAATCGGCCCGGAGCTGCTGGCGTTCGTGCGCAACCCTGCGTAACTGACCGGTTGATCTGTTCCCTCACCCTGTCCCTCTCCCGCTTCGCGGGCGAGGGGACGCGCGTCAAGACACCTCTGTTGATTGAGCGAGACGCCGACGCTGCGTCCCCTCTCCCATGAAATGGGAGAGGGATAGGGTGAGGGTCTCCGCCCCGCCGCGTACTACCGCCGCGCGCGCTTCTTCGCCTTTGCCTTCGCTTTGACCTTGGCTCGCGCCGGGCGGTTCGCCGCGGCTTTGCGCGCGGTCGAAGTCCCGCGTTTCCACAACTCCTTGGTCGCGAGCCTCGCGCCCTCGACCAGAGCGTCGAGCTTCGCCCAGGCGATCTTGGCCTCCTTGACGCGCGGGCCAAGGCCGCAATCGGTGCCCGCCATGACGCGGTCGCGCCCGACCAGCTTGGCGTAACGCAGGAGGCGCTGGGCCACCAGCTCGGGATTCTCGATGAAGTCCGTGCAGTGGCCGACCACGCCCGGAATAAGCGCGGCGCCCGCCGGCACTTTTGCCGTCTCGAACACGTTCCATTCGTGCTCATGCGCGGGATTGGACGCTTCGATCGAATACTCGCTCGCCTTCACGCGGAAGATCAGATCGGCGATGTCCTTCAAGGGAATGTCGTCCTGATGCGGCCCGTGAAAGCTGCCCCAGCAAACATGGAGCCGGATTTTCTCGCGCGGAATGTCGCGCAGCGCATGATTGAGCGCGTCGACCCGCAGCCGCGCATAGCGGCGGTATTCCGGCACGCTCATGTCGGGATACATCAGCCAGCCATCGGGGAGATCGGGATCGTCGATCTGCAGCCGGAAACCGGCATCGACGATCGCGCGGTACTCCTCGCGCATGCAATCGGCGATCGCCTCGAGATACGCCTCCTCGTCCGGATAATGTTCGTTCCGGAGCCAATGCTCGATCGTGCCGGGCGTGTTGGCCGGCATATAGGCTTCGTCGTAATCGACGCCGGCGAGCGCCGCCTTGAAATTGGCGATGTCCTGCTGTAGCTCCTTGTGCCCGACATAACGTAGCGGCGCGTTGCAGGCGAAGACGAATTTGGGCGGATCGAGATTGACGAATTTCGCGTGCCCCGCCGCGAAATATTCGCGGAACTTGCGGATGTCGCGCGCGCCGATGCTCAAAGGCTCGGGATCGCGTCCGGCGACATAGGGCCGCGTCTCGAAGCCGGCGATGCGGCTCGCGCAATACTGGGTGAAGGACGTCTTGCTGAGCTCGCCGTCATTGATGCTGTCGATGCCGGTCTCGACCTGCTTGCGCACCACGGCGGCCAGCTCTTCGGGCAGCCGCCGCGCCAACTCGCCCTCGTCATAGGGGCGATGGTCGGCTTTCGCCCAGACGAGCCTTGCGAGCTCGGGCGAGCGCGGCAGCGCGCCCGCATGGGTGACGCGGATGCGATTGTCGTTTTTGGCCATGAACGAAGCTTCCTCCTGCGGGTGTTGCGTTTCGCCGGGTCAGCGACCGAGCCGCGCGAACATGCGGCGGGCATTGCCTTCCTCGATCGCGTAGAGATCGTCGGCGCTCAATCCCAGGGCGCGCAGCGGGTTCTTTGCCGCCGCCATCGCGCCCCAGGGAAAGTCGCTGCCGTAAAACACCTGGCTTGCCGATACCAGCTTCAGCACCGCGCCGAAGGTCGCCGGGTTCGCCATGCTGGCGGTGTCGAAATTGAGCCGCCCCAGCTCGTGAAGCGCGCCCTTGGGCACGCGGTCGCGCAAGGATGCGCTCCAGCCGTTGACGCGTCCGGCGAGCGTCGGCAGCGCGCCGCCGCAATGCGAAAAGATGAAGCGGATATCAGGGCAGCGCGCAAAGGTTCCGCTCGCCAAGAGGCTGGTGATCGCGCGCGCGGTGTCGAACATGAATTCGAGGATCGCCATTGGCACGCCGGGCAGCATGTTGACGCAGCAATCGACCGCGGCAGGGTGCGAATAGACGATCGCGCGGCGGCGATTGAGCTCGTCATAGACCGGCGCGAAGGCCGGATCGCCCGGATATCTGCCGTCGTAATTCGTCAAGAGGCAGATGCCGTCGGCCTTCAACACGTCGAGCGCGTAGGTGAGCTCCTCGAGGCTTCCCTCGATATCGGGCAAGGGAATGGTCGCGAAAAAACCGAAACGACCGGGATGATCGCGCACCACCGTCGCCTTGTATTCGTTCAAGGCGCGCGCGAGACCGCGGCTTTCCTCGATCTTGCCGGTCCAGCAGCCGGGCGCCGAGATCGAGAGGATCGACGTCGCCGCGCCGTTCTTGTCCATCTCCTCGATCGACCAGGAGGGCGTCCATTCGGTGAGCTTTGCGCCCCAATAGCCGGTGCGCTTGATGCGCTCTTCCTGAAGCGAGAGAAATTCGGGAAGCATGATGTGATGATGAACGTCGACGATCCCGCTCACTTCTCCCTCCCTCGCTTCGGCGTTGAAACCGGCGTTTTCTCGCGCGGGCGAAGCTACCAGTCCGGATTTCTGCGCGCAACCACGCTTCAGCCCACGCGATGGGCGACGGACCGGTTGATCCGGCGATCTATCCGGTGATAAGACCGGCGATGGGCAATGAACGCCCACGAGGACGCCATGCCGATCGATTTAGACAAGTTCCGTTTGCGACGCTTCGTCGAGCGGCTCATG
>DATEKH010000065.1:0-21782 GCA_035277525.1 Allostellaceae bacterium
CGGCCGGCGTGGCCGTGGCAACGGCGCCCTCGCCCTGGGCAAAGACGCCGCGCAACGCCCCCTGCCCTTGCGGGTCGGGCAAGAAGTTCAAGCACTGCCACGGCCGCGTTTAGCGGAGCGCGGAGCGCCTCGGGCGCGTGCAACAGGAAGTTCCGCTGCCGTGTTGTGAGGACGGCCAACGCGCCTGGCGCGGAGGCTTGGTCGAGATTACAGAGATTTAATCCCGGCGAAGGCGGGACGTAACCCGCACCCATCCATGGTCGGCAGGCGGAAGCACGGGCAAGGGCACGACCGATCCCTGCGTCCGCCGCCGACCCGAACCCCGAGAGGTCTTCTTCCATGTTTTCACGCGCGTTTACCAAAAGCGGCAGAGACTTGCGCGTCGCCACCTTCGCCGTTGCCGTTGCTCTCGGCCTGGCGTCGGCGCCGCTCGCCCACGCGGATACCGCTCCGTCTTCCGCGCCGCTCGCGGCGGTGCTGCCGAGCTTCGCGCCGCTGGTCAAGAAGGTGATGCCGGCGGTCGTCAATATTTCGGCGAGCCTGAGGCCGGGCAGCGATCAGGGCGACGATCCGGGCGACGATCAGGATCAGCAATCCGGCCCCGATGCCGGACCCAACCATGGCTTTCCGCAATCGCCCTTCGATGAATTGCTGCGCCGCTTCTTCGAGCAGCAAGGCCGGCCCATGCCGCGCCAGCGCAGCGAGCACACGCTCGCTCTCGGCTCGGGCTTCATCATCGATCCGACCGGCTACGTCGTCACCAACAACCACGTGGTTCAGAACGCCAATAAGGTGACTGTCATCTTCCAGGACGACAGCCAGCATCAGGCCAAGATCATCGGCCGCGATCCCAAGACCGATCTCGCGCTCTTGAAGATCGACGCGCCCAAGCCGCTCCCCTATGTGAGCTGGGGCGACAGCAACGCCGAAGAGGTGGGCGACTGGGTGCTCGCGGTCGGCAATCCCTTCGGCCTCGGCGGCTCGGTCAGCCCGGGCTTCATCTCGGCACGCGGCCGCGACATTCATGCCGGGCCTTACGACGATTTCCTGCAGATCGACGCCTCGATCAACCGCGGCAATTCGGGCGGACCGACCTTCAACCTCAACGGCCAGGTGATAGGCATCAACACAGCGATCTACTCGCCCAATGGCGGCTCGGTTGGCATCGGCTTCGCCATTCCCTCCTCACTCGCCAAGCCGGTGATCGATCAGATCCGCCAGCACGGCAAGGTCGAGCGCGGCTGGCTCGGCGTTCAGATCCAGCAGGTCACGCCCGAGATCGCCAAAAGCCTGGGCTTGCCCAAGGACGAGGGCGCGCTGGTCGCCGATGTGACCGCCGGCGGCCCCGCCGCCAAGGCCGGCTTCAAGCAGGGCGACGTCATCCTGTCGTTCAACGGGCACGCGATCGACAAGGTCCGCGACCTCCCGATCGTGGTCGCGGAAACCGCGATCGGCGACAAGGCCTCGGTGAAGATCTGGCGCAAAGACAGCGAAATGACGCTCAACCCGAAGATCGCGGCAATGCCGGAAAATCCCCAGGTGGCGCAAAACCACCGCAGCGAGCGCAGCCGCGCCGAATCCAGCAGCGCCATGGGGCTGAAGCTCGCGCCGCTCACCAATGAATGGCGCCAGCGCCTCCATCTCGGCAAGGACGTCAAGGGCGTCGTCGTGACCGGGGTGACCGAGAGCAGCCCGTTCACCGATCTCGGTCTACAGCGGGGCGACGTCATCGAGTCGATCAATCAACAGGAGACGACGACGCCCAAGGAGGTCATCGACAAGCTGGCGCAGGCGCGCAAGGCCAAGGGCGGCACGAATGTGCTGATCCTGCTCAATCGCAATGGCGTCAACCAGTACGTGGCCCTGTCGCTCAAGAATGAGGACAACGGCTGATTTCGGCAAAACGGGGAAAGGCCGGCACCGGTCGCCGGCCTTCTCCACTCTTGGACACTTGCTACGATGCGCATTCTGCTGATCGAGGACGACAAGGAGGCCGCCGCCTATCTCGTCAAGGGCCTGAGCGAGAGCGGGCATCGGGTCGACTTGGCCGAACACGGCCGCACCGGGCTCGAGATCGCACGGCGCGACAGCTTCGACGCCATGATCATCGATCGCATGCTTCCCGGGCTCGACGGGCTGTCGATCATCGCCGCGTTGCGTGCCGCCAAGAACCAGACGCCCGTGCTGGTGTTGAGCGCGCTGGGCGATGTCGATGAGCGCGTCAAGGGTCTCAAGGCGGGGTGCGACGACTATCTTGGCAAGCCCTTCGCGTTCTCGGAGCTGCTGGCCCGGCTCGAGGCGCTGACGCGGCGCACGAGCGCAGAGACGCGGCTTCAAGTCGGCGACCTCGAGATCGATCTCCTGTCGCGCAGCGTGACCCGCGCCGATCAGCCGATCGATCTGCTGCCGCGCGAGTTCCGCCTGCTCGAATATTTGATGCGCCATGCCGGCCACATCGTCACGCGCACGATGCTGCTCGAGAAGGTCTGGGACCATCACTTCGACCCGCAGACCAATGTGATCGACGTGCATGTCAGCCGGCTGCGGCAGAAGATCGACAAGGGCTTTGCAAGCCCACTGCTGCACACCGTGCGCGGCGCGGGCTATACGCTGAAAGCCTCCTGAGGCGGCAGCGCGCCTTAAAGCCCGCGCGTCCCCATGGCGAGAAACTTCTCGCGCCGCAGCTTTTTGAGCGCACCGCCATCGAGCTCGAGCAGCGGCTTCATCGCCGCCTCGATCGCATCCCCCGCGGCCGTTATCGCCGCCTCCTTATCGCGATGCGCGCCGCCCAGCGGCTCGGGTACGATCTGATCGATGACGCCGAGCTTTAAGAGATCCTGCGCGGTGAGCTTCAAGGCCTCGGCGGCATCTTGGGCGTTGGTCGCGCTGCGCCACAGGATCGAGGCGCAGCCTTCGGGCGAGATCACCGAGTAGACGGCATGTTCGAGCATGAGGACGCGGTTGGCCGCCGCCAGCGCGATCGCGCCGCCCGAGCCGCCCTCGCCGATCACGGTGGCGATAAACGGCACTTCGAGCTGCAGGCAGGCCTCGATCGAGCGCGCGATCGCCTCGGCCTGGCCGCGCGCTTCGGCTTCGATGCCGGGATAGGCGCCGGCGGTGTCGACGAAGCTCAAGACCGGCAGGCCGAAACGCTGCGCCAAGCGCATCAGGCGCACCGCCTTGCGATAGCCTTCGGGCCGCGCCATGCCGAAATTATGCGCGACCCGCCCCTCGGTGTCGGCGCCCTTTTCATGCGCCAGGACGACGACGGCGCGGCCGCGAAACCGGCCGATGCCGCCGATGATCGCGCGATCCTCGGCAAAGGCGCGATCGCCCGCCAAGGGCGTGAACTCCGCGATCAGTCCGGCGACATACTCGCCGCCATGCGGCCGCTCGGGATGGCGCGCGAGTTGAACCTTTTGCCAGGGCGAGAGCTTGGCGTAGGTCTGACGCAGCAGCCGATCGACTTTGGTCTCGAGCCGCGAAACCTCGTCGGCGATGTTGAGATCGCCGCCATCCGAAAGATGCCGCAGCTCTTCGATCTTGCCTTCGAGCTCGGCGAGCGGCTTCTCGAATTCGAGAAAGTGGCGCATCGGTCGGTTGAACTAGCATAAGCAACCGGTGCGCGCCAGTCGCGCCACCGGGTCCGGGGACGCTCAGCGCCGCCGCTTGCCGCGCGCCAGCGGGTGGCGCTCGGCGACCAGTCGCTCGAGCCGCGCGCCCTGAACATGCGTATAGATCTGCGTCGTCGCGATGTCCGCATGGCCGAGCATCTCTTGGACGCTGCGCAGATCGGCGCCGCGATCGATCAAATGGCTGGCGAAAGCGTGGCGCAGCACATGCGGCGAGAGACGCGCCGGATCGAGCCCCGCCTCGAGCGCCAATTCCTTCAAGAGCTGGCCGCAGCGGCGGCGCGTCAAATGGCCTTCGCGTCCGCGCGAGGGAAAGAGCCAGGGCGACGCTTTGCCGGGGACGAGAAAGTGCCAACGCGCATCGAGATAGGCGGCAAGCGCGGCGCGAGCCTTCTCGCCCAGCGGCACGAGCCTTTCCTTGTCGCCTTTGCCGCGGATGAGAAGAAAGCGCGGATCGCGCCGCGCGGCGGCGAGCGGCAGGCCGACGAGCTCCGAAACGCGCAAGCCGGCGCCGTAGAGCAGCTCGAGGAGGCAGGCGAGACGCAAGCCTTCGGGCCCGCGGCGCTTGGCGGCGGCCTCGATCAGCGCCGTGGTTTCGCGCTCGTCGAGATATTTGGGCAAGCTGCGCGGCAGCCGCGGCGCATCGAGCGCGCGCGTCGGATCGTCGCGCCGTGCGCCCTCGACGATCAGGAAATGGAAGAACTGCCGGAATGCCGAGAGACGCCGCGCCGCGCTGCGCGCGCCCAATCCCGCCTTCGCGCTCGCAGCGAAATAACGGCGCAGATCGTCGCTCGAGGCCGCAGCGATCTCGGCGCCGAGGAAGCGCTCAAGATCACCGAGGTCGGTCGCATAGGCCGAGCGTGTGAGCGGCGCCGCGCCGCGCTCGGCCGCCATCATCTCGAGAAAGGCTTCGATTCGCGGCGAGCGCGTCACGCCCGAATGCATGCTCAGATGCCGGCGTCGAGCGCGGCTTCGACCGCCAGAGCGCGCGCATCGGCCTCGAGCCCGACGGCTTTGAGGCCCGAGACCACGCGCGCCAGCACGATCGTCGCCGATGTCAGCTTGTCATCGGCCGAGGCAAGCAGGAGGCTCGTCAACACGGTCTCGCCAAGCCGGCCGCCCGCGCTTGCCTGCTGCTGATCGAGCCACAGCGCCGCCCCCGGAATCGGGCCGGTATAGGCGGCCTTGAACAAGGGCGCGAGATCGACATCGCTGCTCGGCTGGCCAAGCGCCGCAAGCAGCGCGGCGAGAAGATCGATCTGATCGGGGGCCGATGCCGCATCATGCTCGGTAAGCGCCGCGGCGGCCTCCTTGAGCGGCACGCCGCCGTCGCCCGAAGGAGCGCCAGCCAGCGCGGCGAGCACGCGCAATTCGGGCTCCTTGGCGAGATCGATCCACGGCGCGGCGAGATCGGCATGGCCCGCGGCGAGGAGCACCCGTGCGGCCTCGCCGGCAAAGTCTTCGAGATCGGGGTCGGGCCGCAGCTCGATCACCAGGGGAGCGATCAGCCGCGCCATATTGACATACGCGTCGCGGCGTCCGGCGTCATCGAGCAGCGGCCCGAGCGCCGCCACCCGTGTCGAGGGCTTCGCGTCGGCGCGGGCAATGTCGTAGAGAATCGCGCGCGCCCGCGGCTCGTCCGGCAGCTTGTCGCTGTCGAGCGCGGCTTTCTTTTCCGCCGCGGTTGCTTCGATCGCGCCATAAAGCAATCCGAGGCCGCCCGGCGGCAAGGCGCCCAATGCCTCGGCCCTCTCGCCGGCCGCAAGCCGCTCAGCGACGGGCACCTTGTCGCTCGTCGCCCAGACCGCAAGCGCCGCCGGACCGGCTTCATCGAGCGCCTCTTCCGGCAAAGGCAGCTTCGCCGCAGCCAGCAAGGCCATGCGCATCGGTGTCGGATCGGGCAGGCGGTCGAGCTTGCGACGCCGGCCGTCGATGGTTTCGATCAGCGCCTCGAACACCGGATCGTCGAGCGTCTTGCGGTCGCGCATGGCGCTCAAGCCGAGCCCGGCCTGATCGAAATTCCCCTTGAGCGCCTGACAGGCGATGAGCGCGCGGTCCCACCACGGATTGCCATAGCGCTGAGCCCGGTCCTGCGCGAGAGTGCAGGCGCCGCCGAGATCATTGGCGGCAAAGCGCAGCTCGAGGCTGTCGCGGTCGATGGCCTCGGTGATCTGGGCCTGCGGCAGGGCGTTGATCAACCCGGCCCCGTCGATTCGCCCCAAGGCAAGCACGCGGTCGATGCGCAATTGCGCCAGCGGCTCGCCCGGCGCATCCGGACCGGCAGGCGCCATCGCATCGCTCAAGAGCAGCCGGCGCGTCAAATCCTGAAGCTCGGGCGAGGTCGTGGGCTTGAGCAAGCGCAGCGCCGCCGCAACCTTGGCCCGCGGCGTGCCTTGCCACATGCTGCGCGGCAGAGCGCCGTCGGCCGCGCCGAGGATGCCGACCCACGCCGTATCGACAGGCGCAAGCGGCGTCGCGTTGATGTTGTCGCCGCTTTGCGGCTCGGCCGGGACGGGGGTCGCCGGCGCCGTGCCCGGCGCGCCCGGAACCAGCGGAATCGGTGCGCCCAGCTGCGCGGAGGCGGGCGAGGCCAGGAGGATGAAAAGCGCGCTTGCCGCGAGTTCAGCGCGGAAAACGCGCATCCGGGATGACCTTCTCGACGCGGACGGTCGGGGCCGGAATGTTCCACACCATGAGAAAGGCGCCGCCGCCGATGATGATGACGATGATTGCCGCGACGACGGTTAAAAGCAGTTTACTCATGTGAGATCGGGCTTCCTCGGGGGCGGGGGCATCGATTGGCGATGGGGCCTTGCCCTATGCTAGGGTGCGGCAATGATCGAGTTGCGGCAGTCTATCGGCGGCCCATGCGCCTGGCAATGACGCTCCACGCAAGGCGGGAAGCGCGGCCGTGACCGGCGCGCCCTTACTCGTTCCGAAGACGATCGCGCTCGTCGGCTTGATGGGCGCGGGCAAGTCCAGCATCGGCCGGCGGCTGGCGCAGAGCCTCGCCCTGCCCTTCACCGACGCCGATAGCGAGATCGAGATCGCGGCCGGCCTCAGCATCGAGGAGATTTTCGCGCGCGACGGCGAGGCCGCCTTTCGCAGCGGCGAGCGCCGGGTGATCGCGCGTCTTCTCGACAACCCGATTCAGGTTCTCGCCACCGGCGGCGGCGCCTTCATGGACCCCGAAACCCGCGCCCTCATCCGCGCGCGCGCGATATCGATCTGGCTGAAGGCCGATCTCGACGTGCTGATGGCGCGGGTGGCACGGCGCAACAACCGGCCGCTGCTCAAGGCGGGCGATCCGCGCGCCATCCTCGCGCGGCTGATCGAAGCGCGCTATCCGGTCTATGCCGAGGCCGATATCACCGTCGAGTCCGTCGACGGCCCGCCGGAAGCGACGCTCGCCAAGGTGATGACGGCGCTTGGAGAATTTCTCGGCGCAACCGCGGGCGCCGGGGCCAGCTCATGAGCGCGATCGAAACCTTGCGCGTCGAGCTCGGCGCGCGCAGCTACGACATCGTGGTGGGATCGGGCCTCTTGCCGCGCGCCGGCGAGCTGATCGCGCCCGTCATCCGCCAGAAACGCGCGATCATCGTCAGCGACGAGACTGTCGCGCAACTTCACTTGGAAGCGCTGCGCGCCGGGCTCGACAAGGCCGGCATCGCGCATCAGGCGATCATCCTGCCGCCGGGCGAGAGCAGCAAGGATTTCGCGCATTTTGGCAAGCTTGCCGAGGACATATTGGCGCTCGGCATCGAGCGGATCACGCCCTTGATCGCGCTCGGCGGCGGCGTCATCGGCGATTTGACCGGCTTCGCCGCGGCAACCTTGCTGCGCGGCATCGATTACGTGCAGGTGCCGACCACGCTCCTCTCGCAGGTCGACAGCTCGGTCGGCGGCAAGACGGCGATCGACAGCACGCACGGCAAGAATCTCATCGGCGCCTTCCATCAGCCGGTTCGCGTCATCGCCGATATCGACACGCTCGCGACCTTGCCGCGGCGCGAGCTCCTGGCCGGCTATGCCGAGGTGGTGAAATACGGCTTCATTCGCGACCGCGCCTTCTATGACTGGCTCGAGCGCGCGGGGCCCAAGCTCGTCGCCGGCGATGCCGATCTGCGGCGCGAGGCCGTGCTCAAGAGCTGCGCCGCCAAGGCGGCGGTGGTGGCGGTCGACGAACGCGAGACCGGCGAGCGCCAGCTCCTCAATTTCGGCCACACCTTCGGCCACGCGCTCGAGACCGAGACCGGGTTCGGCGATGCGCTGCTTCATGGCGAGGCCGTCGCGCTCGGCATGCGGCTTGCGTTCGATCTCTCGGCCGAGCTTGGGCTCTGCCCGAAGCCATCGGCCGCGCGGGTGCGCCGCCACTACGAGGCCGTGGGCCTGCCGGTGCGGCTCGATCAGATCGCCAATGCGCGCCGCTTCGCGCCCGCCGACCTCATCCGCCATATGAGCCGAGACAAGAAGGTCCGCGACGGCAAGATCACCCTCATCTTGGCGCGCGACATCGGCGACGCCTTCATCTCGCGCGCGGTCGAGCGCGCGACGCTCGAGAGCTTTCTTGCCGCCGAGACCGCGCCCGCCAAGGCCGCGCTTCACTCCTAGCCCCTCACCCGCACCCGAACGAAGAGCCGAACCATGCCGCTTCCTGCCGCCACGCCGCGCGAGCCCATCCATCGCAGGCAGATCGAGTGCCGCGGCTTTCGCCGCGAAGACGGGCTCTGGGACATCGAGGGCCATCTCATCGACACCAAGAGCTATGCCTTCAAGAACGAGCATCGCGGCGAGGTGCGGCCGGGCGAGCCCATCCACGAGATGTGGCTGCGGCTGACGCTCGACGATACGCTGACGATACGGGCCGTCGAGGCGGCGACCGATCACAGTCCCTTTGCCGTATGCCCGGCCATCATTCCCAATTTCCAGCGCCTCAAAGGTCTCAGCATCGCCAAGGGCTTCAACAACAAGGTGCGCGAGCTCTTGGGCGGCGTCGAGGGCTGCACCCATCTGGTCGAGATGATGGGGCCGGTCGCCACCACGGCGTTTCAGACGATCTTTCCTTATCGCAACCGCATGTCGGCCGCGGAAGGGAAAAGCGCCGATGCCAGCCGCAAGCCGCGCCTCCTCAATACCTGCCACGCCTTTGCCGAGAACGGGCCGATCGCGCAGCGTCTCTGGCCGGAATTGAAGACGCAACCCAAAAGCTGAGCGACGCCCAAGCGACGCCTTATTTGCGCGCGCGCGGTGCCCTACCATTGCCATTGCGCGGCAAAGGCGGCGGCGATTGCATCACGTTCGCGTGCATGCGGTGGAGGACGCGGTTGACGATTGCGAGATCGGCCCGCGGAATCCCTTCGGTCAACGCCGCTTCGAATTGCAGCGCGACCGGAATGAGGCGGTCGAGCAGGCGACGTCCTTTGGGCGTCAGCATCACCACGACCTCGCGCTCGCTCGTCTTCGAGCGGGTCCGCATGACGAGGCCCAAGCGCATGAGCCGCGTCACCATGCGCGACAGGGTGGAGACATCGATGCTCGTCAGCCCTGCGAGATCGACGAGACGCAAACCGCCATTGCGCGACAGCGCGGCGAGCGCCCGCCACATCCCGATGTTGAGGCGATGGCGCCCAAGCGGATCCCTGCCGAAGGTCGTCGCCAACGCCACGCCGACGCGATTGACGAGGTAGGGAAAATACGCGTCGAGGTCGAGATCGGCTTTTGCCGCCACTGGCATCCTCACTTGAGGCGGGCGCGGCGCTGGGCCTCGCATCCGCTTGCCGCCGGGAAACGCCCCGCCGGGCCCCATCAATTGTATAGACAATATTTGCACATGCAACTATCCTGGTGGGGTCGGCGCGATGAACGCCGCGAGGGAGGCCTCATGGAATTCGGCTATTTCACGCTCAGCGACAATCACTACCTCGGCAATCAGCGCGCCGCGAACCAGTTCATCGCCGATATTCTCGACGAGACGCTGCACGCCGATGCGCTCGGCTTTCATTCCGCCTGGATCGGCGAGCATCATTTCAGCTCGCTGGGCGTGCTCTCCTGCCCCGATCTCGTCCTCGCCTATGCGGCGGCGCGGACGAAGAAAATCCGTCTCGCGCCGGCGGTCACGGTGCTGCCGCTGCATCATCCGATCCGCGTCGCCGAGCAATGGGCGAGCCTCGATCTCCTGAGCAACGGGCGCGTCGATTTCGCCGCCGGCCGCGGCTATGACCGGCGCGAATACCTGCCCTTGGGCTGCTCGTTCGAGACCAACCAGGAGGTTTTCAACGAAGGCATGGAGATCGTGCGCCGCCTGTGGTCGGCCGAAGGGCCGATAAGCCACAAGGGCAAATATTATTCCTTCGAGAATGTGCAGATCACGCCGCAGCCGGTGCAGCGCCCGATCCGCTCCTATGTCGCCTCCTTCTCGAAGCCATCGATCGAATTGGCCGCGCGGCTCGGTTGCGGCCTCGTGGTCGCGCCCTTTGCCGCGGCGATGAGCTATGGCGGCTTGAGGCAGGTGGCCGATCTCTACAAGGAGACCTGCCGCGCCGCGGGCAAAGAGCCCGGCCGGCTCATCTGCAGCTATTTCACGCATTTCGCCGACAACAAAGAGCAAGAGATGGCGCAGCGTCAGCGCCAGATCCGCTACTACAAGGAATGCGTGATCCCGGCCTTCCCGGCCGATGTGAAGACCGCGCCGCCCTCTTATCGCTACATGGTTGAGATGACGGAGCGCCTCCACACGGTTAAGCCCGAGGACTTGACCGAGAATTCGGTGCTCCTCGGCTCGGCGCAGCAGATCACCGACACGCTGAAGAAGGCCGAGCAAGCGGGCTTCGACGAGGTCATCCTCTATTTCAATGTCGGCTTGAAGCCGCACCAGCAGGTGAAAGATGAGATGTCGCGCTTTGCCGAAGAGGTCAGGCCGGCGTTTCGGTGATTTACAGCGTCATTGCGAGGAGAGCCGAAGGCGCGACGAAGCAATCCAGGTGTCGCGTATGTGGTGCTGGATTGCTTCGCTTCGCTCGCAATGACGAGGAAAATTAGGCCAGCTTCTCGAGCTCGCCCAGCACCGCATTGCCCATCTCGGTGGTCGAGACGCGAATCATGCCTTGCTGCATGATGTCGCCGGTGCGCACGTTCTTCGCCAGTGCGTTCTTCACCGCCTTCTCGACCAGATCGGCTTCATCCTTCATATCGAAAGAATAGCGCAGCATCATCGCGAAGGAGAGGATGCAGGCGAGCGGATTCGCCGCGTCCTTGCCCGCGATGTCGGGCGCCGAGCCATGCACGGGCTCGTAGAGCGCGCGGCGCCGGCCGCTCGAATCGGCGGCGCCGAGCGAGGCCGAGGGCAGCATGCCCAAGGAGCCGGTCAGCATCGCCGCGCAATCCGACAAAATGTCGCCGAAGAGATTGTCGGTGACGATCACGTCGAATTGCTTGGGGTTGCGCACCAGCTGCATCGCGCAATTATCGGCATACATGTGCGAGAGCTCGACGTCGCGGTAGTCCGCGTCGCGGAGCTTTTGCACTTCCTCGCGCCAGAGCTGGCCCGATTCCATGACATTCGCCTTCTCGACCGAGCAGACGCGATTGTTGCGCTTCCGCGCCAGCTCGAAGGCGACGCGGGCGACGCGGATGATCTCGCGCGTCGTATAGACCTGCGTGTTGATGCCGCGCCGCGTGCCATCGGGCAGCGTTGCGACGCCGCGCGGCTCGCCGAAATAAACCCCGCCGGTCAGCTCGCGAATAATGAGGAGGTCGAGGCCTTCGATCACCTCGGGCTTCAAGGTGGAAGCGCCGATCAGCGGATCGAAGACGAGAGCGGGCCGGAGATTGGCGAAGAGGTCCATGTCCTTGCGCAGGCGCAAGAGGCCGCGCTCGGGCTTTTGCGCGAAGGGCAGATTGTCCCATTTGGGCCCGCCGACCGCGCCGAAGAGCACGGCGTCGCTTTCCAAAGCGCGCTTCATCGTCTCTTCGGCCAAGGGCGTGCCGTGCTTGTCGAAAGCCGCGCCGCCGACCAGGTCCTCGGTTACGTCGAAGCTGGCGATGCGGCGCTTGTCGAACCATTCGACCACGCGCCCGACCTGGCGCATCACCTCGGGCCCGATGCCGTCGCCGGGAAGCGAGAGAATTTTCCGGTTGGCTGCCATCGCGCTGCGCTCCCGCCTTAGAGCCAGGGCTGGCTCAAGCGGTGCTTTGATTCGAACGATGCGATCTTCGCCTCTTTCTTGAGGGTGAGGCCGATATCGTCGAGCCCTTCCAAGAGGCAGTGCTTCAGATGAGGATCGAGCTCGAAATGGATTTTCTCGCCATCGGGCCGGGTGATGGTCTGGCTCGCGAGATCGACGCTGAGGCGCGCATTGGCGCCTTTCTTCGCGTCTTCCATCAGATTGTCGATGGTCTGCTGCGGCAGCTTGATCAGCAGCATGCCGTTCTTGAAGCTGTTGTTGTAGAAGATATCGGCGAAGGACGGCGCGATGACGCAGCGTATGCCGAAATCCATCAAGGCCCAGGGCGCATGCTCGCGCGACGAGCCGCAGCCGAAATTCTCGCCCGCAACCAGAAGCTTCGCCTGGCGATAGGCCGGCTGGTTGAGGACGAAGTCGGGATTCTCGCTGCCATCCGCGCGATAGCGCAGCTCTTCGAACAGCGCCTTGCCGAGGCCGGTGCGCTCGACTGTCTTCAAATGCTGTTTCGGGATGATCTTGTCGGTATCGACATTGATCATCGGCAACGGCGCGGCAACGCCGGTCAGCGTGGTGAATCTCTCCATGACGAAACCTGCTCCCGGACTCTTGGCCGGCAAGCGAGCCCGCCGGCCTTGCGAAATATGGCCGGAGAGCGGCTCCGGCGCGGGATTGTTAAGGCACGCCAGAGCGTTACGCAAGCCCGGCTTGTTTTGGCCAGGGTTTGATCACACATTGGAGCGATGGAAGACAAGCCGCACCGCCCCGATGTTGAAATCATTCCGCCCGGCGAGGCTCCGCGCCGCGATCCGCGCTGGCAGCAAGGCGCGCGCGACAAAGACATGCGCGTCTTCATGTGGTCGAGTGGCCCCGATGGCGCGCGGTTTCGCTATGGCCGGCCGGGACCGCTCGCGCTGTTCCTCGTCTTTTTGGGCCTCGCGGCCTTGTCAGGCCTGGGCCTGCTGGTCTTTCTCGGGATCGCGGCGCTAACGCTGCCGCTCATCGGCCTGCTCGTGCTGGGTGCGGTCCTCGCCGGCCTTCTGCGCCGGCTCTAAACTCGTCGGCTCACTCGAAAAAAGACCCGGGTCCTTCGATCCGGTTCATGCGTTCGCAGAACAGGCTTGCGCGCAACTCAGCGCTGCGCGCTCCAGATCGGCTTGCCGTCCTGGCCTTTGAACTCTTTCTTCCACGCCGCCTCGATCTGGTTCACCACCGCATCGGGAAGCGGGACGTAGCCGAGCGCGCTCGCCTGCTCCTGGCCGTGCTTCAAGCACCAGTCGAGGAAGGCCAGCACCGGCTGCATCTGCTCGGCCGGGTAATCCTTTCGCATCAGCATGTAGGTTGCCGCGGTGATCGGCCAGCTCTTGTCGCCGGGCTGATCGGTGAGGATGAGATAGAAATCCTCGACCTTGCTGAAATCGGCATTGCTCGCCGCCGCCTCAAACGCCGCCATGGTCGGCGCGAGCGTCTTGCCCGCCTGGTTGATCATCTTGGTGTAGGTGAGATGGTTCTGCGTCACATAAGCGTACTCGACATAGCCGATCGCGCCCTTGACCTGCTGCACGTAATTGGCGACGCCGGCATTGCCCTTGCCGCCGACGCCGTTCGGCCAATCGACCGACACATCGGCGCCGACCTTCTGGTCCCATTCGGGGCTGACCTTGCCGAGATAATTGGTGAAGTTGAAGGTCGTGCCCGAGCCGTCGGAGCGATGCACCGTGGTGATCGCCTGATGCGGCAGCGTCACGCCCGGATTGAGCTTTGCGAGCGCGGGATCGTCCCATTCCGTGATCTTGCCGAGATAAATGTCGGCGAGCACCGGGCCGCTGATCGTGAGCTCGCCCGGCTTCACGCCCGCGAGATTGACCACCGGCGTGATCGAGATCACCACGGCGGGGAATTGTGCGACGTTGATCTTCTTGAGGTCGGCGGGCGTCAGCGGCTTGTCGCTGTTGGCGAAATCGACCGTCTTCTCGGTGATCTGCTTGATGCCGCCGCCCGAGCCGATGGCTTGGTAATTGACGGCCGTGCCCGTCGCTTTCTTATAGGCATCGCTCCATTTCGCGAGCACGGGATAGATTGCCGTGCCGCCCGCGCCGTTCAAACCCTTCGCCTCGGCCGATGCAGCCGCAAGCGTCGCTGCCATGCCTGCGAGACCCCATAGAATGGCTTTCTTCATGCGCCGTTCCCTCGTTCCTTTGTGATCGTGCGCCGACGCGCGGAACGCGTGCGGCAACGCCGCCACCTTAGGCACGGGCGGGGTCGTTTTTCTTACCGTTGCGTGACAGTTTGTTGACAGCCGCCGCTCGACAACTATTTGAGCTCGCGGATGTCCGTCAGCTTTCCCATCACCGCCGCCGCCGCCGCCATGGCGGGGCTCATCAGATGCGTCCTTCCGCCGCGGCCTTGCCGGCCTTCGAAATTGCGGTTGGAGGTGGAGGCGCAGCGCTGCTGGGGCTCGAGCTTGTCGGCGTTCATCGCCAGACACATCGAGCAACCCGGCTCGCGCCACTCGAAGCCCGCCTCGATGAAGACCTTATCGAGCCCTTCCTCCTCGGCCTGGTGCTTGACAAGACCCGAGCCCGGGACCACCAGCGCGTTGACGCCCGCCGCCACCTTGCGCCCCTTGGCCACAGCCGCGGCGGCGCGCAAATCCTCGATCCGGCCATTGGTGCAAGAGCCGATAAAGGCGCGCTCGATCGTGACCTCTTGCAGCGGCGTGCCTGGCTTCAAGCCCATATAGGCGAGCGAGCGCTCCATCGCCTCGCGCTTCAGCGGGTCGCGCTCATCGGCGGGATTCGGCACCGCGCCGGTGACCGGCAGCACGTCTTGCGGACTCGTGCCCCAGGTGACTTGCGGCGCAACCTTGGCTGCGTCGAGCCGCGCCTCGGTGTCGTAGCGCGCGCCCTTGTCCGAGGGCAGCGTCTTCCAAAAAGCGAGCGCCTGCTCCCACGCCGCGCCTTTGGGCGCCATCGGCCGGCCCTTCAGATACTCGAAGGTCGTCTCGTCGGGCGCCACTAGGCCGGCGCGCGCGCCGGCCTCGATCGACATGTTGCAAACGGTCATGCGGCCTTCCATCGACAGCTTGCGGATGGCCGAGCCCGCATACTCGATGACATGGCCGGTGCCGCCGGCAGTGCCGATATGGCCGATGATCGCGAGGATCAAGTCCTTCGCGGTGATGCCGAAGGGCAGATCGCCCTCGACCGCCATCAGCATGTTCTTGGCGCGGCGCTGGATGAGCGTTTGCGTTGCCAGCACATGCTCCACTTCCGAGGTGCCGATGCCGAAGGCGAGCGCGCCGAAGGCGCCATGGGTCGCGGTGTGGCTGTCGCCGCAGACGATCGTCATGCCGGGCTGAGTCATGCCCTGCTCGGGCCCGATGATATGCACGATGCCTTGGCGAACATCGTTCATGCCGAAATAGGGGATGCCGAATTCCTTGACGTTGCGCTCGAGCGTTTCGACCTGAAACCGCGATTCAGGCTCCTCGATGCCGTGCGAGCGGTCGGTCGTCGGCACGTTGTGATCGGCCGTCGCCAGGGTCGCCTTGGGCTGGCGCACGGTCCGGCCGGATTGGCGCAGGCCCGAGAAGGCTTGCGGGCTCGTCACCTCATGGACGAGATGGCGGTCGATATAGAGAAGGCAGGTGCCGTCGGGCTGCTGATCGACGAGGTGACTGTCCCAGATCTTGTCGAACAGCGTGCGTGGATTGGCCATGCTCACGATACCTTTTCTTGCGTGTCGGCTTCGGACGCGGCGCCTTCGGCCTCGCCGCCGTCGCGGCTGCGCTCGGCGATGCGGGCCGCCTTGCCGCGCAGCTCGCGCAGGTAATAGAGCTTGGCGCGCCGCACCGCGCCGCGCCGCACCACCTCGATCGCGGTGATGCGCGGCGAATAGAGCGGGAAGATGCGCTCGACGCCCTCGCCATAGGAAATCTTCCGCAGCGTGAAGTTGGAGTTGAGCCCCGCATTCTTGCGGCCGATGCACACGCCTTCGAAGGCCTGGATGCGCTCGCGCTCGCCCTCGACCACCTTGACGCTGACCCTGAGCGTATCGCCTGGCCGGAACTCCGGCGTGGCGCGCGCGCTCGCGAGTTTCTTGAGCTCTTCCTGCTCGAGGGATTGCAGCAAATTCATATCCGCCTCCAACCTGTCTCTAAAACCCTAAAGCTTTTTCGCCGCGCCCGCCTGGGCGCGGTAGCGTTGCCATAAATCCGGGCGCCGCTCGCGCGTCGTCTCTTCCGCCTGCGCCCGCCGCCACCGCCGGATCTGCTCATGATGGCCGGAGAGCAGGATGTCGGGCACGGCGCGGCCGCGCCATTCCTGCGGCCGCGTGTAATGGGGATATTCGAGCAGCCCGCTCTGGAAGCTTTCTTCCTCGAGCGTCGCGGCGTCGCCGACGACGCCAGGCAGAAGCCTGACGCAAGCATCGATCAAGGCAATCGCCGCGGGCTCGCCGCCCGAGAGCACGAAATCGCCAAGGCTCAGCTCTTCGATCGCATCGGCCTCGATCACGCGCTGATCGATGCCTTCGAACCGCCCGCAGAGGAGCCGCACCCCCGGGCCCGCGGCGAGCTGCGCGACCCGCGCCTGATCGAGCGGGCGGCCACGCGGCGTCAGGTACAGCAAGGGCCCGGGTGCGTCGGTTCCGGCGATCGCGGCGTCGATCACATCGGGACGCATTACCATGCCCGGCCCGCCGCCGAACGGCGCGTCATCGACCGAGCGATGCTTGTCGCGCGCGAAATCGCGGATATCGACGGTCGCGAGCCGCCACAGACCCTCTGCCAGCGCCTTGCCGGCGAGCGAATGGCCGAGCGGCCCGGGAAACATCTCGGGAAAGATCGTCAGCACGGTTGCGGTCCAGGGCGCGGTCATTGATCACGTCCTTTCCGCTTGCCGGGGCGCATCGAGGAGCCCCTCGGGCGGCTCGATCACGAGGCTGCCGCCGGCGATGTCGATCTGCGGCACGGCGGAGCGCGTGAACGGCACGAGCAGGGTTTTGCCGGACGCATCTTCGATCTCGAGGCTGGCGCCGGCGCCGAAATCATGCACCGCGCTAATCCTGCCCATCGGCGTGCCGTCCGCGCGACGCGCTTCGAGCCCGACGAGATCGGCCGCGTAGAATTCCTCCTCCGCCGGCGGCGGCAGAGCGGCGCGCCGCACATAGAGCCGCGTGCCCTTCAACCGCTCGGCCGCGTTGCGATCGCCGATCCCGGCGATGCGCGCGATCAGCACGCCCTTGCCCTCGCCCGTAAGCTTGAGGTCGAAGCGGCGGTCGCCCGCTTCGTTCTCGAGCGCGCCGTAATGCGCGATCGCCTGCGCCTCGGCGGTGAAGCTTTTGACGCGCACCAATCCCGCAATGCCATGCGCCCCGGCGATGACGCCGAGGCAAATGCGCGCATCGTCACCCCCACCCTGACCCTCCCCCTTCAAGGGGGAGGGGAATTGGGGTGTTGCCCCTCCCCCCTTGAGGGGGAGGGAGCGACCGCGTGAGCGGTCGCGGGCGGGGGGTGCAGCGAGCATGATCTCTCAGCGTTCTCCGATCAGGCGCTCGGCGCCGCGGCAGCTTCGCCCGAAGCGGCCCCCGTCTGCTCGCCCGCCGCCTTGGCGCGCTCTTGCGCTTTGGCGCGCGGCGCCGATTTCTTCGGCCGCTCGCGGATCTCGGGCTTCGGCGCAAGGCCCGCATCGCCCAAGAAGCGCTGCACGCGCTCGCTCGGCAGCGCGCCGGCTTTGAGCCAATGCTGGATGCGCTCCGTCTTCATCACCAGCCGCTCGGGATGGCCGCGGTCGAGCATCGGGTTGTAGGTGCCGAGCTTCTCGATAAAGCGGCCGTCGCGCGGGCTGCGCGAATCCGCCACCACGATGCTGTAGAAGGGGCGCTTTTTCGCGCCCCCCCGCGCCATTCGAATCTTGAGGCCCATGAACGCTCCTTGCTCTCGTTGATCCAATCAGTGCGGGCGGAAACCGCCGCCCGGCAGCAACCCTTGAATGCCGTGTCGCGCAAGCCCCTTTTTGCCGAGCTTGTTCATCCGCTTCATCATGTCGGCCATGTCCTGATACTGCTTCAAGAGGCGGTTGATCTCGGGCACGGTCGTGCCGGAGCCCGCGGCAATGCGCCGGCGGCGCGATCCGTCCAAGAGCTTCGGATTGCGGCGCTCTTTCTTAGTCATCGAGCCGATGATCGCTTCCTGCCGTTTCAGGAGCGTCTCGTCGAGCCGCGCCTCGTCGAGCTGCTTCTTGATCTTGTTGATCCCGGGCAGCATGCCCATGACGCCGCCCATGCCGCCCATTTTCCGCAGCTGCTTCAGCTGCGCCGCCAAATCGTCGAGATCGAAGCCACCCTTTTGCAGCTTCTTGGCGAGCTTTTCCGCTTCCTCGCGGTCGATCGTCTCGGCGGCCTTCTCGACCAGGCCGACCACATCGCCCATGCCGAGGATGCGCGAGGCGATGCGCTCGGCATGGAACGGCTCGATGGCATCGAGCTTCTCGCCGGTGCCCATGAATTTGATCGGCCGCTGCGTCACCGCGCGCATCGAGAGGGCGGCGCCGCCGCGCGCATCGCCGTCGACGCGCGTCAAGACGATGCCGGTGATGCCGATGCGCTCGGCAAAGCTTTTGGCGAGATTGACGGCGTCCTGGCCGGTCAGCGCATCGGCGACCAGCAGGGTCTCGATCGGCTGGGTCGCATCGCGCACCGCCGCCACTTCCTGCATAAGCGGCTCGTCGATATGCAGCCGACCCGCCGTGTCGAGGATCAGCACGTCAAAGCCCTCGCGCCGGCCGCTCTCGAGCGCGCGCTTGGCAATCGCCACCGGCCGCTCCAGCGCGACCACGGGTAGCGACGCGACGTCGATCTGCTTGCCGAGGATGGCAAGCTGCTCTTGCGCCGCCGGACGGTTCACGTCGAGCGAGGCCAACAGCACCTTGCGCCGCTCGCGCTCTTTCAAGAGCCGCGCCAGCTTCGCCGCGCTCGTCGTCTTGCCCGAGCCTTGCAGCCCGACCATCATCACGACGACGGGCGGCACGGCGTTGAGGTTGAGCGCGCCCGCGCTTTCCTCGCCGAGGGTCGCGACCAGATTGTCGTGAACGATCTTCACCACCATCTGCGCCGGCGAGACCGAACGCAGCACGTCCTGGCCGACCGCCTTGCTGCGGACCTGATCGACGAAATCCTTGACCACCGGCAAGGCGACATCGGCCTCGAGCAGCGCCACGCGAATCTCGCGCATCGCCGCCTCGACATCCGCCTCGCTGAGCGCGCCATGGCGCTTCAGGCGGTCGAACAGCTCGGTGAAGCGGTTGCTCAGACTTTCGAACATGGGGTCGAAACGCTCGCGATGATCTCAAGCCCAAACGGGCCAGTGCGCGACACTCGCGGACTGGCCTGCCCCGTTTCGGGGCGATGTTCTTGACTGCTTCCGGGGAAGCGGGCGGAAACCTAGTCGCCGCAAGCCTTTGTGTCAAATCCGGCGCTCTCCGGCGGGGCGCTGCCGCTTAACCCTGCCGCAGTTCCGCCATCACAATATCGCCGCTTTGCCCCGGACTGGCCTATCCCAGCGGCCGTTGTTTACCCGTCTCGCTTCCGAGACGAACAACCAACGAGCAGGACCGACCCTCATGACCAGCAAATTCGCCCTCCGGACACTAACCCTCGCCGGCTTCCTCGCGGCTTCGGCGCTTCCCGCGCTCGCGGCCGAGATGACGCCCGCCACGCCGGCGCCGAGCGCCGCGATCCATGGCGATGCCGCCGTGACCACCGGAACCAGCATGGACCAATCGGCGAAGAAAGACGCCAAAACCGCGAAGAAGCACGTCAAGACCGTCAAGAACAGCGCCAAGAAGGATTTGCAGTCGGCGAAGCTGCCGGCAAGCTCGGACAAGGCGAAGGCCGAACTGGGTACCTCGGTTCAGCACTAACACCCTCCGCCGCGGCCTAGCGGCGAGATCATTCTTCTCGGCGCGGGGTCGACGCGATCCCGCGCCGTTTCATTGCCTTCTCGGCGCGTCCAGCGCGTTGGACAGAAAAGCGAGCGCTCCTTATATACCGCGGCATGCGCAGCCCTGCCGCGCCCCCCGTCGCCTTCGTCAAGATGCACGGGCTGGGCAACGACTTCGTTATCATCGACGCGCGCGCGGGCGCGCCCGATATTGGTGCGACGGCGGCGTGTGCCATTGCCGACCGGCATCGCGGAGTCGGCTGCGATCAGGTTCTGATTCTCGAGCGGCCCCGCGCGGCGGAGGCCGCGGCCTTCATGCGCATTCGCAACGCCGATGGCAGCGAAGCCGAAGCATGCGGCAACGGCGCGCGCTGCGTCGCCGATTTCTTGATGCGCGCCGAGAACCGCGACGCGATCGCGCTCGAGACGGCGGCGGGCACACTTGCCGCCAGCCGCGCCGGCGAGGGCCGCATCGCGGTCGATATGGGCGAACCGCGCTGGGACTGGCAGGCGATTCCCCTCGCGCGCGAATGCGACACGCTCCATGTGCCGCTGAGCCTCGGCCCGCTCGCCGATCCCGTCTGCACCAATATGGGCAATCCGCACGCGACGTTTTTCGTCAGCGACGCCGAGGCAATCGATCTCGCGCGGCTCGGGCCCGCGCTCGAGCGCGACCCGATCTTTCCCGCGCGCGCCAATATCGGCGTCGCGCAGGTGCTGGGGCTCAATCGCCTGCGGTTGCGCGTCTGGGAGCGTGGCGACGGGCTGACGCTTGCCTGCGGCAGCGGCGCCTGCGCGGCGCTTATTGCCGCGGCGCGGCGCGGCTTGGCCCAGCGCAGCGCCGAGTTGCTGCTCGATGGCGGCACGCTCGCGATCGAGTGGCGCGCCGACAATCATGTGATCATGACCGGACCGGTCGCCGTGAGCTTTGCCGGCACGCTCGACCCCTCGCTCTTGGGGTGAGCCGTGGCGGAGCCTCGAATCCTCACCTTCGGCTGCCGCCTCAACGCGTTCGAATCCGAAGTCATTCGCGGCCACGTCCGCGCGGCCGGGCTCGATGACGCGGTGATCGTCAATACCTGCGCGGTCACCGCCGAGGCCGAGCGCCAGGCGCGCCAGGCGATCCGCCGCGCCCGCCGCGAGCACCCCGAAGCGCGGCTCATCGTCACCGGCTGCGCCGCACAGATCGACCCGCAGCGCTACGCGGCAATGGAAGAGGTCGATCTCGTTCTCGGCAATGCGGAGAAGCTCAAATCCGAAAGCTATCGCCCCGGCCCAACGCGTATCGCAGTCGGCGACATCATGGCGCTGACAGAAACAGCCGCGCATTTGATCGACGGATTCGAGAATCGCGCGCGCGCCTTCATCGAGGTGCAGCAAGGCTGCGATCACCGCTGCACCTTCTGCATCATTCCGTTCGGGCGCGGCAACAGCCGCTCGGTGCCGATGGGCGAGATCGTCCGCCAGGCGCGCGCGCTGAGCGAAGCGGGCTTCCGCGAGTTGGTCCTCACCGGCGTCGATTTGACCGGCTTCGGCGCCGATCTTCCCGGCCGGCCTTCGCTCGGCCAGCTCTGCCGCCGCTTGCTCGCGCTCCTGCCCGAGCTGCGGCGCTTGCGGCTTTCCTCGCTCGACCCGGTCGAAATCGATGACGCGCTCTGGCGCTTGATCGCCGAGGAGGAGCGGCTGCTGCCGCATCTTCATCTCTCGATCCAGGCGGGCGACGATCTGATCCTGAAGCGCATGAAGCGCCGGCATTCGCGGGCCGAAGCGCTCGAGGTTTGCCGGCGCGCCCGCGCCTTGCGGCCCGGCATCGCTTTGGGCGCCGATCTCATCGCCGGATTCCCGACCGAGGACGAGGCGATGTTCAAGCGCACGCTCGACCTCATCGACGAAGCCGGCCTCGACTATCTCCATGTCTTCCCCTTCAGCGCGCGGGCGGGCACGCCCGCATCGCGCATGCCGCAAGTGCCGCGCGCGCTCATCCGCGAGCGGGCGGCGCGTCTGCGTGCGGCCGGCGCCGGCGCGCTT
>DATEKH010000066.1:0-24181 GCA_035277525.1 Allostellaceae bacterium
ATGCCTGGGATCTCGAGCGCATGACGAAAGACTGGCCGTCGCTCGGCTTCAACGCCACGCGCGAGCAGAGCGAAGAGACGGTCGAATAACCACGAGGACCATTTTTTTGAACCGTCGTCCCCGCGAAAGCGGGGACCCAGGTGAGCAGGTTACACCAGCAGATCGTCATAGAGATCGCGCCACGACGGATTGTCGCGCTCGATCAGGTGGAGCTTCCATAGGCGGCGCCATTTCTTGAGCTGCTTTTCGCGGTCTTCGTGAACCCTTCGGCAGCTTCCGTTCGATGCTGCCATATTCTTTGCGCGACATCGCTGGTCACGCCGACGTAAAGAGTACCGTTTCTCCGGCTGGCAAGGATGTACACGCACGGCCGCTTTTCAGTCATTTGCCAGTCGCTCGCTCTGGGTCCCCGCTTTCGCGGGGACGACGAGGGTTATTGTTCTGAGCCACTTACTATTCTATCAAATGGTCTCGGTGCTTTTATGATTCGTCTCTCCGTCCTCGACCAGTCGCCGATCCGCGCCGGCGGGACGCCGGCGCAGGCGGTCGCCGAATCGGTCGAGCTTGCGCGCGCCTGCGAGCGCTTCGGGTATCACCGCTATTGGGTGGCCGAGCATCACGCCTCGGAAGGCCTCGCCGGCGCCTCGCCTGAGATCCTGGCGGCGCGCCTCGCCGCGGCGACGCAGACGATGCGCGTCGGCACGGGCGGCGTGATGCTCTCGCATTACAGCGCGCTCAAAGTCGCCGAGCAGTTCCGCATGCTGGAGGCGCTCTATCCCGGCCGGATCGATCTCGGCATCGGCCGCGCGCCGGGGAGCGATTACGCCACCGCGCGGGCGCTGGCCCACGGTCCGGGCGCGCTCGGCATCGAGGAATTCCCGCGCCAGATCCAGGACCTGCTCGCATTCCTGCGCGATGCCATTCCCGACGGCCATCCCTTCGCGGGCATCACGGCCCAGCCGCGCGGTGCGACCTGCCCCGAGCTCTGGCTTCTGGGCTCGAGCGATCAAAGCGCGCTCTATGCCGCCTATTTCGGCTGCGCCTTCTCCTTCGCGCATTTCATCACCGATCGGCATGGCCCCGAGATCATGGCCGCCTATCGCGAGAATTTCCGCCCTTCGGTGTTGTATGAGGCGCCCCTTGGCAGCATCGGCGTCGCCGCGATCTGCGCCGAAAGCGGCGCCGAGGCGCAGCGCCTCGCTTTGTCGCGCGATCTCTCGCGGCTGCGCATGGATCAGGGCATCCGCGGCCCGGTGCCGTCGATCGAGGAGGCCGAGGCATATCCCTATTCGCGCGAAGAGCGGCTGCGCATTGCCTTCAACCGCCAGCGTCAGGTGATCGGCGATCCGGAGCAGTGCAGGGAGAAACTGCTGGCGCTCGGCACAGCCTACGGCGTCGATGAATTCGTGATCGTGACGATCACCTATGATTTCGACGCAAGGCTCAAATCCTATGAGCTTCTGGCGCGGGAGTTCGGCCTCACGCCGCGCACTTGAGTCTCGAGTGTCAGACGCCCGGCCGCTTGCGCTCGATCTCCAAGACCTCGCCGCGCCCGGCGGCGCGCAGCTCCTCGGCCGCCTGTCGCAGCCGGACGAAGGCCCGGATGCTTAAGGGGATGGAGGCGATGTAGATAAAGCCGATCACCAGAAGCGTGGCCCAGGGCTCGGTGGTGGCGAGCGCGGCGAGGCCGCCGATCACCAGCAGCAGCGCGAGCACCCACTCGCGCGGCACGTTGATACGCTTCATCGAGAAGGTCGGCACGCGGCTTACCATCAGCGCGGCGGTCGCGGCCAGCACCGCGCCGCTGAACCAGGGCGTGCGAAACCCGTTCCAGCCGAACTCGAAGTTGAGAAGCATCGGCAGGATGGCGAGGCCGGCGCCCGCGGGCGCCGGCACGCCGGTGAAGAAATTATAGGCATAGGCCGGCAAGTCGGCGCCGATCTGGGTGTTGAAGCGCGCCAGGCGCAAGGCGCAGCACACGGCGAAGAGCAGCGCCACAACCCAGCCGATGCTTTGCAGATTGTGCAGCGTCCAGACATAGACGAGGAGAGCGGGCGCGACGCCGAAGCTGACGAAATCCGATAGCGAATCGAGCTCGGCGCCGAAATCCGAGGTGCCTTTCAAGAGCCGCGCGATGCGTCCGTCGATGCCGTCGAGAATGCCGGCGACGATGATCGCGACGACCGCTTGCCGGTAATTCTCGCCAAGCGCAAGGCGGATCGCGGTCATGCCGGCGCACAACGCGAGCAGCGTCAGAATGTTCGGGATCATCCGGTTGAAGGACAGGCCGCGGATCGGCCGCACGCGCAAACGGGGGCGCGGCATGTCAGTGCTCCGTCCCAAGGCGCGGCGGCTCGGCGCTCAGCGCGTCGGCGAGCACGGTCTCGCCGCCCACGGCGCGCTGGCCGGTCACCGCGAGCACGGCCCAGCTCGGCGGCAAATAGACTTCGGCGCGGCTGCCGAAGCGGATAAGCCCGATCCGCTGTCCGGCAATGACCTCTTCGCCCTCGCGCAAGGTCGCCACGATGCGGCGCGCGATGAGCCCGGCGATCTGCACCATTGCGATATCGCCATGGGCGGTCGAGAGCCGGGTCGCCATGCGTTCATTGTCGCTGCTCGCCTTGTCGAGACTCGCATTGAAAAATTTTCCCGGGCTGTAGGCAAGCTTGACGATGTGCCCGGCCATGGGCGCGCGGTTCACATGGACGTCGACGACGCTCATGAAGATCGCGATCCGGCGCATCGCTTCGGGGCCCAAGCCGAGCTCGGGCGGCGGCGGCGCCTCATCGACCGCGATGATGAGCCCGTCCGCGGGCGCCAACACGAGGCCGGAGCGCTGCGGGCTCACGCGCCAGGGATCGCGAAAGAAATAGACGCACCAGAGCGTCGCAAACAAGCCAAGCCAGCCCAGCGGCCGCGCGATCCAATAGAGGATCAGCGCGACGACAAAGAAGATCGCGATGAAGCGCCAGCCATCGCGGTGGATGGGTGCCAGAACGTGCCTCAGCAAGGTTTGAGCCTCCGGCCTGGCAAACGGTAGCGCGACCTTTTCAAGCGGCACCCATTCTCGCTGCATCGCCCCCGGCGTGACGGCGATGACGCGTCATCTCGCAGCTGGAACCGTAAATGGGCGATGCACCCCCACCCGCTCGCTGTCGCTCACGGCCTCCCCCTCAAGGGGGGAGGCAAAGGTTTGGTACGACTCTCGCATTCACCTCCCCGTTGAAGGGGGAGGTCGGCGCGCAGCCCGGGAGGGGGTGACTCACTGATTTACGATCGGGACAACTCGTCTCACCAGATCATGCTTTAGCGGAAATGGGTTAAGGCTTCTATCGCCCTTCGCGGCGCCAGGCGAGGAAGAAGGCGCCAAGCGCAAGGATCAGCGCCAACAGCCCGGGCAGCAGCGGCGTCTCGCTGACGCCAGTGACGACGTAGTCGCCATTCTGCCGCAGCCCGAGCCAATTGCGCCCGGCGAGGGTACGATCGGGGCCGATGCGGCGCGCGTCCGGGATCGCGCCGGGGCCCACCCAGTAGATGCCGCCGCCGGTCGCCTTGACGTCGGCCGCGACCTTCTGGTCGGTGGTGCGCACATCGGCGAGCTCGATCGGATTGAGCGCGCCGGCGGCGGCGAGCGCGGTGCGCTTGCCGTCGGTGACGCGATAAAGCCCGCTTTCGGTCACCGGCAGAGAGCCCGTGCTGCGCCCGCCGCTTTGCGGCGCGAGGCTCAGCGTCTGCGGCTTGCCGTCGGGGCCGGTCACCTGCACCGGCCGATTGTCGGGCTCGAGCGATTGGCGCGTCACGATCAGGCGATTGCCTGAAATCTCGGCGCGCAGATCGTTTTCCTCGAGATCGGGCTCCTTCATCAGCCAGTAGACCACGCGGCGCAAAAGATCGGCCTGAGGGCCGCCGCCTTCATAGCCGCGCGTCCACAGCCACATCTCGTCGGAGAGAAGCTCGGCGACGCGCCCCTTGCCGACCCGGTCGAGCACGAGCAGAGGGTGGTCGCCGAGCCCGTCCATCACCACCGTGCCGCGATGCGCCTGCGCGTCGACATCGAGGAACCAGCGTCCCCAGGGCGGCGTCTTGGTGGGATCGGCGGGGAGGCCGGGGAGATCGGCGGTCACCGGATGGCGCGCGCCGGCCGCGCTCAGATGCGGCACATAGCCCTGCTCGAAAGTCTGGCCGGTGGGCTCGGCCGGCAGCACGGCGCCCAAAGGCGTGCGGTAGAGGCTCTCCGGCGAACCGAAGCTCGGGCCCGCCGCGTCGAGGAACGCGCCGCCGTTTTCGACATAGCGCGCGATGTTCTCGAGATAGGCGGGCGGCAGCACGTTCATCTGCTTGTAGCGGTCGAAGACGATGAGATCGAACTGCGCGAGCTTTTCGTCGAACAGCTCGCGGATCGGGAAGGCGATCAGCGACAGCTCTCGGATCGGCGTGCCGTCCTGCTTCTCCGGCGGGCGCAGAATGGTGAAATGAATGAGGTCGACCGACGGGTCGGATTTGAGGATGTTGCGCCAGGTGCGCTCGCCCTGATGCGGCTCGCCGCTGACGAGCAGCACTTTGAGCCGGTCGCGCACGCCGTTGACGACGAGCGCGGCGTGGTTGTTGTCGAGAGTGAGCTCGTGCGGGCCGGCTTCGGCTTCGAGCTCGACGACATTGGCGCCGCCATGGTCGATCGGAATCGTCAGTGGCACGTCGCGCCCCACCGGCACGGTGCGAATGACCGGCGCACCGCCATCCTTGCGCATGGTGAGCCGCGCTTCGCCGCCGCTTCCGCCGCCCGGTAAATCTTCGATCCGCACATTGATGTGCACGTCCTTGCCGACAAGGCCGAAGCTCGGCGCGTCTTTGACGACGAGGCGGCGGTCGGCTTCGCCGGGCTGGCCGGTCAAGAGCACGTGCAAGGGCGCATCGAAGCCGAGCTGGGCCGGCGGCGGCATGTCGTGCACCTCGCCATCGGTGATCATGATTGCGCCGGCGATGCGCTGGCGCGGCACGTCGGCGAGCGCGCGGGCGAGCGCGGTATAAAGCTGCGTGCCGGTATCGGCCATCGGCGCGTTGGCGTCGGGCGCGCCCGCATGCACGATACGGACGTCGAGGTCCTTGAACGCCTCGAGGCGCTGCGTCAGCGCATCGAGCGCCTGCTGGGCGTAGAGGCGGCGCTGGCCGATCCGCATGCTCGGCGAATCATCGACCACCACCGCCGCCACATCCTTCTGCGGCACGCGCTGTTCTTCGACGAGCGAGGGATCGAGCAGGATCACAAGCAGCATTGCGAGCGCGGCGAGGCGCCAGCCCGTGCCGCGCGCGCGGCGCAGTGCGCCATAGAGGAGGATGAGCGCGGCAAGCGCAACGAACACGCCAATCGCCGTCCAGGGCAGAAGCGGCGAGGCCGCAACGCTATAGCCGCCGATGGTGCCAAACCCCGTCATTGGCCCAGCCTTTCGAGGATGGCCGGCACGTGAACCTGATCGTTCTTGTAATTGCCGGTGAGCGCGTACATCACGAGATTGACGCCAAAGCGATAGGCGAATTCGCGCTGCGGCTCGCCGCCCGGCACGGCCGCGTGCAACGGCCTGCCGCTGCTATCGACCGCCCAGGCGCCGGCCCAATCATTGCTGCCGACAATGACGCTCGAGACGCCGTCATTGACCTGGTCGGCGGTGGGCTCGACCCAAACCGTGCCGCCGGCCCAGCGGCCGGGGAATTCCTGCAACAGGTAGAAGGATTTGGTCAGGACATGGTCGGGCGGCAGCGGGATCAGGGCCGGGATCTCGAGCCCCGCCGCGATCTGCCGCAGCCGGTCTTGCGTCGCATTTGCCGTCAACGGCGTGCTTTCGCCCTGATCCTGGGTGTCGAACAGGATCGTGCCGCCGGTCGCGAGATATTTGTTGATGCGCTCCACCGCCTGCGGCGAAGGCGGCGCTTCGCCCGGTACCACCGGCCAATAGAGCAGGGGAAAGAAGATCAGCTCGTCATGCTCGATATCGACCGCCATCGGCGCGCCGGCATCGACCGCCGTGCGCTGCCTGAGGATGTTCGAGAGCCCGACGAGACCGGCCTGCGATTCGGCATCGGCGTCGGGTACGCCGGTCTGGACATAGGCAAGATGAAAGCCGCTGGTGGCTTTGATCGCGAAATCGTCGCTCGTCTGCGCCTGTGCCGGATGCATGAGCAAGAGGAATAGTAGCGCGCCGGCGCCCGAGGCCGCGCCGCGCTTCAGCCGCGACAGCCCCGAAAAAAGTCCGCGCAGCGCATAGGCGACGAGGAGATCGATAAGACCGAGCGCCAGAGCGGCCGTCAGCAGGCTCGGGCGGAAGTCGATCTCGGGCCCGCGCGCGTAAGAGCCATGCTCGACACCGGGCGGCAACTCGGGAAGGCTCGCGAACCGCGTCACCGCCGGCGCGAGGTTGAGCGCCTGGCGGGCATCCTCGGTGCCGTAAAAGCCGGGCGGGAATTTCGCCGAAGCGATCGTCTTGGCAAAGCCGCCGGCCTGGATCGTCGCCGCGGTCGCCGAGGCGCGCTGGAGCCGGCCATAACCGTCGAGGGTCTCGACCGGCGGCAGCGGTTTGTCGCTGTTGCCGGTGACGCCCTGGCTCAAAGCGACGATGCGGCGAAGCATGTCGACGAAGAGGCCGGAGATGCCGAGATTCGACCATTCGGGATCGGCCGTGGTGTGAACGAGCACGAGCCAGCCCTTGCCGCGCTTTTCGGCGGTGACGAGCGGCGTGCCGTCGGTCAGCCGCGCCCAGGTCTTGTTGCCGAGATCGAGCGTCGGCTCGGCGAGCACTTGGCGCGAAATGGTCACATCCTCGGGGATGGCGAGGCCGGCGAAGGGGCTCGAGGCATCGAACGGCGCGAGCCGCGCCGGCTTTTCCCAGGACAAGGCGCCGCCCAGGGTGCGCCCGCCCTTGCGCAAGGTCACCGGCAAAAGCGTGTCGTTCCCGGTCTCTTCGGCGAGGTGCGGCCCGGCAAAGCGCAGCACCGTGCCGCCGGCATTGATCCACTTGTCGAGCGCGGCCGCTTCGGCCGGCCCGTTTGGCGACAGGTCGGGCAGCACCAGAACCGCGATTTCGCCCTTGAGCAGCGTGGCGATGTCGCCTTCGCGCACTTCGCTGAAAGGCGTGAGCGCCTTTTCGACGTAGTAGGTGCCGCTCAACAGCGGCTGGGCCGGGCCCGAGCTGTGCGGGACCAGCACGCCAACCGGGCGCCGGCGCCAGCGCTCATCGAGCAACAGCACCGCACCGGCCGATGCCTCGCCTTCGATCTGGATTTGCGTCGCGCGGTTGCGCAGCTCGCTCGGCATTTGCAGCCGCGCTTCCTTGCGCAACGCTCCGGCGGGCAGAGTGACTTGCTGGCGGGCGAGGAGGCGGCCGTCATCGCCGAGCACCCTCAGGTAGAGCTCGATCGGCGCCGTCGCATCCGCGCGGCGGATGACCACCGCCAGATCCTTGTCGTCGCTATTGCCCGCCGCGAGCAGGCGCGGCAATTCGGGCGATGAATCGGCGAGCACGCGCAACGGGCCGAGCCGGCCAAGCCCCTGAGCGAAGCTGGCGGCCTCGCCGTCGTCGATCCCGTCCGATAGCCACACCAGATCAGCAGCGCCGCCGAGATCGAGCTTTTCGAGCCGCGCCAGCGCCGCTTGGCGATCCTCCGGCCACGGCATGGGCGCAAGCTCGGTCACCGCGGCATGGGCATCCGCCGGGCGCAGCACCGACAGCGGCGGCGGCGCGGCAGCGCCGGGCAGCGGGGCGGTGGGCAGCAGCACCACATTGCGACCCTCGCGGTCGGCTTGCGCGACCAGCGAGTCGAGCATGGTGCGGCGCTCATCCCAATGGCGCGCCGCGCTCCATCCGTTGTCGACCGCGAGAACGAGCGGACCCGAGCCGGCGAAGCGCGCGCGCGGATTGAGCAAGGGATGCGCCAAGGCGAGGATGATGAGCGCAGCCAAGGCCATGCGCAGCAGGATGAGCCAGAGCGGCGTCTTTGCCGGCGTCTCTTCGCGCGGCACCAGGCCGAGCAGGAGGCGCAGCGCCGGAAAGCGGACGCGGCGCGGCGCCGGCGGGGTGACGCGCAGCAGCCACCACAGAATCGGCAAGCTGGCGAGGCCGACCAAGAGCCATGGCGCGGCAAAGGCGAAGGGACCGAGCGCGAGCATGGCTCAGTCCGCGCGCTCGGCAAGCGCCGTGTAAAGCGCCAGCAGCGCGGTGTGGGGCGGACGGTCGGTGCGGTGGGTGGCGAAGCGCCAATTGGCGGCGCGGGCGATGGCGGCAAGCCCGAAGCGGTGGCGCGCGAGCCGGTCGGCGTAGTCGGTACGCAGGGTTTCGACCCGGCTGATCAGCAGCGGCGCCTCGCGCTCCAAGCCCTCGAAGCGGACGCGGCCTTCGAAGGGCAGCGTCTCCTCGGCCGGGTCGAGCACTTGCAGAAGATAGCCTTTGAGGCCCATCGCCGCATAAGCCGCGACCACGGTTTCGATCTCTTCGAGGGTGGCGAGAAAATCGCCGAACAGCGCCATCTGGCCGTAGCGCGGCAAAGCCGTGATCCCGGGCAGACCCGGACCATCGCTGCCGAGTTGCACCGCCATGCGGTTGAGGACCGCCCGCCCGTGGCTCGGCAGCACGCCGCTGCCCAAGAGCGTCACCCGCTCGCCGCCGCGCAGCAGCAGCGCCGCCAAGGCAAGGGTGAGCAGATCGGCGCGCTCGCGCTTGGTCGGCAGGCCGCGGCTCGAGGCGTAATCCATCGAGGGCGAGGCGTCGCGCCACAGCCAGACGCTTTGCGCGGCTTCCCATTCGGTCTCGCGCACATAGACACGCTGCGATTTCGCGCTCTCGCGCCAGTCGATCCGCTGCGCCGAATCGCCGGGCTGGTATTGACGGAACTGCCAGAAGGTCTCGCCTTGGCCGACGCGGCGCCGCCCATGCACGCCTTGCGCCACTGTCGCCGCCACGCGATTGGCCGCGACCAGCAAAGGCGGCAGGGCCGCCGCTGCCTGTTCCGCGCGATGCTGGAGACGGGCAGGCTCTGCCATTAACGCAGCGGCTCGATCAAGCGGTCGATGACCTGATTCAATTCGACCCCTTCGGCGCGCGTGGCGAAGGTCAAGGCCATGCGATGGCGCAGAATCGGCGGCGCCAGCGCGACCACGTCGTCGACCGAGGGCGCGAAACGCCCGTCGAGCAGCGCGCGCGCCCGGCAGGCGAGCATCAATGCCTGGCTCGCGCGCGGGCCGGGTCCCCAGGCGATCTGCGCATCGGTTTCGGCGCTGCTGCCGGGCCGCGCCGCGCGCACGAGCTTCAAGATCGCGTCGACTACGCTCTCGCCCACCGGCACGCGCCGGACGAGACGCTGCGCCTGGGCAAGCTCCCCTGCCGTCAACACGGTCGAGGGCGCTTCTTCGTTGATGCCGGTCGTGACCAGCAGCATCTGACGCTCGGCATCGAGATCGGGATAGCCGACATCGATCTGCAGCAGGAAGCGGTCAAGCTGCGCTTCGGGCAGCGGATAGGTGCCTTCCTGCTCGAGCGGATTTTGCGTCGCCAAGACGTGGAACGGCTTGGGCAGGGGATGATATTGCCCGGCGACCGAGACCCGGCCTTCCTGCATCGCCTGCAGCAAGGCCGATTGCGTGCGCGGGCTGGCGCGGTTGATCTCATCGGCCATCAGCAGCTGGCAGAACACCGGCCCCTCGATGAAGCGGAAGGAGCGACGGCCGCTCTCGCCTTCTTCGAGCACCTCCGACCCCAAGATGTCGGCGGGCATCAGATCGGGCGTGCACTGGATGCGCTTGTCTTCGAGCCCGAGCACGGTTCCGAGCGTTTCGACCAACCGCGTCTTGGCGAGGCCGGGCACGCCGATCAGCAGCGCGTGGCCGCCGGCGAGCAGCGTGATGAGGGCTTGATCGATGACCTCGCGCTGGCCGAAGATGACGTGGCCAATGCGCTCGCGCACGGCGCTCAAACGTTGGCCAAGCGCTTCGATCTCGGCGGCAAGATCGGCGCTGGCGCCGCCGATCGGGCGAAGGGTTTCAGGGTTGCTCACGGAACTACTCCTCCCGCGACCGAAGGACGTCGATGACGAGTGATGCAGACGACGAACCCGGCCTGGCGCGCATCGGCGCGGCGGTCGCGGCGCCGCCTGACAGCGCCCGGCCCCGGGATTGTGGCCATTTCGAAATTCGCATCGACCGGAATGGTAGCTGGTTCTATCGCGGGACTCCAATCAATCGCATGTCATTGGCGCGGCTGTTCAGCACGGTGCTGCAACGCGACGCGGCGGGCGCCTATTGGTTAATCACGCCTGCCGAATGCGGCCGCATTACGGTGGAAGATGCGCCTTTCCTCGCGGTCGAGCTCGAGCGGCGCGGCGGCGCGCGCGATCAGGTGCTCATCTTTCACACCAATCTTGGCGATTCGGTGTCGCTTGATGCAGCGCATCCTTTGCGCATCGAAATCGAACCCTCGAACCGGGGACCGCGCCCCTATATCCTGGTGCGAAACGGGCTGGAAGCGCGCGTTGTGCGCCCGGTATTCTATGAACTCGTCGAACTGGCGGGGGAGGAGCGGGTCGGGCAGACGACCCGGTTCGGGGTATGGAGCAAAGGGACGTTCTTCCCGTTGGACCAGGCGACGGACGGCGGCTGACCCGCGGCCAGATCCGCACGCGCCTCGTTGCGCTCGCGGTCGGCACGCGCGGCAATGGTTCGAGGGACACCGACAACATTCGCGCCGCGGTGCTGGTCCCGCTCATCGAGCGGCCGCATGGCTGGTACGTGCTGCTCACATTGCGCGCGGCGGATCTGGCCGATCACGCCGGGCAAATCTCCTTTCCCGGCGGCCGCATAGAGCCCGAGGATCCCGACGCGGTTCACGCCGCGCTGCGGGAGGCCGAGGAAGAGATCGGCCTGCCGATCAACCATGTCGAAGTGGCGGGACGCCTCGACACCTGGCTGACGGGCACGGGCTTCGAGATCACGCCGGTGGTGGGGCTCGTGCGCCCGCCCGACAGCTTCGCGCCCCATCCGGTCGAAGTCGCCGAGGTGTTCGAGGTGCCGCTCGATTTCGTCCTCGATCCGCGCAATCACCAGCGCCGCTCGCGCGAGCTGCGCGGCGAGGAGCGCTGGTTCTGGACGCTTCCCTATCAGCATCGCAACATCTGGGGCGCGACCGCCGGCATGCTCGTCAATCTCGCCGAAGCGCTGACGCGATGACGTGCCGTGGGCCGCGTGCTTCTCACAATCATCATCCCCTTGCTGCTCCCGACCGCGCTTTATGTCGGATGGCGCCTGAGCGTCGGGCGATCGGCGAGCGTGCCGCCGGGCTGGCTCTGGCTTGCGGCCGGAGCGCTGGCGCTCGCTTCGGTGGCGCTCGTTCTCGCCAACACCGATTTCAGCGGACCGCGCGAGGGAAAATACGTGCCGCCCTACGTTAAGAACGGCGTGGTGGTTCCGGGCCATTTCGAGTCCGGCAGCGGCGCGCCGGAGCGCTGATCGCTTGCGCATCAGGCCGCAAAGCTGGATGAAGCGCCGCGCGACGCGCGCCGTTCTGGCTGCGCTCAAAGGCGATGCGCGGTTCGTCGGCGGCTGCGTGCGCGACGCGCTGTTGAAGCGGCCGATCGGCGATATCGATCTTGCGACGCCGCTCTTTCCGGACGAGGTGATGCGCCGCCTTGCGGCCGCGGGCGTCAAGGCGGTGCCGACCGGGCTTGCGCACGGCACCGTGACCGCGGTGTGCGAGCAGCATGCTTTCGAGATCACGACCTTGCGGCGCGACGTCGAAACCTTCGGCCGGCACGCGAACGTCGCCTTCACTTCCGATTGGGCCGAGGATTCGCGCCGCCGCGACTTCACCATGAACGCGCTCTATCTCGCCGCCGATGGCGAGGTGTTCGACTATCAGAACGGCCTGCGCGATTTGCGCCAGGGCAAGGTCCGGTTTGTCGGCGATCCGGCGACCCGCATTCGCGAGGACGTGCTGCGGGTGCTGCGCTTCTATCGCTTCCACGCCTCACTCGGGCGCGGCGCCGCTGATTCGGCGGCGCGCGCCGCATGCCGCGCCTCGGCCCCGCTCGTTGCGACCTTGTCGGGCGAGCGGGTTCAGGCCGAGCTGTTGAAGCTGCTGCGCGCGCCCGATCCGGCGCCGACCGTCGCGCTGATGGCCGAGGACGGCGTGCTCGGAAAAATCCTGCCCTCGACGCGGCCGCTCGAGGTGCTGCGGCGTCTCACGCGCATCGAGCATGGTCTCGCCTTCGAGCCCGACGCGTTGCGGCGCCTCGGCGCCCTGGTCGAGGGCGACGCCGAGGGCGTGGCGCGACGGTTGCGCCTCGCCAACGCCGACCGCGACCGGCTCCTCGCGCTTGGCGTCCCGATCGACCTCGCGGGCAACGCGCAGACGCAGCGCCGCCTTCTCTATCGGCTTGGCCGCGACACCTATCTCGACCGGGTTCTGTTGAGTGCGGCCGTGACCGGCGCCACCCGCAAGCCGCGACGCCTCGTCGCCGCCGCGAAGCGCTGGCGCAAGACCGTCTTCCCGCTCTCGGGCGGCGATGTTACCGCGCTCGGCATGGCGCCCGGGCCCGAGATCGGGCGCTTGCTCGCCGCGCTCGAGAGCTGGTGGGAAGAGGGCGATTTCCGCGCTTCGCGCCGTGCCTGTCTCGCCGAGCTGCGCCGCCGCGTCCACTCGGCGGCGGCGTGAGGCTGCTGCCGGAGGGCGTGCCGCAGGCGGCACGCATTCTCTATATCGGCCGCGGCTTGCGCGCCTTCGGCGACGGCTTCGTCAGCCTGTTGCTGCCGGTCTATATCACCGCGCTGGGCTTCGATGCCTTTGCCGTTGGCCTCATTTCGACCGCGACCTTGCTCGGCTCGGCGGCGCTGACCATCGGCGTCGGCCTTAGCGCGCACCGCTTCGGACGCCGCGCCTTGCTGGTGGTCGCTTCGCTCGTGATGATCGGGACCGGCATCGGGTTTCTGCTGCTGCACGAGCTCTGGCCGCTCGTGCTCATCGCCTTTCTCGGCACGCTCAATCCCTCGCCGGGCGATGTCAGCGTGTTTTATCCGCTCGAGCAGGCCCTGCTCGCCGAGACGGTGCCGGCGCAAAGCCGCACCGCCGCTTTCGCCGTCTACGCGCTGATCGGCTCGCTGGTCGCGGCTTTGGGAGCGCTCGCGGCCGCTCTGCCTGAGCTGCTGCAGACACATTTCTCGGTGGCCGAGGTAACGGCGCTCCAGGCGATGTTTGCGCTATACACGCTTTTGGGGCTTGCGACCTTTCTGCTCTATCGCCGGCTCCCCGCCGTGATCGACCGGCGCGCGAACGCGGCTTCGGCGCCGCTCGGTCCGTCCAAAGGGCTCGTCTTCGCGCTCGCGGGTCTGTTCAGCCTCGATGCTTTCGGCGGCGGCCTCGTCGTGCAATCGCTGCTGGCCCTGTGGCTCTTTCAGCGTTTCGGATTGTCGCTCGTCGCCGCGGGCTCGATCTTCTTCTGGGCGGGGCTCTTCACTGCGCTGTCCTATCTCGCCGCGGTGCGGCTGTCGCGGCGGATCGGCCTCGTCAACACCATGGTGTTCACGCATCTCCCGGCAAATTTTTGCATGATCGCGCTGCCCTTTGCGCCGAACCTCGCGGTCGCGATCGCGCTGCTCTTGATCCGCGCCGCGCTCTCGCAAATGGACGTACCGACGCGCAGCTCTTACGTGATGGCGGTGGTGACCCCGCCCGAGCGTGCGGCGGCGGCGAGCGTCACCGCGCTGCCGCGCAGCCTCGCTTCGGCCGTCGCGCCGATGCTCGCGGGCTGGCTCTTCGCGCTCTCGCCTTTCGGCTGGCCGCTCGTCGCCGCCGGCGGGCTCAAAGCGATCTACGACCTGCTGCTGCTGCTCTTGTTCCGGCGTCACAAGCCGCCCGAAGAGCAGGACTGAAGCGCAGACGATTCGCGCCACGCCTGGGCGGCGGGTTCTCTTTGCTTCGCACGACGGCGCGCTTAGCGCGCCTGTGCTACGCGATCTCTTGGCTTCGCTCGACGGCGTAGCGCTGAAGATTCGCGCTGCGCCTGTGCTACGGGTTCTCTTTGCTTCGCACGACGGCGCGCTTAGCGCGCCTGTGCTACGCCTAGGGCCAGCTCACCTCGGGCGGCAGCGACATGAGGATCGCTTCGACATTGCCGCCGGTTCTGAGGCCGAACAGAGTGCCGCGATCGTAGATCAAGTTGAACTCGACATAGCGGCCGCGGCGCACGAGCTGATAACGCCGCTGCTCCTCGGTCCAGGCCTCGCGCATATGGCGGCGTACCAGCGTGGGATAGACGCTGAGAAAAGCCTCGCCGACATCGCGCGTGAAGGCGAAATCGCGCGCCCAGTCGCCGCTGTCGAGATAATCGTAAAAAATGCCGCCTTCTCCGCGCGGCTCGTTGCGGTGCTTCACAAAGAAATACTCGTCGCACCATTCTTTGAAGCGCTTGTGATAGGCGGGGTCGTGCCGGTCGCACGCGGCCTGCAGCGCGGCGTGGAAGTCGCGCGTGTCGGCTTCGACCGGATAGATCGGCGTCAGATCGGCGCCACCGCCGAACCAGGATTTCGTGGTGACGAGATGCCGCGTGTTCATGTGCACGGCCGGGACCAGCGGCGAGCGCGGATGGATGACGAGCGAAATCCCGCTCGCCCAAAAACGCGGATCGCTTTCGGCCCCCGGAATCTGGCCGCGGAATTCGGCGCTGAACTCGCCCCAGACGGTCGAGACATTGACCCCCGCCTTCTCGAAGACTTGGCCTTTCAGCATCGCCATCGTTCCGCCGCCGCCCCCGTCGCGCTGCCATGGCGTGCGCGCAAAACGGGCGGCGCCCGCGCCGGCGATTTCGCTCTCGATCGCCTCGAGCGCATCGCAAATGCGGTCGCGCAGTGTCTCGAACCAGGCTTGCGCCTCCGCCTGGCGCGCCGCGACGCTCATCGCGCCGCCTCCGGGAATCCGCCGGTTTGTCTCATCGCCTCTCCCAATACCATGGCGGCGGCAAGCGCGACATTGAGCGAGCGCAAATTCGGGCGCAGCGGAATCACGACTCGTGCCTCGGCCGCGGCATGGACCGTCTCGGGCACGCCGCGCGATTCGCTGCCGAACAGCAGATCATCGTCACGGCGAAAGGCGAAGCGGTGATAGGGGACGGTCCCGCGCGTGGTCAGCAACACCAGCCGGCCGCCGGCGCGCGCCGCGCAATAGCGCTCCCAGGAGGCGTGGCGGCGGTGCTCGACCGCATCGAGATAATCCATGCCGGCGCGCTTCAGGCGGCGATCCTCCCACAGAAACCCGAACGGCTCGATCAGATCGACCGCGATCCCGAGGCAGGCGCCGAGGCGCAAAATGGCGCCGGTGTTTTGCGGAATCTCGGGCTGAAAAAGGACGAGCCGCATCGCTCGATTGCCTCCTCTTCGTGCGGCAGGATGTCGCATAGTCGGCTTCGTCCAACAGTATAGCTTCCGCCGCGGACTGCATCGTTTCGATGCCGTGGGTCGTGCGATTCCGATCTTCGGCTTGCACGACAGAATAGGACCGAGGAGAGGGGATTTCATGGCGGAAACCGCGCAACCAGGCCAGATGCACGGGCATGCCCCTGAAGGCGGGACGCGGCGCGACTTTCTCTCTCTGGCGGCGACGGCGGTGGCCGGCATCGGCGCGGCCTGCGCCGTGTGGCCTCTCATCAGCAGCATGAACCCGGCGCGGGACACGCTCGCCGCAGGCGCTCCGGTCGATATCGACATTTCGGGCATTCAGCCCGGACAGCAGATCATCGTGCTGTGGCGCAGCCGGCCGATCTTCCTGGTCCACCGCACGCCCGAGCAGATCGCCACGCTGAAGGCCGACAAGGACGCGGGCCAGCTGCGCGATCCGAATTCGAATGCCGATCAGCAAGGCGCCTACGCCAAGAACGTCTACCGCTCGATCAAGCCCGAGCTTCTCGTGCTGGTCGGGATCTGCACCCATCTCGGCTGCGTTCCGGAATTCACGCCGCAGCCCGGCGCGATCGGCCCCAGCTGGCCGGGCGGCTATTTCTGTCCCTGCCACGGCTCGCGCTACGATCTCGCCGGCCGCGTCTTCCAGAACGTGCCCGCGCCTTACAATTTGCCGGTGCCGCCCTATCATTTCGTCAGCGACACGGTCATCCGTATCGGCGAGAACCCGCCCGACTCCACTTTCGATTTCAATTCGATCGAGCAGATCTAGGGACATCCGCGCATGGCCGCTCCGCAGTCGCAAAGCAAGCTCGTCGAGTGGATCGACCACCGCCTGCCGATCTTCACCTTCATGCAGCACGAGCTGCATGAGTACCCGACGCCGAAGAATCTGAGCTATTGGTGGAATTTCGGCTCGCTCGCCGGGATCATGCTGGTGATCATGATACTGACCGGCATCTTTCTCGCGATGGATTACACGCCCAACGTCAACCTCGCTTTCGATTCCGTCGAGCGGATCATGCGCCAGGTGAATTACGGCTGGCTCATCCGCTACATCCATATGAACGGCGCGTCGTTCTTCTTCATCGTCACCTACATCCACATCTTCCGCGGCCTCTATTACGGCTCCTACAAGGCGCCGCGCGAGCTGTTGTGGATGCTCGGCGTGCTGATCCTCCTGACGATGATGGCCACGGCGTTCATGGGCTACGTGCTGCCCTGGGGGCAGATGAGCTTCTGGGGCGCGACCGTCATCACCAACCTGTTTTCGGCGATCCCCGTCGTCGGCAACGACATCGTCACTTGGCTGTGGGGCGGCTTCGCGGTCGACAATCCGACCCTCAATCGCTTCTACGCGCTGCACTACCTCCTGCCCTTCGTGATCGTCGGCATCGTCGGGCTGCACCTGATGGCGCTGCACACCCACGGCTCGAACAATCCTTTGGGCATCGACCGCAAAGGCCCGCAGGACAGCATTCCCTTCCACCCCTATTACACGGTGAAGGATGCGTTCGGCCTCGGCGTCTTCCTGATCATCTTCGCGATCTTCGTGTTCTACTTCCCGAATGTGCTTGGCGATCCGCAGAACTATATCCGCGCCAATCCGCTGCAAACCCCGCCCGAGATCGTGCCCGAATGGTACTTCCTGCCGTTCTACGCGATGCTGCGCTCGGTGCCGGACATCCTGTTCATCAAGGCGAAGCTCGCCGGCGTCATCGCCATGTTCTCGTCGATCTTCATCCTGTTCGTCCTGCCCTGGCTCGATACCTCGCCGGTCCGAAGCGCGCGCTTCCGCCCGGTCTATAAATGGGTGTTCTGGCTGCTCGTCATTGACGTGCTGGTACTCGGCTATGTCGGCGCGCACCGGCCCGAGGGCTGGTACGTCTTCACCGGCCGGGTCGCCACGCTTTATTACTTCCTGCACTTCCTGGTGCTCATTCCCTTGATCGGCATCTTCGAGCGGCCCTTGCCGCTTCCGACCAGCATCAGCGCCGCCGTGACCAAGGGCGGCGGCAAGCTCGCCGGCGCCGCTGCGCGCATGGAGAAGCCGTGATGCGCAGGCTCTCGCTCGCAATCATCGCCATCGCCGCGGTCACGCTCGCCGCTCCCGCGCTCCGCGCCCAGGAAGAGGCAACGCCGCCGCTGCCGCATCAATACTGGTCGTTCGAAGGGCCCTTCGGCACCTTCGACCGCGCGGCGCTGCAGCGCGGCTTCGAGGTCTACGACCAGGTGTGCTCGAATTGCCATTCGATGAATCTGCTCGCCTATCACGATCTCTCCGGCATCGGCTTCGGCGAGAACGAGATCAAGGCGATCGCGGCGCAGAAGCAGGTGACCGACGGACCCAACGACCAGGGCGACATGTTCCAGCGCCCGGGCCGGCCCTCCGATCACTTCGTGCCGCCTTTCCCGAACGATCAGGCGAACCGCGCCGCGCACAACGGCGCTCTGCCGCCCGATCTTTCGGTCATCATCTATGCGCGCGAAGGCGGGCCCGACTATGTCTACGATCTGCTGACCGGGTTCAGCGATCCGCCGCCCGGCTTCAAGCTGCGCGAGAATATGAACTACGACAAGTATTTCCCCGGCCACCAAATCGCCATGCCGCCGCCGCTCTCGGACGACATCGTCACCTATTCCGACGGGACCAAGGCGACGGTCGCGCAAGAGGCGCATGATGTGGCGACCTTTCTCGCCTGGGCGGCCGACCCGCATACCGAGGATCGCAAGCGCACCGGCGCCAAGGTGATGATCTTCCTGCTCGTCATGACCGGCATTCTCTACGCCGCCAAGCGCAAGATCTGGTCGGACGTGCACTAGACCCTGTTTACATAATCGTCACGACCGCGACGCTGCCGTGTTCCCGACACGCTCTTCGGCTCCCTCCTGCCATAGGCCGATTTTCGCGCGCAACGCGGCTCGCGAGGATTATGTAAACAGGGCCTAGACCGGGCTGCTAACTCTTCGCCTCGCGCCGCAGATAGCGGGCGAAGAAGCTCTTCACCTGCTCGATGCTGTCCTTCCAGGCTGCGGCATCGCCGCCTGTCGTCGCGCCCTTTCCGCTGTCCTTGTTGATGTTGCGGCGCTCGGCGATGTAACGCACCGGGAAGGAGCTATCGAAGGCGTGATAGGCGCCGGGATAGACCTTGATCGACACCGGAAAGCCCGCTTCCTGCGCGGTCTGCGCCAGCCTCTGACACTGGTCGGCGGGCGTCCAATCGTCCTTCTCGCCGATCAGAATGAGCAGCGGCGCGAGCGGCTTATAGACCCCGATATAGCGCGTCACCGGGCCATGGTCGCGATAGGTGCGCTCGACGTTCCAGCCGCCGAAGCGCGCGCCGCAGCCGGGATAGAGCGCGATCGCGGCGGCGAAGCCCGGCCCCTCCGGGCGCGCCTGCCGCACCAGCGGGCTCGCCGCAACGCTCATGGCCGCGAGCGTGGTCGAGCCGCCATGCGAGCCGCCCATGATGCCGATACGAGCGCCGTCGACATAAGGCAGGGTGCGCAGATAGTCGAGCGCGGCATAGGCGTCGACCGCGCGCGCCCCCGGCAAGACCGCGGCGATCGAGCCGCCCTCGCTCGCGGCCTTGGCCGTGCAAACGCCATCGGGAAAGCCGCGCGGCGCGAAGCTGTCCGGCATGATGACGACATAGCCCTCGCCGGCGAGGATCGGCGCCCAACGGCCGGGCGCGCCGCTCGAATGCGTGCCAAGCCCGCTGCAATCATGTTCGATCACGATTGCCGGGAAAGGCCCATCGCCTTCGGGACGCAGAATCGTCGCGGGGATCGCTTGCGGCGCGCCATTGGTACTGGAGGCGAGGGTCACGCCAAAGCCGGTATAGCGTAGCGCGGCCGCGCTCGGCCCGGCCAGCGGTCCGAGCATCGACACGATGCCGACGAGGCATGCCCAAACACGGAGCGTCACGGACTCTTCCCCCGAAGCGGCGCATCATCTCACAGCGCCTTGCCGCGGACAATCTTCGCTCTTGCCTATTGCGGCGCCGCCGTCGCGCGGGGAAACTCGGCCCATGGCGGTGATCGGCATCATCGGCGGCAGCGGGCTATACCAGATCGACGGGTTGAGCAAGGTCGAGTGGCGCCGCATCGCCTCGCCCTTCGGCGAGCCCTCGGACGAGCTGTGCTTCGGCGAGCTCGATGGCGCGCGCGTGGTCTTCCTCCCGCGTCATGGCCGCGGCCATCGCCTGCCGCCGAGCGCGATCAATTTCCGCGCCAATATCGACGCACTGAAGCGCGCCGGCGTCACCGATATCATCTCGCTCTCGGCCGTGGGCAGCCTCAAGGAGGAGCTGACGCCGGGCAGCTTCGTGCTGGTCGATCAATTTATCGACCGCACTTTCGCGCGCGAGAAAAGCTTTTTCGGGCCCGGCTGCGTTGCGCATGTGTCGATGGCGCACCCGGTGTGCCGGCGCCTCGGCCGCCATCTGGGCGCGGCGGGGCGCGCGGCCGGGATCGACCTCGTCCGTGGCGGCACCTATATCGTGATCGAAGGCCCACAATTCTCGACCCGCGCCGAGAGCGACCTTTATCGCGGCCCGTGGAATTGCGACGTGATCGGCATGACCAACATGCCCGAGGCCAAGCTCGCCCGCGAAGCCGAGCTCTGCTACGCCACTGTCGCGATGGTGACCGATTACGATTGCTGGCATCCCGACCACGACCATGTCACGGTCGAGATGATCTTGAAGGTCCTGCACAAGAATGCCGCCGCCGCCAAGGCGCTGGTGAAGGCCGTGGTGCCCTTGGCCGCACCGGACGAGGCCTGCCCGGAAGGCTGCCGCCACGCGCTCGATACTGCGCTCATCACCGCGCCCGAGGCGCGCGACCCGCGCGTGCTCGCCCGGCTCGACGCGATCGCAGGCCGCGTCCTCAAACAGGCCTGAGGCGATGAAGGTCGCGGGCAAGCCGATGCGCACCATCTGGCTCGAAGAGGATGGCGGCGCGGTCGGCATCATCGACCAGACGCGGCTGCCGCATAGCCTCGTGACGGCGCGAATCGAGACGCTCGATCATGCGGCGCGCGCGATCCGCACCATGCAGGTGCGCGGCGCGCCGCTCATCGGCGCCGCCGCCGCCTATGGCGTGGCGTTGGCGATGCGCGCGGATGCGAGCGATGCCGCGCTCGAAGCGGCGTGCCGAGCGCTCAGCGCCACCCGTCCGACCGCGGTCAATCTTCGCTGGGCGCTGGAGGAGATGCGCGGCGCGTTGTCGCCCTTGTCCGCGGCCGAGCGCGTGCCTGCGGGCTATGCCCGCGCCGCCGCGATCTGCGAGGAGGATGTGGCGATCAACCGCGGCATTGCCGCCGCCGGGCTGCCGCTCATCGAGCGGGCCTGGGACAAGAAGGGCAGGAAGGCGCCGGTCGAGATCCTGACCCATTGCAACGCCGGCTGGCTCGCGACCGTCGATTGGGGCACGGCGCTGGCCCCGGTCTATCTCGCGCATGATCGCGGCATTCCGCTTCATGTCTGGGTCGATGAGACGCGGCCGCGCAATCAAGGCGCGAGCCTGACCGCCTGGGAACTGGGCCAGCACGGCGTGCCGCACACCGTGATCGTCGATAATGCGGGCGGCCATCTGATGCAGCATGGCCGTGTCGATCTCTGCATCACCGGCACCGACCGCACCACCGCCTGGGGCGATGTCGCCAACAAGATCGGCACCTATCTGAAGGCGCTCGCCGCCAAGGACAATGCGGTGCCGTTCTACGTCGCGCTTCCGTCGCCGACGATCGACTGGTCGATCGGCGACGGCGTCGCCGCGATTCCGATCGAAGAGCGCGATCCTAACGAGGTTACCGAGATCGCGGGGCTCTCGGCCTCAGGCGAAATCGCGACCGTGCGCTTGACGCCGGCCGAAAGCCCAGCCGGCAATTTCGCCTTCGATGTGACGCCGGCGCGGCTGGTCTCTCGCCTCATCACCGAGCGCGGGGTGTGCGCTGCCTCGCGCGACGGGCTGTTGAGCCTCTTCCCCGAGCGGCGCGCGCAGTTGGCGGGCGAATAGGCGCGCAACGCCTGATCCCAGAATCGTCGCCCCCGCTTTCGCGCGCGAAAGCGGGGGTCCAGCTCCCCTGGATTCCCGCTTGTAAGCGGGAATGACGTGTGGAAGGTTGTCAGGTCACCCGATATGCTTTAGCAGGAACTCCTGGCTGCGGCAGGCGGCGACCTGGGCCGCTTCGGCGTTGAACGAGCCGCGCTCGTCGCAATGGAAGCCATGGCCCGCGCCGGCATAAACATAGATCGGCGCGTTAGGCTGGGCAGCCTTGATCTTCTCGACATCGCTCAATGAGATGCTCTGATCCTTCTCGCCGAAATGGAGGAGGATCGGCGCCTTGGGCTTTTCGCTGCAGAATTGCGCAATCTGCCCACCGTAATAGCCGACGCCGCAGGCGACGTTGTTGAGCCGCGTCGCCGACAGGAAGGCGATCGAGCCGCCCATGCAATAGCCGAGCACCGCGACCTTGCCGGCCTCTCTGGCGACGTCGATCGCGGCTTGGGTGTCGGCGAGGCGCAGATCGAGGCTGGCTTTGCCAGCGAGGCCGCGCGCCTTGTCCATTGCCGAGCCGTCATAGCCGCTCTCGAAATTCTTCTCGACGCGGTCGAACAAGGCCGGAGCGATGGCGAGATAGCCGAGCTGCGCATAGCGGTCGGTGACGGATTTGATGTGGTGATTGACGCCGAAAATCTCCTGGATCACGACAATGCCGCCGCGCGGCTTGCCGGAGGGATCGGCGCGGTAGGCGTCGAGCTTGAACCCGTCCTTGCTCGTCAGCACGATGTTTTGGCCCATCTTTCACTCCTCCTCGGTTGGTTTTTGCAATTCGCCGGCTGGGTCGCCCGATCATAAGAGGTCGGGCGGCGGCGTGAAACAGGCTTCTTCGCTCCTAAAGATTGAAGCGGAAATGAAAGATATCGCCGTCCTTGACGACGTAGTCGGCGCCTTCGAGGCGCATCTTGCCCGCTTCCTTGGCGCCGGCCTCGCCGCCGCAGGCGACGAAATCGGCAAAGGCGATGGTCTCGGCGCGGATGAAGCCTTTTTCGAAATCAGAATGGATGACGCCCGCGGCCTGCGGCGCCCTGGCCCCCTTGGGCACGGTCCAGGCATGCGCCTCCTTGGGTCCGACGGTGAAGAAGGTGACGAGATCGAGGAGCCGATACCCCGCATGGATGACGCGGGAGAGCCCCGCCTCCTTGAGACCCAGCGCGTCGAGATAGTCGCGTCTCTCCGCCTCGTCGCCGAGAGCCGAAAGCTCGGCCTCGATCGCCGCCGAGATCACGACGCTCGCAGCGCCGCGCGCATTGGCGTAATCCGCGACCCGCAGCGACTGCGCGTTGCCGGTCGCGGCCGAGGCCTCTTCAACGTTGCACACATAGAGCACGGGCTTGGCTGAAAGCAGCTGGAGCGACTTGAATATCGGCCGTTGCTCGGGCGCGAACGTCAAGCGGCGCGCGGGCTTGCCATCGCGCAGCAATTCAAGCGCCGGCTCGGCGACCTCAAGGAAGAGTTTGGCTTCCTTGTCGCCGCCGCGCGCCTTTTTTTGTGCGGCAGCGACCCGCTTTTCCATGCTCTCGAGATCGGCGATCAGGAGCTCGGTCTCGACCGTCTCCGCATCGCGGATCGGATCGATCGATCCTTCCACATGCGTGACATCGCCGTCCTCGAAGCAGCGCAGCACATGCGCGATCGCATCGACCTCGCGGATATGGCCGAGGAACTGGTTGCCAAGGCCTTCGCCCTTGGAGGCGCCACGCACCAGCCCGGCGATGTCGACGAACTCGAGCTGGGTTGCGACGATCTTCGCCGACTTGGCAAGCCGCGCGCAGACATCGAGCCGCTCATCGGGCACGGCGACGCGGCCGATATTGGGCTCGATGGTGCAGAAGGGATAATTCGCCGCCTGCGCCGCCTGGGTCGCGGTGAGCGCGTTGAAGAGTGTCGATTTGCCGACATTGGGCAGGCCGACGATGCCGCAATTGAAACCCATTCTGTGCTCAGTCCTCCGCGCTCGTATCCGGGGCGGGCGGCGGCGCTTTCGGCTTGTTCGGCCTCAAAATCAGGGCGACCTTGGTCATAAAGCCGGGCGCATCGTCGCCGACGAGGAGCGGCGCCGCCTCGGCGATTGCCGCCAGCAAAGGCTCGAGCCAAAGCTTCTCCTCGGCGAAGAAATTCTGCAGCACGTAAGGCTCGACCAACTCCTTGCGGCCCGGGTGACCGACGCCAAGACGCACGCGCCAGTAATCCGGGCCGATCGCGGCATCGAGCGAGCGCAGACCGTTATGCCCGCCATCGCCGCCGCCGCGTTTTACCCGCAGCTTGCCCTCGGCGAGATCGATGTCGTCATGGATGATTGCGATCTCGCCGGGATCGATCTTGTAGAACCGCGCCGCCGCGCCGACGCTATCGCCGCTCGCATTCATGTAGGTCTCGGGCTTCAAAGTCATCACCCGCACGTCGCCGATCGTGCCTTCAGCCAGCGAACCTTGGAACTTGGCGCGAAACGGGCCGAGCCGATGGCGCAGCGCGATCGCATCCACCGCCATGAAGCCGATATTGTGGCGATTCATCGCGTAGCGCGGTCCCGGATTGCCGAGCCCGACGATAAGGCGCATGGCGACCGCGCGATGGCTGGCCGGAGGGGATGCTTCCCGCCCCGGCCCGCTCCCGCTTAGCTCTTGCCGCCGGGCTGGCGTGCCGGCGCAGCCGCGCCCGCCGCGCCGGCTGCCGGTGCCGCGGCGCCAG
>DATEKH010000067.1:0-6236 GCA_035277525.1 Allostellaceae bacterium
ACGCCGCGCGCATCGGCCGGTTCCGCCCCGGACCGGGCACCTTTTCGGCGGGAATTGAGAAGCAGCACCACAGCGCCGCGCCCATCCTTGCGCTCGCCGTCCTTCATCCCTGAGCCTCGTTCCTGCTCGATCTGTCGAAAATGACCGACGGATGCCGTGCGCTCGAAGCTTAGGGCAGAACCCGCCCCCCGCACAATCGCCAGCGCGAAAGCGGGGGCACACCGTCCCGAAACGCTGTGCCTGCGGTAAGCGGCTGGTTTCCGGCGCTTGCCCCACCGCGCTTGCTTCCTATAATGCGCCCTTCGTTTTGGTCGGGGGAGGCCATGTCGGCCAAGAGCGGCGCAAAGCCCTCTATCGGAATTATCATGGGAAGCCAGTCCGACTGGAACACGATGCGCCACGCAGCGGAGACGCTGGACCGGCTTTCCATCCCCTATGAATCGCGCATCGTGTCCGCCCACCGCACGCCCACGCGGCTCTACGCCTATGCGCAGAAGGCGCGCGGGCGGGGCCTCAAAGTCATCATCGCCGGAGCGGGCGGCGCGGCGCATCTGCCCGGCATGACCGCCGCTCTGACGCCGCTGCCGGTCCTCGGCGTGCCGGTCGAGAGCGCGGCCTTGAAAGGCGTCGACAGCTTTCTTTCGATCGTTCAGATGCCGGGCGGCGTACCGGTCGGGACCTTCGCGATCGGCAAAGCCGGCGCGATCAACGCCGCGCTGTTCGCGGCATCGATCCTCGCGCTCGGCGACAAGAAGATCGCGCTCCGCCTCGACCGCTGGCGCGCCGCGCAGACCGCCGCGGTCGCGCTGGCTCCGAGCGGCAGATGATCGAGCCGGGCAAGACCATCGGCATTCTGGGCGGCGGTCAGCTCGGCCGCATGATCGCGCTCGCGGCGACGGCGATGGGCTATCGCTGTCATGTCTATTGCCCGGAGAAGGACAGCCCGGCCGCGCAAGCGACCGCGCTCTCGACCACGGCACCCTATGAAGATGAGGCGGAACTCGCGCGCTTTGCCGACCGCGTCGACATCGTCACCTTCGAGTTCGAGAACGTGCCCGCCAACACGGCCGAGTTCCTCGCCGCGCGCAAGCCCGTCCGCCCCGGCCCAAACGCCTTGCGCATCGCCCAGGACCGGCTCGCCGAGAAAGATTTCCTGCGCTCGATCGGGGTCGCGACTGCCCCCTACCGCGCGGTGGCGAGCGAGGACGAGTTGCGCCGCGCCTTCGAGGCCGTCGGGCCGCGCGCCATCCTCAAGACCGTGCGCATGGGGTATGACGGCAAGGGCCAGACTCCCCTGCGCAGCGACACCGACCTCGCGGCGGCTTGGCGCGGCTTTACCGCCGAGACCGGCATCTTGGAGGGCTTCGTCGAATTCGCCTGCGAGGTTTCGGTGATCGTCGCGCGCAGCGAGGGCGGGCGCTGCGCGACCTTTGCGCCCGTCGAAAACCAGCATCTCCATGGCATTCTCGAGACCACCATCGCGCCCGCCCGAGTCGAGGCCGAGGTCGCGATGCGCGCCGAGGCGATCACGCGCTATGTCGCGGAAAAGCTCGATCTCGTCGGGCTCATCGCCGTCGAGATGTTCGTAACCCACGAAGGCGAGGTGCTGGTCAACGAGATCGCGCCGCGGCCGCACAATTCGGGGCATTGGACGATCGATGCCTGCTATACGAGCCAGTTCGAGCAATTGGTGCGCGCGATCTGCGGCTTGCCGCTGGGCTCGCCCGAGCGCCACGCCGATGCCGTGATGAAGAATCTGATCGGCGCCGACATCGCCAAATGGCGCGAGGCCATCAACGACCCGCTGCAGAAAATCCATCTCTACGGCAAGGACGAGGTCGAGCCCGGCCGCAAGATGGGCCACGTCACGAAGCTGATCCCGCGCCGCTGAGCGGAGCTTGCCTCAGCTGGAGCGCGGCCGCAGCCCCCGCAAAATTCGCAAGGGCGAGGCAAGCCGGTCGGCGGCGTCCTTGAGCCGCGGCAGCGCAAGCACATCCGCCAGCCGACGGGCGAGGAAAGCTTCGCTCGCCGCGGCATTCTCGGAGCGATCGTCGAGCCAATAGAGCAAGGTCGCGGTGTAGATGCCGGCGAGCAAGCCGCGCTTGGTATAGAAATTGAAATCCGTCGAGACGTCGCCCGCGCCGTGCCAGATCGTATCGACTGCCTCGTAGAGGAGCTTTGCTCCGAGAGGCAGATTCTGCGGCAAGGCCAAGAGCGAAAGGCCGCGCCGTACGGCCTCGCGATGCGGCATGAGACTGCCGAGCCGCGTCTTGACGCCGAGCGCGACCCGCTCGCTCGTGCGCAGCTTGCGCGCACGCGCCGCTTTGAGCGCGGCGAGCGTCTTGCGATCGGCCCAGCGGCTGAACCAGGCCACGACATCGCGCGGTCCGCCGGGGAAGAGGGTCTCGAGCTCGACCGGATCGAGCCCGGCACGCAGCGCCGCGTCGCGCATCGCCCGGCGGCTCCAGCCATCGAACGGCACGGCCGGCAGGATGGCATGCAGCACCGCGTCCTTTCGCGCGGTATCGTCCGGGGTCACGCGGTCTCGAGCGCGATCGGGTAGCGCGCCCCCTCCTCGACGAAGGTCAGAAGGCGCATGTCGGTCATGCGCTGCGGATAGAGAATGCCGTCGAGATGGTCGCATTCATGCTGCACCACGCGCGCATGAAATCCCTCGACCACGCGATCGATCGGCGCGCCGTCGGCGCCGACACCGCGATAGCGGATGCGGGCAAAGCGCGGCACCGCGCCTTTGAGGCCGGGGACGGAGAGGCAGCCCTCCCAGCCGAGTTCCATCGCCTCGCCCTGCGGCTCGATCGCCGGATTGATGAGCGCGATGAGATCCTGGGCGTGATCGTCGGGCCGGCCGGTGAGGCGTTGCTCGGGCACCTGAAAGATCACCACCCGGAGCGGCACATGGACCTGCGGCGCGGCGAGGCCAGCGCCGCCGATATCGGCGAGCGTCTCGGCCATATCGGCGATGAGGGCGCGGATTTGCGGCGCCGAGGGATCGGCGACCGGGTCCGCCTTGCGGCGGAGCACCGGGTGCCCCATGCGCGCAATCTTCAAGATTGCCATGGGGTTAATATGAGCGCGGCCCAGGGGCCCGTAAAGCGCCGCTTGGCAATGGGACCCTGCCCATGCTATCTAGCTGCCCCCTGGGCTGGCGAATGGCCGCCCGGTTGCTCTGGTCCACTGGAAGGAGAAGGCCGCCCGTGCAGGTTCTCGTCCGCGACAACAACGTCGATCAGGCGTTGCGCGCTCTCAAGAAGAAGATGCAGCGCGAAGGCCTGTTCCGGGAGATGAAGCTTCGTCGCAATTACGAGAAACCGTCCGAGCGCCGCGCCCGCGAAAAAGCCGAAGCCGTGCGCCGCTATCGCAAGCTGCTGCGCAAGCGCATGGAGCGCGAGGGGTACTAGGCGTAGCACAAGCGAGGACCGATCCAAGGTCCGAGCCGTCGTGCGAAGCAAAGAGCCCGCGTAGCACAGCCGAGGCGCGAATCTTCAGCGCCGAGGCGTCGTGCGAAGCAAACCAACCAGCCGCCCGGCGCTGCCGTGGCGGCTTTGGCGTCTTAGAGGAGGGCGTCGTGGCGAAACGGAGCGCGGGCCTCCTGCTCTATCGCGTGAAGGAGCGCGAGATCGAGGTCTTTCTCGTCCATCCCGGCGGCCCGTTCTGGGCGAAGAAGGACGAAGGCGCCTGGACCATTCCCAAAGGCGAGATCGACGCGGGCGAAGACGCGCTCGCCGCCGCCATCCGCGAATTCGCCGAAGAGACCGGAGCGACGCTCGCTGGCGAGTTCCGCGCGCTGCCGCCGATCCGCCAGGCCGGCGGCAAGACCGTGCTCGCCTGGGCGATCGCGGGCGAGCTCGATGCCGCTGCCATCCGCAGCAACGAATTCGAGATCGAGTGGCCGCCCAAATCCGGCCAGCGCCAGCGCTTTCCCGAAATCGACCGCGCAGAGTGGTTCGCACTCGACGAGGCGCGCCGCAAGATCAACAAGGCGCAAGCCGCCCTGCTCGATGCGCTCGTGGAAATGCTACGCCAGAGGCGCTGAAATTCACCCCAGCGCCTTGACGATTTCCTCGCACATTTTCTTGGCGTCGCCGAACAGCATCATCGTGTTGTCGCGGAAGAACAGCTCGTTGTCGACGCCGGCATAACCCGAGGCCATCGAGCGCTTGACGAAGAGCACGGTCTTCGATTTCTCGACATCGAGAATCGGCATGCCATAGATCGGCGATTTGGGATCGGTCTTCGCCGCCGGGTTGGTCACGTCATTGGCGCCGATCACGAACGCCACGTCGGTCGAGGCGAAGTCGCGGTTGATCTCGTCGAGCTCCAGGACTTCGTCATAAGGCACATTGGCCTCGGCGAGGAGAACGTTCATATGCCCGGGCATGCGGCCCGCCACCGGGTGGATGGCGTAACGCACCGTGGCTCCCTCCTTCTTGAGGAGATCGGCCATTTCCCGCAGCGCGTGCTGCGCCTGCGCCACCGCCATGCCGTAGCCCGGCACGATGATCACCGAGCTCGCATTCTTCATGATGAAAGCGGCGTCCTCGGCGCTGCCCGATTTGACGGTCTTGTCGCCGCGCGTGGTCGCGGCGGCCGCGCCGCCCTCGGTGCCGAAGCCGCCGAGGATGACGTTGAAGATCGAGCGGTTCATCCCCTTGCACATGATGTAGCTGAGGATCGCGCCCGAGGAGCCGACGAGAGCGCCGGTGATGATCAAGAGGCTGTTGCCGAGGGTGAAGCCGATGCCGCAGGCCGCCCAGCCCGAATAGGAGTTGAGCATCGAGATGACGACCGGCATGTCGGCGCCACCGATCGGCACGATGATGAGGAAGCCCAAGAGGAGCGACAAGCCGACGATCGCCCAGAACGCGGCGGGCGGCTGGGCAACGACGAACCAGGCGAGCGCGGCGAGGAGGATGAGCCCCAGCAGCGCGTTCAGCGGATGCTGGCCCGGGAACACCAGCGGCGCGCCGGTGATGAGGCCCTGGAGCTTGCCGAAGGCGATGATCGAGCCGGTGAAGGTGATGGCGCCGATCGCGGTGCCCAATCCCATCTCGATCAGGCTGCCCTGCTCGATCGCGCCTGCGGTGCCGATGCCGTAAGCCGAGGGATCGTAGAAGGCCGCGGTCGCGACGCACACGGCGGCAAGGCCGACGAGGCTGTGGAACGCCGCGACGAGCTGCGGCAGCGCCGTCATCTGAATGCGCAGCGCGATGAAGGTGCCGATGCCGCCGCCGATGACGATCCCGGCGGCGATGACGCCGTAGCTGACGACACCCGGCAAAGCCAAGGTGGTGCCGACAGCGATCAGCATGCCGACGATGCCGTAGAGATTGCCGTTGCGCGCCGTCTCGGGCGAGCTGAGGCCGCGCAGCGCCATGATGAAGCAAATCGACGCAAGAAGGTAGAGAAGGGCTGAAAGATCGGCGCTCACGAGGCGTTCACTCCGCTATTTTTGCTTCTTCTTGAACATCTGCAGCATGCGCTGCGTGACGATGAAGCCGCCGAAGATGTTGACCGAGGCGAGCGTCACGGCGACGAATCCCATCACCTTCGAGAAACTTTCGCCGCCCGGGCCGGCGGCGATAAGCGCACCGACGATGATCACGCTCGAGATGGCGTTGGTCACGCTCATCAACGGCGAGTGGAGCGCCGGCGTCACGCGCCAGACCACGTAATAGCCGACGAAGACCGCGAGCACGAACACGGTGAGGAAGAAGACGACGATATGCGGTTGGCCGAGTTCCATCGCTCAGGCTCCTGCCAATTGCGGGTTGACGACGCGCCCGTCCAGGGTCAGGAGCGACGCCTTCACGATCTCGTCCGCGGGATCGATCTTGAGCGCCTTGTCCTCGTCGATGATGAGGCCGAGGAACGCGAGCAGGTTCTTGGCGTAGAGCTGGCTCGCATCGACGGCGATATGCGAAGGGATGTTCAAATGGCCGAGGATGACCGCGCCGTTGCCGGTCGTCACCTCCTCGCCCGGCTTGCTCCCTTCGACATTGCCGCCCTGCTCGACCGCGAGATCGACCAGCACCGAGCCCGGCCGCATCACGGCGACCATCTCCTTGGTGATGAGGACCGGCGCCTTGCGCCCGGGAATGAGCGCCGTGCAGATGACGATATCGATCTTCTTCAAAGCCTCGGTGATGTGCTCGCGCTGCCGGCGCGCAAAATCCTCGCCCATCTCCTTGGCGTAGCCGCCCGCGGTCTCCATCTGC
>DATEKH010000068.1:0-2004 GCA_035277525.1 Allostellaceae bacterium
GGCCGCGATGGCGTTGCGCGGCTCGCCCGGATAGCGCTGCTTCATGGAGAGGCGCACATTGTACATGCCGCCCGAGGAGCCGGTGCAGCAGACGGCGACCGGCTCGCGGATCGCTTGGCTCAGCGCCGCCCAGACCGCGGCTTCGGTCTTGGCCGCGCCGAGCTGTGCCGTGTCGGTGCGGCCGATCAACTTGCCGCCGATGGTCACGGTCTGGAACAGCGCGTCGCGGCGCCGCGTGATCGCCGTCAGGTGAAACACCGGGTTGCGCTTCAGCATGCCGTAATAGCCGATGTATTCGCCGTAAGGGCCTTCGGGCTCAACGAGGCCGCGCGGATCGATATAGCCTTCGAGCACGAGCTCGGCATCGGCCGGAACGAACACATCGATGGTGCGGCATTTGACGATCGGCACCGGCGCGCCGCGCACGCCGCCAATGACATGCATTTCGTCGATCGGCGGCGTGATCGCGAGGGCAGCGAGGAAATCCGCCGGATGGCTGCCGATTGTATAGGCGATGGGGAGCTGCTCGCCCTTTGCCACTGCTCGCTGATAGATCGCGCGCAGATCGGAGGGCGCGTTGAGATCGACGCCCGCTTCCTTCCTCCCGCGCAGCATCAGGCGGCGGCAGCCGATATTGGTCATGCCGCTCTCGGGATCGCGCGCGAAATCGATCCCCGCCGAGATATAAGGTGCGCCGTCGAGCGCGTGCTGGAGATGAACGGGAAGCTTGGACAAATCGGCGGCATCGCCGGTCAGCACCTCCTCCTGCACCGGCGCTTCCGCTTGCGGGATTTCGATCGGCGCCAAAGGATGGTCGATGCCGTGGCGCAGCCTTTCGGGAAAGCTCTTCTCGTCGGTGCCGAGCGCCAAAGCGAGGCGCTTTCGTGATCCCATCACATTGCCGATGAGCTCGGCGCGCTCCGGCCCCGCGGCGCGGAACCACACCGCCTTCCGATTGCCGTCGAGCACGCCGCCGAGATCGATCGGATCGATCGGCGCGGCGCGGACCTCGCACTCGCCAGCCTCGACCAAACTCTCGGCGAAGCGGCGCAGGCGGAAGCTCTCGGTATCGATGCGGTTCACCTAGGGTCGCGTCCTTTGCTTTCAGAACCGTTCACTTCACCGCGCTACCAGCGCCCCGACTAAAGCATGTCGATCTCGCCGCCGTCCATGATGATCGTTGCGCCATGCAACCATCTTCCGCGCGGCGACAGGATGAACGCGGCAAGCGCGGCGACATCGCCCGGCAGGCCGAGCCGCGGCACGTTGAGCTCGCGGCGATAGGCTTCGATCTGCGCCGCCATGTCGAGCCCGGATTTCTCCATGCGCGCGCGCATCTGCCGCCTCATCCGGTCGGTGTCGACATGCCCGGGATGGATGGTGTTGACCTGGATGCCGTCGCGCTTGCCGATATCGGCGAGCGCTTTGTGGAAGGCGGCGACGCTGGCATTGACCGAGCTGCCGATGGTGAAATCGGCGCTGGGCTTGGCCGCGCCGTTGCCGCCGATCGCCAGGACCGCGCCGCCGGCGGATTTGAGCAGCGGCCAGGCTTCGCGCACGAGCCGCATATGCGCGAAGAATTTCAGCGCGAAGCCGTCCTGCCAATCCGCATCGGTGAGGGCGAGGAAATCGCCGCGCTTGGTGGCGCCGGCATTGTTGACGAGGATATCGAGCCCGCCGAAATCGCGCTTCACCGCCGCAACCAGAGCGGCCGGCGCCTCCGCGTCGCGCAATTCCGCGACGACGCTGCGAACCTCGCCGCCAAAGCCCGCGATCGCCAGCGCGGTTTCTGCGAGCGCCGCCTCGTCGCGGCCGGTCAGCATCACGCGGCATCCTTCGGCCGCCAGGAATTCGGCGATGGCGCGGCCGATGCCGCGGCTCGATCCCGTAATCAGTGCGACCTTGCCTTCGAGCTCAAGCTCCATTGCCCCCTCCCGACAATCGGCGGCGACCATAGCGCAACTGCGCGCTCTATGGCATTGCCGGCCGATCTGAGGTAAGACC
>DATEKH010000069.1:0-14077 GCA_035277525.1 Allostellaceae bacterium
CTTTTTCTCGCGCAGCACGATCGCCGCGCGCTGCACCCAGGGGCAGGTCTTGAAGCTCACCAGAAGATATTTCGCCATGGCTTCCTCCGAGGGGTTTTCGCCGTGAGGCCCATGATGGCATGGGATATAGGGAGAGGCAAACGAGCGGTCCAGCCGCGAGAAAATGCGCGTGCTGCGGGCCGGGCGATCGCGCTATGCTCAAGAGCGAAGCAGAGAGCCGGAACCCGCCCGCTCGCGATGACCGCCCCCGAGGAGGAACGCCATGACGCTCAGCGACAACTTGAAGCGCCTCATCGCCGCCAACGCGCCGCTTTGGGCCGGCGAGGCCGAGATCGCCCGCATTTATTGGACTTCGCCGATCCGCAATCGCGAGACCGACAAGAAATGGCTCCGCGATCAATGCTGGAAGGAATATGTCGGCGTCGCCATGGGCCCGGGCGGCGCGCTCGAGGTGAACCGCCTGACCGGCCTCATCGCCACGCTCGGCGCGTGGGTGCCGCAACTCGACATCACCATCGACCGCCACGCGATGCGCGAGGAGCTCGAGAAGCATTTCGTCGAATACACGCATTACTGCCTCTTCGCCGATGTCTATGACAGCTTGCTCGAGCCGGGCGAGGAAAAGCTCAACGCCAACGAGCTCAAGGTCTGGCCCGAGGAGGACGCGCTGGCAAAATTCCGCGCCGCTATCCGCCGCGGCAAAGGCAAGCTCACCCGCGCCACCGGCTTCACCGAAGGCGGCTATTGCACGCTCTATTCCGAGGGCGCGAAGCTCAAAGGCCGGCCGGGCATCGATGGCCGCATCGGCCGCGCCTGCCAGCGCGTCTATGACGACGAATTCGGCCACATGATGTATGGGATCGCCGGCATGGAGATCAACGATCTCACCGCCGCCGATTGGGACGAGCTGATCGACGTGACCTGCCAGATCCTGCGGCTGCGCCTCTACATGCGCAACGCCCAGTTCAGCCATCCGCTCAGCGATCGGCGCATCAAGGAGATCATCGCCGGCCAGATCGAGCCGATCGAATTCGACTACGCGCGCGCTGAGCTCTATCTCGAAGCCGGCCACGCCGCCGCGGCGGAATAGCGCGCGCGGCCGGGTAGGCCGACCGCTAGGCGAAGGCCACGTGGACGACGAGCTGGCCCTCGGGAGGATGGCGGGAAATATGCCCCTTGCCGGTCGTATCCTCCGCCAGCACGACGCTTCCCGCGGGAAGCCGGCGGATGTCGCCGTCGCTGGTCTCGAATTCGACCTCGCCGCTCAGCCAAAGGACGAGCAGTCGCTGCGGCGGATTGTGCCAGCCCACCTCGCCCATGCCCGCAGGCACGCGGCAGAGATTGCACCACGAAGCGGGAAAATTGTCAGAGAGGCGCAGCGGCGGATTGTCGGCAAAGAGCTGTCGCGAGCCGAGGGCGATCGCGACGTCCTCCATATGCGTTTCGCCTTTGTCATCGGCGAAAATACGCAGGGCGATCACGCGCTCATCGCTCGCCCGGTCACCCGAAACCTTGGCCATGCGTCTCCCCCTCCGATTGCGCGCGGAATTCTCCCATCAACACCATAGAGCGCCGGGAGCCCACAGAGGTCGCTCGCAGCGGCATCGAACGGAACTCACCGCCGACGTCGGCGTAGGCCCGCGCTTGGGCGTTACCGAATTGCTCTGCCGTCCACGGGATGATGGCGGCGAAATCCGCCTCTGCCGGTTCGGTGAGGTCGACCCGCCACGCCGCGGGGGCCGTCACTTCGATCGCCCGCCGATCGCTCGCTCCGTCAGCGCCTCAAGGTGCTCGCGCAACGATGCTTCGCTGTCGAAGCTTCGAACGCGTCCGGCCGCGATCGCATCGAATCCGACCTTCGCGGCCTCGCGCAGCGCTTTGAGCTTGGCGCGGTCCTCGGCCTCGCGTTGTTCCAAGAGCCGCAATCCCTGGCGCAGCACCTCGCTGCCGTTTTGATAGCGGCCGGATTCGACGAGTTTCTCCACCAGCTCGGCCTGGCGTTCGGTCAGAACCACATTGCGTGTCGGCATCTCGACTCCTGGTGCTCTCGCGCAACTATACCAGATTGGCAGAATCTGCCAATCGGCGCGCGTTCCGCCAGCAATCCTACCCCAGCGTCTTCCGCAAGAAGAACTTGGCGTGGCCGGGCGGGTAGTCGTCGATCGCGCCGACAACGCGATAGCCGAGGCGCTCGTAAAAGGGCCGCGCCTGGAAGCTGTAGGTCTCGAGGCTCGCGCCGATTGCGCCCCGCGCGCCGGCATAGGCTTCGGCGTCCCGCATCAGCCGCGTGCCGTGGCCCTGCCCGCGCGCCGCTTTGCCGATCCAGAGATAGGTCACATGCAGCCAGCCGCCCCAGAGCTGGCCGAGGAGCCCGCCCAGCACCTCGCCGCGGTCGTCGCGCAGCACGAAATTAACCGGCAACCAGTCGGGACAGCCGCTCGCCACCATGCTGTAAGAATCAAGGCCGTTGGTGATGAAGTCGCGCGACGCCGCGTCGATCAAAGGCTCGAACTCGATCCGCACCCGCTCCAATACATCCTCCATCCGCCGCTGAAGGCAGCAGAGGATATTCGGCGGAAACCGGAAAAGGTTACGCGGGACGCCCGCGCCATTCGCATAACGAGGTGGTTTTTTTCCGGCTCTCCATTTCCGTCTCGCGCAGCGCGGACCGTCCGAACGTCCGCTCTCCGATCCAGAGCGGGCGCCGCGGTCGTCGGCCAGAGATTCCGAATTCGACCGGAAGGTTGGCGGCGGTTGACACACCTGCGCCACCCTGTCATGTTTTTTTACGCAAGGCAGCCATCCAAAGAAACGAGCTGCGATTTCAACAGGGAGGCGACGATGGCAGAACTCCATCTCTCCGCGACCGAAGCGACACTTGAAAACCAACGCATCGGTGGGCTGCAACTCAAGGTCGCACTCATTTGCGCACTGGTGCAGATGTGCGACGGCTACGATGTCGGCTCGATCGGCTGGGCGGTGCCGCAATTGACGCACGCTTGGAATCTGGCGCCGCCGGCTTTCGCGCTCGCCTTTCTCTTCTCGAACATTGGCATCATGGTGGGAGCGCTCGTCGCCGGCCCGATCGGCGACCGGATTGGCCGCAAGCCGCTCCTCCTCGGCAGCGTCAGCATCTTTGCCATCGCCTCGCTGTTGTCGGCGCTCGCACCTTCGCTCTCCGTGCTCGCGATGCTGCGCTTTTTCACCGGCCTCGGCATCGCCGGCGGCTTCGCCGGCACCACCGCGCTCACCGGCGACTACGCGCCGAAGCGACTTCGCCAAACGCTCATCCTCGTCACCTTTACCGGCGCGCCGATCGGCAGCTTTGTCGGTGGCCAGATCGTCGCCTTGATGCTGCACGAGGGTCTCGGTTGGCCCAGCATTTTCGTGCTCGGCGGTCTGTTCCCGCTCGTCCTTGTTCTCGTCATGGCGTTCTTCATGCCGGAATCGCCGCGCTACTTGGCGCAGAGGGGAAGGCTCGCGCCGCGCGACCGGCTGGTGCTCGAGCGGCTTGGTCTCAGCGCGGACGGTGCCGACGCCAAGACGATCGACATCGCCCGCAGCAATCCCGTCAAGATGCTGTTCAGCGAAGGCTATGCGATGCAGACCGTGCTGCTGTGGATCGTGTTCTTCTGCAGTCTCATCGACCTCTACCTCTTCCTCTTCTGGCTGCCTGAGATCCTGCACCTCAGCGGCCTCACTCCAGCCGAGGCGGTGTTCGCGACGAGCCTGCACGGCCTGGGCGGCGTTTTCGCGGTATTTTATCTCGGCTTCGCGATGGACCGCTTCGGGGCCGACAAGGCGCTGTCACTGCATTTCGCGATCGGCATCATCTTCATTGTCCTGATCGCGCTCGTGGCGATGCCGTATCTCGCGCTCTTGGCCCTGTGCTTCCTCACCGGCCTCACCGTCATCGGCAGCCAGACCGGCGCCAACGCTGCCTGCGGCGCTCTCTATCCGGCGCGCATGCGGACGAGCGCTATCGGCTGGGCGCTCGGCATCGGCCGGCTCGGCGGTATCGCCGCCGCACCGCTCGGCGGCTACCTGTTGGCGGCCGGATTGAAGCCGACGCACGTCCTGTTGAGCGCCTGCATCTTCGCCGCCATTGCTGCGGCGGCGACGGCGGCGCTTGCCGTCTCCGGCCGCCGCATCGCGGCGCCGAGCGTCGTCGCCTGAGGCGCAGGAGTGCAATCAATCGCCGCCGCATAGGCGCCGCGGACCTCAAACGCGCCCTGCCGAGGCAGCGCGCGCGTTCGCTTTCAGCCGGGTTGCGAGCCGCTTAGCGGAAGAACAGCATCCCGGCGCCGGCGGCGATGAAGGCAAGGCCGGCGGCGCGCGCAATCCGCCCTCCGAACGGGGTAAGCTTTTCCAAGAGGACGAGCAGCGCCAGCAGCGCGATCCAAACGACATTCATCACGCCGCCGACGAACAAGAGCGCCATCAGAACCCAGCAGCAGCCAACGCAATAGGCGCCGTGGCGCATCCCCATGGAGAGGCAGCCCGGCACATCGCCGCGGAAACCGCCATAGCGCATCAGGAAACCGATCGGGCTCTGGCACTGGGCAAGACACACGGTCTTGAGCGGGCTCCATTGGTAAATTCCCGCCGCGATCAGCACGATTCCTCCAAGGACGTTGCTCGCGCTCGTCATCCGGGAATCGAGCAAGGCCGCCCGTTCGATCATCCATTGGACGAGGGTTGCTGCGAGCGCAAAACCGATCCAGGTCAGACAATAGCCGGCGGCGAACCAGCCCGTCGCCGCGAGCGGCTTGCCTTCGAGATTTTCCTGTCGACCCGCGCGCGCATACATCAAAATCATCGGCGCCACCGACGGCGCCATCATGCCGATCATCATGACAGCCCACATGACGAACACGAACGCGAACTCGATCGCCCGCCACGGCGCGTTCGCCGGCGCCATGAGGGCAAGACCAGCCGGAATCATGCGGAACCCGGCCATGTCCATGCCGTCCATGTCCATGTCCGCCGCAAGCCAAAGCAGGTAGGCCCATGCGAGCGCGGCAGTCACGACGAGCGCGCCGGCAACGAGCAGGCGGTCTCGCCGTAACACCGTTTCGAGAGCGCTGTCGCTCATGGGCGACGACTCTGGCCGGCCTTGGCGACCCGCCGCGTCACGATCTCACGGCTGATTCGACCACCGGATCGTTGCGTAATGTCCGTTCTTGCCGGAATTATCCCAGCGCATGCCATGATCGGTGAATCCGTTCCCCGATGCGCCCATGGCGAAGGCCAGTCTTTCGGGGCTGATGGGGTGACCGGTATTGGCCCACATCTCGCCGCTCGGATGCGCCGTCGGCAGCGGATCGACGGCCATATGCAGGATTCCCGGAATTTCCGCCGATCGCCGCTTGCCCGCGACGCGGTAGGTGATCGGAACCTTCTTCACGCCGAGATTCTTGCCGATCAGCGGCGCAAACGCCGCCATCGGACCGCCGGCCGCGCCCGTGAAGATCGCGCCGAGCGCATCGGTCTGCTTGTCATCGGCACGCTCGTCGATATAGGCGGCGACCGACCAATTTCCTTCCGCCATCGGTCCCGGCGTATGGATCGCGAGCGCGACATTGAGGCCGTCGAGAGCGACGCCGCCATACCTGCCGCTATCGATGTGGAAGGCGACCGGCACGTTGCATACGCCCTCCGTCGGTCTCGATGTCAGAGGGGCCGCCGTCGACACGAGGCACGGGCAGACGACGGTGCAACTGCAATTCTCGAAATAATCGCCGGAAAGCTGCCATTGAACCTGGTCTGCCATGACTGTCTCCCTGTTAGCGCAAGAGCAGGGCCAATCGTCGAGAGGTGGGTTCCTCTTGGAACCCCGGGTTCTGGCGAAACCATATCATATCTTTCTTCGTGCGACTACCGGACCGCACGCCGGCCTTGCGCGCAAATGGCGATCACCCCCGCGCGCTGAAATCCTCCGCGCGCCAGGCGCCGGGATGGCGCACCGGCACGTCGCGCAGATCGCTCAACGTCGGGCAGCCGAGCTGGCCGAGGCTCGCGCGCAGCTCGTCGATGAAGATACGGAGCATGTGCCCGGGGCCTCCCTCGCCCAAGGCGCCGAGGCTCCAGAGAAACGCTTTGCCGGCGAGCGCCGCGCGACGGACGCGTGCCTCTCCTCGCCCTGTTGCCGTCCGGCCGCGATCAGTCGGCGGCTTCCTCATGCGCGGCGAGATATTGCTCGGCGCGCGCATAATCGAAGGCGATCGGTTCGATCTTGCCGGCGAAAATCTCCTTCATGCGCTGGTCCGGCACCGGGTGGCTGAACTGCGCGTTGCGCATGAAGAGCCGCAGCCTCAGGATTTGGCAGGTCGCGTCCGTGATCTCGTCCCAATCGGCGGCGGCCATGTCCTGGCCATCGACGCCGAGGACCCCGTACATCATGTGGCCGAACTCGTCGTCGAAGACCTTCTGGCACGCCGCGGCGATGCGGCCGTCGATGCCCGGCCGGCCCTTGAGCTTCGCGCCTTCCGAATAGAGCGTGCAGTAGCCGCCTTCGGTGAAGCCGGTCGCCCGGGCGAGGCGCGCATTGCCGCCTTTTCGGATCGCCGCGCGGAATTTCGCCAGCGCATCCTCCTCGGGCCATACCGTCAGCTGGTTCGCGTTGATGCGCGGCTCGCCGGGCTCGATGAGGCTGTCATAGATATCGGCGAACAGGCAGTAATGCGTGAACTCGGCATAGACCTTCTCGATCTCGTCGCGCAGGTCGTGACGGTCGATTGTGATGTCGAGTTGCGGCACTTGCTCGCGAAGGGTTGCCGCGAGACCGGTGGCCAAACAGACGTCCTTGGTCTCGCCCGGAAACATGGCGACGCCGACATATTCCTTCCAGCACTGGCGCCTGAGCCAGAGCTTGTCGGTGTCGCGCGTCCGGATCGGCGACGTCCAGTAGGTGCGGACGATCTCCGCTTCGCCGGCCCATAACGGCGCATTGGCATCGATCAGGCGGCGCAAATTCGCGCTGACAGGCATCGCGAACCTCCCGGGAATCCGTGCGTTTCGCGCATTGTCGGGGTTTTTTTCGCCGCGGTCAAAGAATTTTGCTCTAACGGGATGTTGAAACACAGCAGATGAGTCATTGCGAGGAGCGCCTAAGCGCGACGAAGCAATCCATAAAGCGCCGAATTTGCGGCGTTTCTGGATCGCCACGGCCGCCCTCATCCCGAGCTTGTCGAGGGATGCGGCCTCGCAATGACGACGATAGGCTTTTTCTTCGACGGCCCTAACGCGCCGGCAAGAACCTGGTCGTGTAGAGCTTCGACATGTCGATCGGCGGCGGCAGGGTCTTCAGATCGATGAAGGAGGTGCGCAGCGTATCGAGCGCGGTCGGGCTGAAAGCGCCGTCGCTCGACATCTGCGACATGAGGGCATCGTAGCTGCGCTCCGAGACCCTTTGCGAGAACCCGATGATCGCGCTCGTCACCGCCACGGTCTCGGCCTTGTGACTTTTCATGTAGGCGACGGTCTCGTACCACGCCTTGAGGAAGCCCCGCACCGCGCCGGGATTCGCCCGGATGATCGCCGTGCTGGCATAGGTCACGAACAGCGCGATCGGCGGCACATACTCGGAACAGTTGATCAGCAGGCGGCCTTCGTGTTTCTCCTCGAGGTCGAAGCCGAGCGAGACGCTGCCATCGACGGCATAAACCTCGCCGGTCTTGATCGCGGCGATCTGGGTCGAGGGCGCGCCGCCGATCACCACCGGGATCGCGCGCTCGGCTCCGCTCCAGCCCTTCACCCGGTTGAGCTCGGTGACGAGCCAGTGGGTGAGCGAGCCCGGACTCGTCACGCCGATCTTCTTGCCCTTGAGGGCGTTAATGCCGCGATCCTGCGTCTGCGCCCCGACGGTGAAGCCCATGAAGGATGGCGAGGACGAGATCGTCGCGATCGCCAGCTCCGGCGCGCCCCTGGCGACGAAAGCCATTTCCGGGCCGGCGCTCAGCGAGATGTCGACGGCGCCCGCCGTCAAGGCCTGCGCGAGCTTGGCCCCGCCGGCGAAATGGAGCGTTTCGATTTCCAAGCCGTGCTTGGCGAAGATGCCGTACTTCATGCCCACATCGAGCGGGATGTAGCCGAAATTCTGGATCACCGCCTTGCCGACGCGGAGCTTGTCGGCGGCGCGTGCCGCCGGAATCCTCGCAAGTGCGGCAGAGCCCGCGAGCCCGGCTAGCGCAACGCGGCGTGTCATGACAGCTGTCATTCGATCCTCCCTGGTCCGGACTTTGATTGCGGGTCGTTCAGCGCCCGCGGCGGCAACCGTGCTCTTGGCCCGCCAAGCGGCGCGCGCGGCCGGTCGCCGCGGATCGAATGATATCATCGGGCGCCGGATGGCATCAACCTGCGTCGCGCGGATCTACCCTCTCCGCCGCGAAGCGGGGGTGAGGGTTATTCGATTGCGCAACTCGTGTTATCCCATCTCACAAAGAGATGCGCGCCCGGCGGCATGCGCTCTGGGCTTTTCCCATCGAAAACTATTCGCGCCTGTCCGCTTTGAGACAGATCACTGTCCCCGCACCGGATATAAGGCAGCATAAACGACGAAAGCCGAGCGGCTTTGGAAAACGAAGTGGCGAAAATGATCAACAAGCAAGCTGACGCGCGGATCCGTTTCTGGCGCCTGAGAGCCGAGGAATTGCGCACCCTGTCCGAAGCGACGACGGACCCGGTTGCGGCGAAGGGGATGCGCAGCGCCGCGCAAACCTACGATATTCTCGCCGACCGAGCGGAAGCCGGACGCGAGGAGTAGCGCCGGCGCCTTGCGGGCGTGAGGGCCGAAGGGCCGATGGCGACCCTGGTTAGGCGACGCCGGATCGGCGATCGCCGCAAAACTTAGCGGAAGCAACCGGATGAAGACGGCATCGCAGCCGGCGCCTCGCGGCGCCGGATCGGTCCGCTCGCGCCCGCCCGTCTCGGTATGAAAGCGGACAGTCGGCGCTGGCGAGTTTGGGCAAATTTCCACGGAAGGGGGGCTTGCCCATTGACTCTCTGGGAGGGGTTCATGAACCGGTGGATCGCGGCGAAGAACGTCGACGATTTTCGCCGCAAGCTGGCCAACGAAAAAGATCCCGATCGACGGCGAATCCTCGCCGAGCTGCTTGCGAGCGAAGAGCAAAAGCTGCGCGAGCCCGACACCGATGAGGAGGCGCGGCGCGTTTCGGACGATTAGGGCGCGCTGCGAGGTCCGAATCCGCCGCGCTTCAAGCGCAGCGCCAATCCGAGGAGCTCACGCGAGCTCATAGACATTCTCGAGGTCTCTGCGGACCGCGGCGTAGCACTCGCAAACGCTTGCTTCGAGACCCGGCCGATCGAGGATCGTTATCGCGCCGCGCTGCGTCTCGATCAGCCTGCGCCGCTGCAGGCTCTCCAACACGACGGAGAGCGCCGGCCGATGAACCCCCATCATCATCGCGAGAAATTCATGGGTCAGTCCGAAGCTTGGCGCGCCGGCATTGTCGTGGGCCACGAGGAGCCAACGGCAGCAACGCTGCCTCAGCCTGTGGAGGACGTTGCACGCCGCGGTTTGCGCCAGCCGGTTCATCGTGAACTGCAGATAGCGCGTCGCGAGCGCGTGGAGCTCCTTGCTCCGGACCATTTCCGCCTCCAGAGCGCTCAACGCCAAGCGGTGCCCGCTTGCATCGATCTGAACCGTCATTTCGATCGAATCGGCTTGCGACATCCCCATGAGTGCGGTGATCGCGACGATGCCCTCGTTTCCGACCACGGCGATCTCGGCGGTGCGCCCGTCATTCATGACTTTCACGAGCGAAATCAGCCCGCGATCCAGAAAATAAAGCTCGGTCAGCGGCGCGCCGATGTAGCCGATGACCGTCCCGTGCCGCAGCGCGACGGGCTGCAGGGAGGATTCCACGCGGCGGAATACCGCGGGCGGAAGAGCGCGAAGAAAGCGGTTCGTCGCATTTGCTTGTGCGAGCTGAGCCATCCCGAGCGACGTTATGCAATCGGGCCTTCGCTCGTCAATTGCCCGTGCCTCGATCGGCCCGAGAGCGCAGCGCTTTCCGCCGCGGGCGACGCGCTGAGCGCCGCGCAACGCGGCGGCTCAGTGCTCGACCGTTCCCGCCACTTGGCGGGTCGCGACATTGAGCCGGTTCCACGCATTGATCGCGGCGATCGCGACGAGAAGCGCGGCGAGCCCCTCTTCGTCGTAATGCCGCGCGGCCTCGTTCCAGACCGCATCGGGCACCGGATCGGCGCGGTCGGCGAGCCGCGTCACGGCCTCGGTCAGCGCCAAGGCCGCGCGCTCGGCCTCGCTGAAATAAGGCGCATCGCGCCATGCCGCGACGGCGAAGAGCCGCTCGTCGCTCTCGCCCGCCGCGCGCGCCGCGCGCCAATGCATGTCGAGGCAAACGCCGCAGCCATTGATCTGGCTCGCGCGCAGCTGAACGAGGTCGATGGTGCGGCCCGGCGCCCCGCCCTTCGCCGCCGCGCGGCCGAGCCTTTGCAGCGCCTGCATCGCCTCGGGCAGGACCATCGCGACATTGCGCATCCGCGGTTGCAGCATGGATCGCCTCCGTTCCCACGACGCCGCGCGCGCGGCGCCGGAATAGATAACCCGTTGGTTATGGATTAGTTCAATAACCGGCGGGCTATGCGTGTGTCAAGCGGCGACGCGAGCGCGTCTCGACTTATTTCCCGGGCGGGCGGAACGCGACGCTCTTCTTCAAGGCGGCGTCGCATTCGGGCGCGGTGAGCAAGGGCGTGGTCTTGGCGCGGACGAGACCCGAGGCCGAGACCGCGAGCGCCAAGGCGGCGGCGTCGGCGCTGCTCGGCAGATCGAAGATCGCGACCACGTCGTTCTCGCCGAAGGACCAATGGAACGCGTCGCATTTGCCGCCCAAGCCGGCGGCGAACTTCATTGCGTTCTCGACGCGCGCGGCGGCGCCTTCCTTTTGCAGGCCGCGCAGACCTTCGGCGGTATAGGACGCCTCGACAAGATATTTCGGCATGACGGACCTCCCCTTGCTTTTGCGGGTTCGCGCCGTCTTTTGGATCGGCACGCGCGAGCCCATCATAGGCCCACGCGGGGCGCCCGGGCCAGCACCGGCGGCGCCAACAAAAAAGCCCCGCCGACGCGAGCCGTCAGCTCAACGAATTGGGCCCCGGGACGTCGCTGCAGAACTCCACGGAGGAGCTTTTGAGGCGTATCAAGGGCCGCTTGATTATGTAGGACATTGATGCTATATATGTCCTCCATATTTGTGGAGAAGACGATGGGACCCGCGCTGAAACCGAAGAGCCGACAGGCGTCGTTGCGCAAATCGGTCGCTGTGCGCCGCGGCCGCACGCCAGCAGGCATTGCCGCGCCCATCAAACATGCCGGGGCGGAAAAAGCGCAACTCCGGCGACTGGTATTCGCGCTCCGGACGCTCGAAGCGTCGGGAGTAATCACAGGCGCAAGTTCCCGGAAGCTAAGCGTGCGCATTGATCCAGGAGTCCTGGACGCCGCCGCCAAGCAACTCGGTCTAGCCAATCCTTCAGACGTGGTGAACGCGTCCTTGGCGCTGGCGGCCGCTCCAGACAGATTCAAGGTTTGGTTGCGCGAATCCACGGACGTTCTGCCGGATGACTTCGAGCTCGCTGTCTAAGAGAGACGCCGCGGCAGTCGTCGCGCAACATGATCCTGACGACTACGTCCGGTCCATCGCGCGGCGGCGAGACTCCGAGCTTCCATTCGACCCAGCCGCACTGCCGGCTGATTTGCCCGTGATGCTCGACACGGGGTTCTACATCAGCCGTCTCAAACGAAAGCTGGCAAGGCCAATCCTGGATTTCGTCGAGAGCAGGCCGGTGTTGCACAGTGGCGTCGCATGCGGCGAATTGGCGGTCAGTGTCGGCATCCTGACCCCTCGACATCCGGCCACGCCCGCCAATCGCGATCCGATCATGAATCTCCTCGCGACGATCGACATGGACCAAACGGTAGCGCCAAGCGCCGCTGCATGGTCCGAAGCTGGCGTCATCGCCGGTATCCTCGCGCGGACCCAACATCTGAATCGGAGTTCGCAAGAACCCAGTTCGGTCGAAAAATGCTGTCAAGAAGGCAATCGGAGAAAGCTGCTCAACGACGCCCTTATCTTCCTCAGCGCCGTCGAGTCGAACGCTGTGCTCGTTAGCGGAAACATCATTGACGTCGACTTGCTGCTGCGCTTCAAGCCCAGCGCCCATGTATTGCTATTTAGAGCGCCATAATCATCTGTTGCTGCCGACCGGACCCTATCGATCCGGAACCGGCGGATGTCGCCCCCCTGCGTGCGTCTCTTTTGGCCTCGGCGCGCGCCCAAAGGCGGAACTAAAATCAATTCCTTAAGCTAACGGCTCGCCGCCGAAGCGGGGCTTTCTCGCGCGTCGATGGAAACGCGTCAGAAATGGTAGGTGAGATTTGCGGTCAGGACATGCCCGATGAAATCGTCGTTCGACGCGCCGAAGTCGCCCCCAGATCCGGTCGAACTGACGTTCACCCAAACCAGACGGCAGCGGCCGCCGATCAACCGCCGATATGCATTTCTGTTGCCGAAGTGCAACGGTCGCGCCGGCTGTAGGCGGCGCGAATCGCATGCTGTGCGGGACGCTCGACGGCGTAATGGAGCGCGGCCGCAAAGAGGACGACGGCGATCACCGCCGCAACGATCGCGAGATTGGCGTCGATCCCGTTGCTCTCGAGGCCCGCGATGACATAAAAGCCGAACATCAGGTGAATGAGGTAAAGCGGATACGAGATATTGCCGAGGAAGAGCAGCGGCCTCATTTCGACAACGCGCAGCTTTCCCGCCGCGACGCCCGCGATCGCCGCAGCAAACAGCCCAATCATGGCCGCGTTTTGGAGCCGCTCGGGATCGGGGGTGAACGGAATTGCCGGTAAGGCAAGGGCGACGATGAGCGCGGCGAGGCCGAGCGCGGTCTTGCGGCCGGTCGAGAGCCGATAGATCATCATGCCCGCGACAAAGAGATCGCCATAGTCCACATTGAGCAGGATCGCGAGACGCGGATGATGCGCCATGAGGTGGGCCGCCTGGCCGGCGATGCCGATCGCGAGCCAGACGAGACAAGCGATCTCGACCCGTCGGATTCCGATCGTGCAGAAGAGCCAGCCCGCCGCCGCGTAGAAGATCACCTCGTAGGTCAAAGTCCAATAGGACGGATCGAGCATCGGCAAAAGCAGCAGATAGGGAAGGCCGAGAACGAGGTTGGGCAGCGTCGAACCGGCCGGCACCGAATTCGGATTGAAGCCCACGGAGAAGCACAAAAGCCCGCTCGCGACGGTGCAGACGAGATAGCAGGGATAGAGCCGCGCGACACGGCGGACGGCGAAGTCCGCCAGCCCTTTCGCGCGCTCGAGCGTCATCAGGATGACGAATCCGCTGAGCATGAAGAAGAGCTGCACCCCGAGCTTGCCCGACGGCAGCGTGAAGAGGATCGGTTGCGGATGCGTAGCCGTCGTGAAGTGGAAGAGCGTCACGCCGACGACCGCGACGCCGCGCAGCGCATCGAGGCCGCGCAGTCTTTGCGTTTCTCCTGGACGCATCGCAAGAGCCGGCACGGTATGTGTCCTCGATGAGGATGACGGCAAAGGCGGATGCGGCAGCGCGGCCGCAGCCGCGCAGCGCTCGCGCGGCGCCAGTCAATCGCACACCGGGTAAATTTGGCGTTTTCTTCGCGGCGCGTTCGCGCGGATTTTCGGCAAAAGCCGGCTAAATCCCGGCGATCGGCGGAGGCGGGAGGGTTGACGCCGCTTCCCCGGCGCAAGGCGAGATCGGCGCCCAGCCCGGCGCGAGCCCGCCGCCGCAACCGTGAAAGGCGGAGGAAAAATCTCGTCGCGGTTGCAGTGCGCAACCGGAACCGGCAAGCTTCGCCCGCCGGCCGATGGGACGCGGGCACGGCGGGCACTCATGCGGGGGGATGACATCATGCTCCGGATCCTGGCTCTTCTCGGCACGCTCCTCGCCACGACCGCGCTCGCCCTTGCGCCGGCCTTAGCGCAAGAGACAAAGCCTGCACCGGCGGCGCCTATGCCGGCAGCGCCTATGCCGGCAGCGCCCGAACC
>DATEKH010000070.1:0-3672 GCA_035277525.1 Allostellaceae bacterium
AAAATCTCCTGCTCGCGCGCGATCAACTGCTTCGCGGATTTGAGCGCGCGATAGAGCTGGCCATCGCGCACAAGGCCACGAATTTCGCCGATCAGCGCCGCCGTACTCGGCGCTGCTTCCTCAAATTCTGCGAGAAATTTCTCAATTATGGGTAAAAAAACGTCACCCTTCGCCGGGAACAGATATTGGCACTGAATGGCGAAATAGATGCGCCGAGCGGATGTATTTGCCTGTTCTTCGGTGACGATGTCTTTCTCGCGCAAGAGAGCGGCGTTGTTGTGCACGAGAATTTTCGCGGCGGGTCCGGAATTCTCGATGACCACGCCATTGACGATCAGCCGCTCGCGCGGCTTCAAATTGATCGTGAGCGGCATTCTACTGCTCCTCGCATAGCCGAAGATCAGCTTCTAGACGGGTTTGCTTACGATCCGGTTAAAAAGAAAACGGGCGGCCCGAAGGCCGCCCGTCAGTTGAAGGTGTACGGTTTTTGCCGTCAGTCGACTTAGTGGAAGAGACGGAGGACCGCCTGCTCCGACTGCGTCGCGATCGACAGAGACTGAATCGCGAGCTGTTGCCTCGTCTGCAGGGTGACGAGGTTCGTGCTCTCCTGATTCACGTCGGCAACCGTCAGCTTCGACGCGCCGCCGTTGAGGGTCGTCTCATACTGCGCGGTGAAGGTGATGCGGGTCTGCAGCAAGCTCACATTGGCGCCCAAGCTCTGCGCGTCGGCTTGCGCCAGGGCGATTGCGCCGTTCAGGGCGTTATAAGCCTTGTCGAAGATCGACACGCCCAAGCTTGCCGCCGCGGTGAACTTGAAGCCGCCGACGGCGTTGGTCGCATAAACGCTCGCAGCCTTGAGAGTCGCCGTGTCCAACTTGCTGATCAGCATGTTGAACCCTTTGATGTTGAGCACGGACTTGGTGCTGTTCGAGAACTGCAGGGTGAGCTTCGCCGTGGTCGAGTTCACCAGATTCAAGCCCTGGTAGCTCGTGTCGCCGAGGAGCTGATTCAGCTGGGTAGCCAGAGTGTTGATCTGGGTCTGCGACGCTTTGCGCTGAGCGCTGGTCTCGGTCTTGGCAGCCTGCAACACACCTTGCATCTGCTGCAGGATCGAAATCGCCGCCTGGATGCCCTGGGTCGCCGCGGTGAGCGAGGAGACACCCTGGTCCATGTTCGCTTTGCGGGTATCGAGGTCGTTGGCCCGGTTGGTCAGCGACTGGGCCTGGAAGAACAGCACCGCGTCGTCGACCGCGCTCGAGACCTTGAGACCGGTCGCGAGGTGGCCCTGGGTGGTGTTCATATCCTGGTTGATTTGCTGCAACGAGAGCAGGTTTTGCTGCGTCGCTGCACCGAGAATGATCGACATGTCTGAAACATCCTTCTAGAAGTCAATGAGTGAACCGCTTCGCGGTCCGAGCCCCTAGAAGCAACCTCCATGCCGCTGTTTGCGCCGAATCCGATGCCTAAAATTGCGAAGATCGGCATTCGAATCGTTCAGCGATGGCGGCTCGTTCATTCCGGTTTAAGCGTGCTCGCGCGGCCAACGGCAAAATCGACCCGGCAGATTTTGCCTAACGCGGCAAATTCTGCCGGGCTGCGTCGTGTCGCGTATTGCCGGGCGTTCGTTCCGTCGCGCGCGCTCGATCGCTCTCGCCCGGCAAATATAAGAGCGAATGCGGCCGCGCGGTTAAGTCGCGATTACCGAGCACAGAGCACGCTTCACTGGAAATTAACCGTCTTTGTGTGAGGCTTTGCGCGGCCTCGCCGCGAGCGGTCAAGGCCAGCGAGCGACTCTCGGTCGCTTTATCGAGGCTGAGACCGGCAAGGAACCCGCAATGGAAAAATTGGTGGCATCTGTTTCCGAGGCGATGCCGGTTGTCGCCGCGCCGCCGCGGCACGCCGCTTCGATCTCGGGTGCCGAGCAGATCGCCCGGTCGTTTTTCCGGCACGGGATCACGCATGTCTATCTGTTCCCGGGCGGCACCATCGCGCCGATCATCGAGGCGGTCGAAACCCGGACGAGGATCGCGATCGTCTGCCCGCGCAACGAGCAGGGAGCGGGCTATGCCGCCCTCGCCCATGCCCGGCTGAGCGGCAAGCCCGCCGTGCTGATGGTGACATCGGGGCCGGGCGTCACCAATGCCGTGACCCCGATCGCCGATGCCTATTACGACAATATTCCGCTGGTCGTGCTCACGGGCCAGGTCGGCACCGGCGACATGCGCGGATCGGTGCCGGTGAAGCAGCGCGGCTTTCAGGAAGTCGATACGATCGATCTCGTGAAGCCGATCGCCAAGGCGGCGTTCCTCGTGAAGGATGCGCGCGACCTCCCGGAAATCATGGAGCGCGCGTTTTTCCTCGCGCAATCCGGGCGCCAGGGTCCGGTCATCGTCGATCTGCCAATGAACGTGCAGCGTGCCAGCGTCGAGGCGGACGACGACGCGCCGCTCCGAAAGCGCTTCGATGACACGCCGAAGGCACCCGATGAAGCGCTTCTCCGCCTGGCGCATTGGATCGAATCCGCCTCGAGGCCTGTCATCCTCGCCGGCGGTGGCATTCTCGCCGCCCGCGCTCACGCCGAGCTCCGCCGCTTGGCGGAGCAGCGCGGAATTCCCGTCGCGATGAGCCTGCCCGGGCTCGGGGCAATGCCTTCGATGAGCCCGCTCTCGCTGGGCTTGTGCGGCTATGCCGGCAGCCAGCACGCCAATCTCGCGATCTACAATTCGGATCTTCTGCTTGCGGTCGGGACCACGCTGCATGTCCGTCAGACTGGCAGCCTCCCCGAGCGCACCGCGCCGAAAGCGAAGATCGCGCGCATCGATATCGATCGCAACGAGCTGGAGCACAGCCGCGTTCCGCTCGACCTTGCCCTTCATAGCGACGCGAAGACCGCGCTCGGCGCGCTCAACGACCTGCTCATGCGCCCGGCCATCGGCGCGCCGCGCACCCAATACTGGCTCGCGATGATCGACGCCTGGCGCGCGCGCTTTCCCCTGAGCGTCAAGCGCAAAACGCGCCGCCTCAAGCCGCAAGAGGTTATCGCCATCGCCGACCGTGTCGTCCGCGGCAAGGAAGTCATCGTCTCGACCGGCGTCGGACAGCACCAGATTTGGGTGCCGCGGCATTTCGCCTTCGACTATCCGCGCCGCCAGCTTCTGACCTCATCCGGCCATGGCACCATGGGCTACGATCTGCCCGCTGCGATCGGCGCCAAGATCGCGCGACCGAAGGCGACGGTGCTCTGCTTCGTCGGCGACGGCAGCCTGCAGATGAATCTGCAAGAGCTCGGGACCATCGCGGAGCTGAAGCTCGACATCAAGATTATCGTTCTCGACAATCAAGCGCTCAGCATCGTCGCACAATTCCAGCGGCAGAACTGGAAATCACATCCGACGACAGGCGACAAGCGCAATCCCGATTTCGCGCGCATCGCGCGCGCTTACGGCATCCGCGCCGTCACCGTCGGCACCGCGGCCAGCGCGCGCAAGACCATTCCTGCCGAGCTCAAGCGCCGCGGCCCGGTGCTGATCCATTGCCGCGTCGATCCGAAGGAAGAATTGCTGCCGATGCTCCTCGGGGGTCATACCCTCGACGACATGTCATTCGAGACGTCGTTCTGACCGCCATGACCGACGCGCACAGATCGGCCCTCGTCACCGGCGCGAGCCGCGG
>DATEKH010000071.1:0-13987 GCA_035277525.1 Allostellaceae bacterium
GTTCCGGGATGACGATCAATGACCGCCTTGGCGCTCGAACAAGCGCTTGGTCTCGCGCGAAGCAAAGCGCCAGCCCTTGCTCGTCTTCACGAACTTGTCGTGCCATTCGCCCATGCTGAAAGGCGGATCGAAGGGCAGGGGGAATTTCACCTCCGCGGTCCTCGGGTCTTGGTGAAGCGCGATGTAGTAAGTGACGCTTTCGGCATGGGTGTCGTCCTTCACGGTAACCAGCGTGCCGCCATTCATATGCCGGATCACCTGCGTCTGCGAGCCGCGCTTGTAGGATTCGAGCAGCTCGGCATGGCCCCTATAGGGCTTGCCGCCGCGCAACCAGGTTCCGTCCTCGGCAAAGAGCGCGACGGCCTTCTCGGCCTCGCGATGATCGCCGTGCTGCGTCAGCGCGATCACGAGATCGCGGCATTCCTGCTCGATTTCCTTGCGCTCTTTGGCATCCATGTCGTGCTCCCTTTCTTTATCCGATGTAGGTGCGAAGCGTGCCGATCCGGTCGATCTCGCATTCGACGACATCGCCGGGCTTCAGCCACCATGGCTCCTGGTCTTGCTTGCGCCCGGCGGCGACGCCGCCCGGCGTGCCGGTGCCGAGAATGTCGCCGGGCTCGAGCCCGATGCAAGACCAATGCGCGATCTGCTCGTCGATCTTGTACATCATGCGCTGCGCCGTCGAGTTCTGCCGCATCGCGCCGTTGACGCGGCTCCGGAGGCCGAGCGCTTGCGGATCGCCGATCTCGTCCGGCGTACAGAGATAGGGACCCAGCGGCGAGAAGCCGGCGAAATTCTTGCCGAGGAGCCCGACGCCGCCGCCGAGGCGCGCCTCGCCGCGATAAAGGTCGCGGTCCGAGAGATCGTTGTAGACGGTATAGCCGAAGACATAGTCGAGCGCGGCTTCGCGCGGCACGCGCCAGGCGGGACGGCCGATCACCACGGCGATCTCGACCTCGTAGTCGAGATGCTTGGTCTCGGGCGGGATCGGCACGGTGGCATCGGGGCCGACGACGGTGGATGCGAATTGCACATGCGCGATCGGCAATTGCGGCACTTTAGAATCGGCGGGCCGCCCCATCTCGTCTTGATGCTCGAAATAATTCTTGCCCGCGGCGATGAATTTGCGCGGCCGCGGCACCGGCGCAAGAAGCCGGACCTCGCTCGGCGCGAAGACAATCCTCTCGCCGTTGGGTCCGGCCAGAGCGCGGCCGCCGCGGCTTTCTTCCTCGGCAAGGGCCAAGGCCCGGTGCGCGGCATCCAATGCGATCCGGCCATTGGCGATGAAGTCCTGCGCGTTGGGCGGCGCCATCGCACGGGCGAGCGCCCGGGCGCGATCCGCCGGAATCTCGCGAGCGAGCATCGTAGCGGCGCCGCCCTCCGCATCGAGAATGCGCCCATCGCCGAGCACGATCCCGAACCGCTCGATCGCAGGCCCGGGTTCGAAGGTCACAAAGCGCATCGCTGTCCCCTCGTGTTTCCTAAGCGACGAATTGCGCCGATAACACGCCGATCGGCGCGCAAGCGACTTCGATGCGATCGCCTGCCGCGATCGGGATCGGCGAGTCGACCTCATTGCCCGGCCGCGGCCGCGCGATCGCCGCGCCGAGCGCCACCATATCGCCGGGTTCGAGCACCGCGCGCGACCACGCTTTGGTCGCCTGCGCGATGCCATGCGCGAAATCCGCCGCCGCGAAGCGCTGCCGCTCGATACCGTTGACGGCGAGGGCGATATCCGCCGCGGGGTCGAGCTCGCCGAGGCCCGCGATCAAGATGCACGGCCCGAGGGGCGAAAGCCCGAGGCGGTTCTTCGCAAAGAGGCTGTTGCTGGTGCGCCATTCGCGCTCGAACATGGTTCGATCGGTCACTTCCGCCATCAAGGTGAAGCCGATCACCGCGCCGGCCGCATCGCGCGCGGAGACGCGCGCGGCGGGCTTGCCGAGCACCACCGCCAAGACGGCTTCGATATCGTATTGCGCCTGCGGATCGGGCAGACGAATTTGCGCGCCGGGGTCGGCGAGCGCGGTCTGAAACTTGGAAAACCCGACCACCATTTTCGCCGGCAGCTGATCGTTCGAGCGGCTAAGCGCCACCCGGCCTTCGGTCAGCAGGATCTTCGCGAGCGGATCGATCGGCTTCAGCAAGGCAGGGCTGGCAATCCCGTTCTGACGCCCCGCGAGTGCGCGCTCGAGCTTGCGCCGGCCAGCCGCGCCGAGCTTTCCGAGCGCGGCCAGCGCGCTCGACAGGCCGCCATCGCGCGGCGGCCCGGCATGCCCGATCTCATCGAGCAGGGGATCGAGCTCATGCCAATGTCCCGATGCCGATTGCGCCAAGACGCAGGGCTCGGCGAGCACCGGCCGGGGCATTGCGGCAAGAGCGATTTTCATCCAGGCGCCTCGCGTTTTCGGGGATGATCGCCCCTCTTTGCGGACTAAGCTTAAGATAGCGGCGGGGGCATCACAACCGCGCCTGCGAGCGCGAGGCTGGAAAAGCGTCAGGACCGGGTTTAACGTGTCGCCGCGGGTCTAGAACCGTGGAGGAATTGATGGGCGAGGTTCTGGGACTGGGCATATCGCATTCGCCGCTCTTCAGCCGGCCGAAGCACGACATGGCGTTTCTGCTGCGCGTTCGCTTGAACGACCCCGATATTCCGGACTCGGCGAAGGATCAGTCGAAATGGCCGGAAGCGATGCGCCGCGAATTGGGCAATGATTTCGGCGCCGCTTCGGGCGCCGCGCATCACGAGGCGATGCTCGCCGATTTCCAGCGCGCGCGCAAAGTGATCGACGATTTCAAGCCCGACTTCATCTTCATGTGGGGCGACGACCAGTACGAGAATTACAAGGAAGGCATCATCCCGCCCTTCTCGATCCTCGCCTATGACGGCGACATGACGGTGAAGCCGTGGATGCAGGCCTCGGCCTCGGGCTCGATGAAGGGCAGGCCCAATGTCTGGAACGAGCCGATGGATTTCGAGTTCAAGCTTCATTTCCATCGCGAGGCGGCGAAGTATTTCGTCGAGCATCTGCTCGATCATGATTTCGACATCTCCTATTCCTATCAGCCGAACGAGCATCCCGGACTGGCGCATGCCTTCCTCAATGCGTGCCTCTATCTCGATTATTATCGGCAGGGCTTCCCGCACCGCATCGTGCCGTGCTCGATCAACTGCTATGGCCGCGAGGTCATCGGCTATCACGGCTTTGCCGACAATCTCGGCCATAAGCCGCCGCCCGATCCGCATTCACCCAAGCCGAGCCGCTGCTTCGCCCTCGGCAAGGCGGTGGCGCAGATCGCGCGCGAGAGCCCCTATCGCGTCGCGCTGATGGCGTCGTCGAGCTGGTCGCATTCCTTCCTGACCAAGAAGACTTGGCGCATGGTCCCGGATATCGAGACCGATATGAAGCTTTACGACGCCATGGTCAGCGGCAATTACGAATTCTGGAAGAAGATGACCTTGGAGCAGGTCGAGGATTGCGGCGGGCACGAGACGCTCAACTGGTTCGCGTTGATGGGCGCGATGCAGGAACTCGATCAGAGAGTTGTCTGGTCGAACATCCTGCCGACCTACATCTTCAACGCGACCAAGGTCACGGCGGTGTTCGGGGCGCGCTGAGCCAAAGCCCGCGTTGCTCTTGACCAGCGCGCGCCGCACCCCCATCTCTTGCCGTGCGCGTGACGTGATACTAAGCCACGGAAAGTGCACGCTAAATTTGAAAACTGCGAAACGAAGCCAATGTCTCTTGGCCCATCCGCAGTTTGACTTTCGCCGCTTGTCCGGTTGCGCATAAGCTTTGCGTCCTGGGGAGGACCGCATGGCGCCGGCACGGGACGGGTCCCAACAGGCTTCCAATGAAAGCGCGCTGATCGAACGCGCGCGGGCGCTCGTCCCGCGCCTTATCGAGCGCGCGCCGCAGGGCGATCGCGACCGCCGCCTCCCAGAGGAGACGATCGCCGAGATGAAGGCGGCGGGCCTCTTTCGCGCGCTGCAGCCCAAGCGCTGGGGCGGTCACGAGGTCGCGCTCGCGACCTATTACGACATCGAGATGATCCTCGGCGAAGGCGACATGTCGACCGCCTGGGTCTATGGCGTCGTCGGCGTCACGCCCTGGGTGTTGGCGCTGTTCGAGGATCGCGCCCAGCGCGAGGTCTGGGCCGGCAACCCCGACGCGCTCATCGCGCTGTCGCTCGCGCCGGCCGGAAAAATCGAGCCCGTCGAAGACGGCGCCCGTCTCAGCGGTCGCTGGAGCTTCGCGAGCGGAAGCCTTCATTGCGACTGGGCGCTGCTCGGCGCCTTCGCGCCTTCGGCCGAAGGGGGCGCGCCCGAATGGCGGATGTATCTCGTGCCCAAAGCCGATTGTCGCATCCTCGATGTGTGGCACACGGCAGGGCTCAAGGGCACGGGCAGCAATGACATCGTCATCGATAACGTGTTCGTGCCCAACTATCGCATGCGGCGCCTGGCCGACAATGCCGCCTGCGTCGGGCCCGGCCAGGCCGAGAATTCATCCCCGCTCTATCGCCTGCCCTTCGGCCAGGTGTTCGGCGGCGGCGTCGTCTATGGCGCGGTCGGCGCGCTCCAGGCGATGCTCGATCTGTTCCGCGCCTATGCGAAGGAGCGCGTGCGCCTCGGCGGGCGGCGCACGGTCGAGGATCCCGACGCGCAGCTCGCGGTCGCGGAGGCCGAAAACGCGATCGACGAGATGAAGACGATGATTCGCCGCAACGTGCGCAATCTCATGGCCTATGCCGAGCACGGCGCGGTGCCGCCGCAGGACGAGCGTCTCAAATACAAATTCCAGATGGCGACGATTTCCGAGCGCTGCCGCGCGCTGGCGTCAAGGCTTTTCCAGGCCACCGGCGCCACGGGGCTCTACACCGATCGGCGCTTCGGCCGCATCCTCGCCGACATCACCGCCGGCCGCCAGCACGTCACCAACCAGCACGAGCTGCACGGCCGCGAATGGGGCGCCTATCTCCTGGGCCTCGGGATGCGGGACGACCCGATGCGGTGATCAGCGCTTTTCTTTGACGAGCGGTCCCGTCGGCGCGCCCTCGGTGAAATTGCGCCACGGTGATTTCGCGGCGACGACGCGGTTGCGCAAGGTTCCGATCTTCTCGATTTCGAGCTCGACCGTGTCGCCGGCGTGGATTTCCTTGTCGCCGGCGAAGGTGCCGAGCGAGATGATGTCGCCAGCCTGCATCGGCGTGTAGTCGGAGCAATAGGCCAGAACCTCGTAGGGATCGAAGATCATCTTGCCGGTGTTGCCGCTGCGCGTGACCTTGCCATTGATGCGCACATCCATCTTGAGATTGCGCGGGTCGGGCAGCTCCTTCTTGGTCACGATCCAGGGACCGATCGGCGCGAAGCTCGCGAAGTTTTTCGCGTAAGCATAGGGCTGGCCCATCTGGCCGCGCTCGCGCTGGCGTTGGCGCGCCGAGACGTCGTTGCAGATCGTCCAGCCGAAGACGTAATCGGGCGCCTGTGACGCGCGGATGTGCCGGCAATCGCGGCCGACCACGAGGCCCAGCTCGTGCTCTTCATCGACCTTTTGCGGAAACGGCGGCAGCTCGATCTCGGCCTCGTGCCCGACCATGTTGCTCGGATACTTCGCGAACACGATCGGCTCTTGATAGAATTTGAGATTGGTCTCGTCGATGTGCTCCTGGAAATTGAGCGCGAGCGCCAAGATCTTGGGCGGATTGGTGACCGGCGGGAGATAGATCGGCTTCTCGACGACGAAGCGCGCGAGACGTCCGGAGCCGCGCAGCTCGCTGATGCTCTCCTCGGCGAAGCGGTCGATGTCGAGCCCCGATTGGATGATCGACAGCACCGAATGCGCCGTCTGGATGTTGGGGTGGGTGGTGCGCAGCGCTCCGGTCAGGTTGATCACCCCCTCGGCCACATGCGCGCCGACATGGGTCACGCCATTCGCCTCGTAAGACAAGAGCTTCATGATTTCCTCCCCGGCTTTCAAGCCGCTGTTGCGCATACGATAGATTTGACCGTGCGGCTTGGCAATCTTCCATTGCCGCTTTCGATGCGGGCTTGGAGCATACTATTGTCTTCATCGGCGCGGGGAGGCGAATGTGGCTGAAAGCGAAAACCCGGCGGCGACCTTTATCCACCCGGCGGAGCTGGTGAAGCCTCCGCCGGTGCCGGTGCCCGGAATCAAGGTGGATGAGAATGTTTATGTCGCGATGCGCGACGGCATCCGGCTTGCGGTCGATATCTACCGCCCCGAAGCGGATGGCCGCTATCCGGCGCTGTTGTCGCTCTCGCCCTACAACAAGGACATACAGCGCAAGCCACCGCACTGGAGTCACGCGATCGAGAGCGGCGCGACCTCATTCTATGTGCCTAAGGGCTATGTCCATGTCATCGCGCAGGGCCGCGGCGGAGGATTGAGCCAGGGTCAGTGGCGCTGGTTCGACGAGCATGAGCGCAGCGATGGGTACGACCTCATCGAGTGGATCGCGCGGCAGCCCTGGAGCGCCGGGAATATCGGCATGATCGGCGATTCCTATTGGAGCTGGAGCCAATACATCGCCGCCGCGTCGCAGCCGCCGCATCTGAAATGCATCTGTCAGCAGGATGCAACGACCGATCTTTATCGCGACGCCTGCTACCAGGGTGGCATCTACAACGCCGAGTTCATGAATAATTGGATCAATTATCACACCAACATGTTTGCCTGGCCCGGGCCAGTTGAAGGCAAGCAGCCGCCGATGAATCTCCATTACGAGATCGCCAACCATCCGACGGACGGACCGTGGTATTGGGAACGCTCCGCCTGGACCAAGCTCGACAAGATCAAGACGCCGGTCTTGAGCATCGTGCCGCAGGGCGGCGCCATGCATATGCGCGGCCAGCTGGCGGGCTTCACCGAGATCCATGCGCCGAAGAAGCTCATGGTCGTGCCCCCGACTGGCTTCTGGTCGCATCTGCGCTACCTGACCGACCGCGCGCTCAACCGCCAGATGCTGCGCTGGTTCGACTATTGGCTGAAAGGCATCGACACCGGAATCATGGCTGAGCCGCAAGTGGCGATCTTCGATTCGGGCACGCGGCGCTGGCGCTACGAGGCGGAGTACCCGCTGGCGCGCACGCAGTGGACGAAGTTTCATCTGAGCGCGCAGGCGCTCGATCGCGCGGCGCCAGGCAACGAGTCGCCCGATCGCTACCGCATGCCGGACTCCTACGCGCAGCTGATCGCCGGAAAGCCCGTTCTCGCCTATGCGACGCCGCCGCTCGAAGCGCCGTTGACGCTGTGGGGACCGGTAAGCTTCACGCTCTACGCCTCATCGACGGCGATCGACACCGCCTGGTTCGTGAAGCTTGCCGAGCTTCGGCCCGACGGAACGGCGCGGCCCTTGAGCCGCGGCATTCTCAAAGCCTCGTTCCGCGAGGTCGATCCGGCGCGGTCGAAGCCGGGGCGGCCGTTTCATCCCTTCCTCAAGCAGGACTTGCTCGAGCCCGATCGGATTTATGAGTTTCAGATCGAGCTGCGTCCGGTTTTCCACACGCTCACGCCCGGGCATCGGTTGCAGCTCCAGATCGCGAGCGAGGACATCCACTACAACAACCCGCTCCGCCAGCTCGACGTCCTTTTGCTGCCCTGGCCGGTCGAGAACGCGATCTATCACGATGCGGCGCATCCCTCGCACCTCGTGCTTCCGGTCATTCCCGACGCGCCCGAAATAAGGCCGGTCGAACCGCCGCTTGCGGATATCGCTTGGCCGCTCGTGCCAGGCTCGTGGATGGCAGATACGCAAGGCTGGCCGCTCACCGGCGAGTAGCGCCGGCGACGATCCGAAGATTTGGTTACAGCGTCTCGCGGAAGAAGCCGAGATAGCGCCGCCACGCGTCCTCCGATGCGGCTTCGCGATAGCGCTCGTCCTGGAAATTCTGGAACGCATGGCCCGCGCCGTCATAGGCGTGGAACTCGTGCTTCTTGCCGAGCCGCGTCAATTCGGCGTCGATCGCCGCCATGTCGGCCGGGCTCGGATTTTTGTCCTCCTTGCCGAAGAAGCCGAGTATCGGGCAGGCGATCCCTGGCGCGCGTGTCAAGGCGACGGGCTTGCCTGGCGCGCGCGGGATGGTGATGCTGCCGCCATAGAGCATCACCGCGGCCTTATAGGGATAGGTGGCTGCGCCGAGAAAGGCGACGCGCCCGCCCATGCAATGGCCCATCACGCCCTCGGCGCCGCGTTTTGCCTGCTTCTGCGATTGCAGAAACGCCGTCGAGGTCTTGAGATCGGCGATGATCTCTTCGTCCTCGAGAAATTTGATCGACTCGGCCGTGTCTTCGCCGGCGGGGCGGCGGTGATAGAGATTGGGGGCGCCGGCGATGAAGCCGTTGGCGTTGAGCCGCTCGACGACGCTGCGGGTGAAAGGATCGAGGCCCCAGCGGTGATGCGCCACGACGATGGTCGGGAATGGACCCGCGCTGTCCGGGACGCCCAGCAGCAGATCCATCTTTCCACCCTGCGCCTCGATTGAAACTGTCTTGATCATGATGCGTCCTCCCTCGCTGACGGGGTTGCCGCATTATCGGCGCGGACACGCTCTTTCGCCATGGCGATCAGGGCCGCGCGGTCGATTTTATTGGTCGAGGCGAGCGGCAGCCGATCGAGAAACCAGACGAAGCGCGGATGCTCGTTCGGCGTGGCGTTGGCCAAGGCGTGGCGTTTGACCTCGTCGGCGGTGAGGCTCGCGCCCTCGCGCCGCACCACGAAGGCGACCGGCTTCTGCCCCTTGATCTCGTCGTCGATCGGAACGACCGCCGCATTCGCGATCGCCGGATGGGTCTCAAGCATATGCTCCACATCGCCGGGATAGATATTCTCGCCGCCGCAAACGAACATATCGTCGCTGCGGCCGACGAAATAATAAAATCCGTCCCTATCGCGCCGGAACACGTCCTTGGTCACGTAAAAGCCATCCGGTGTGATCGCGCCCGCCAGATCCGGCCGGTTGTGATAGCCAAGCATCACCGCTGGGCATTTCATCTCGAGCACGCCTTGCTCGACCCTCTGCACCCTATCCGCAACCAAACGAAGCTCGACCTGCGGGTGAGGGTAGCCGACGGAGTCGGGCGGTTGCTTCAAGCCTTTCGGGTGCGGCCCGAACACGATCGGGCCGGCCTCGGTGGTGCCATAGACGTTGCTGGCTTTGGCGCGCGGCAGCGCCGATGCCAGCGCCGCCCACAGGCTCGGGCTGACCGGCGCCGAGCCCATGCGCACGAATTCGACCGAGGAGAGATCGGTCCGCGCCAGCATATCGCGCTCGCGCAGCATCATCGCGATCATCGGCGGCACGGCGGTGAGCCAGGTGCAGCGATGCCGTCCGATCGCGGCGATGTAGTCGCGCGCTGCGAATTGCGGCTGCAGTACGATCGTCGCATGCGCGGCTGAGGCGAGCTTTGCAAGGGCGAGCGCGTTCATGTGATAGAGCGGCGCTGCGATCAGATAGCGATGCCGCTCGAGGTCTTGCCCCAGCATCCGCATCGCGACGACCCAGAGATGGCTCTGATGCGAGAGGACGACGCCTTTGGGCCTGCCGGTCGAGCCCGAGGTATAGAGAAACATGGCGGGTTCGTCCGGCTTGGGCGTCACTGCTTCAAAGGCGCCCTCATCGAGAAAGCGCGTGAATTCCGCGCCGAACATGATGGTCGGCAGATCCGCGGGGCAATTGGCGCGTCGCGCCGCGTCGCAGAAGACGAGCTTGGCGCCCGAATCGCGCAGCACGAAATCGATCGTCGCGCGCGGGAATTTGAAATTGACCGGCACGGCGACGAGGCCGGCGCGCAGGATCCCATAATAGGCGGCAAGATATTCGACGCAATTGAGCGCGAGGATCGCGACGCGCTCGCCGCGCGCCAATCCGCGCCGCCGCAGCCCGCGCGCGACGCCCCTCGCCATCGCATCGAGTGCCGCGAAGCTGATCTCTCGGGGCTGCGCCTTGTCGCTGGTATCGATGATCGCGATTTTCTCGAGATTGCGCGTGCGATCGATGAGATCGCCGAGATTGGTGAAGTGCGGCATGATTGGAATCGGCGCTCGCTAGCTCTCGGGGGGCGCCGTCAGATAGGTTCCTCGCCCGCTCGCGACCAGCTTTCCGTCCTGATCGAGGATGCTCGCCTCGGCGGTGGAGATCTGGCGGCCGAAGCGGATCACCATGCCGCGCGCGGTGAGATCGCCCGGCATGGCTGCACGGTGATAGTCGACCCGCAGGTCGAGGGTCGGAACCCCGCGGCCGGTGCGCCGAACCATCGCCCAATCGGCCGCGAGATCGACCAGCGCGGCGAGCACGCCGCCATGGGTGTAGCGCCGCTCGCGGTTGACCACCCACTCCTCGCGCCAGCTCGCCTTGAGCTCAATGCCGTCCTCGCTAAGCGCGATCACCTTGAGCCCCAGCCATTGGTGATAAGGCCCGCGCAGGATCATCTCCTGGACTTGTTCGACGGTCAGCGTGTCGCTCATGGCTGCGGCCTCATGGCTCAACCACGACTTTGCCGATCACCTCGCGATCGCGGATGAGGCGCAGCCCTTCCTTGGCCTCGGCGAGGGAAACGACGTGGTCGATCACGGGTTTGATCTTGCCCTCGGCGATCATCGCCATCAGGGCCGAAAGGTTCTCGTCGTAGAAGCTGTTCGAGCCGATGATCTTGAGCTCGAAGGTCCAGATGTAGCGCAAATCCTCGGCGGGGTCGTGGCCCGCCGTCGCGCCGCAGACCAGAAGCTTGCCGCCGCGTTTGAGGCATTTGAGCGATGGCTGCCAGGTGTCGCCGCCGGTGAAGTTGACGATCGTGTCGACGCCGCCTTCATAGGAGCGGCGCTGCGGCTTGCCGAATTTCTCGATCGCCCATTTCGAGAAATCGACCTTGGTGTAGTCGATGACCTCGTCGGCGCCGATCTCCTTGAGACGGCGCAGTTTCGCCTCGCTGCTGGCGCAGGCGATGACGTAAGCGCCGAGCTGCTTTGCCAAGATCACGCAGCCGGTGCCGACGCCGCCCGAGGCGCCGAGCACGAGCACGCGCTCGCCTTGCTTCACCGTGTCATGCGTCACGAGCATGCGATGCGCCGTGCCATAGGCGACCGGCAATGAAGCCGCCTCGGCAAAGCTCACCTTGCCGGGCATCGCGATCAGCTGATCGGCGGCGACGAGGCAATACTCGGCCATGCCGCCATCGAGCATCTCGCCCATCAGGCCCTTGCGTTTGTTGACCGGATTGACGAGCACGCGATCGCCCAATTTCCAACCCGCGACGCCCGGTCCCAGCTCCGCGATCTCGCCTGCCATATCGAGCCCGATCACGACTGGCAAGGGTACCTTGATCCCCGGCATCCCGCGCAGGGTGAACACGTCGTGGTAGTTGAAGGAGGAGGCGCGAACCCGGATGACGACATGGCCCTCGGCGACCTGCGGCATCGGGTGGTCGTCGGCGACTTCGAGATTCTCCAAGCCGCCGTGGCTCCGCAGAACCAACGCCCTCATGGTTTTACCACCGTTCACTATGCCGCTCCCTCCTGGAAATCGATATCGACGATGCGATTGACATGGGTGGCGACCCGCGCGCCGTCTACGCCATAGACGTGGATCGAGACCGCCGCCGTCGCCTCCGAATTACCCAGCCGATGAATATCCTCCAACCCCGCGTGACTGAAGCACCCCTCGCCCGCCCGGCGCTTGGCGGTGGACGACATATGCGCGCGGCCGAGACGGCGGTCGAACTCGTAGGCCGTCTCGACAAGCTCCCCCGACTGCACGGCGTAGGCGCACCAGGTGTAATGCGCGTGAGCCGGGCTGAACTGACCACCGCCCCAGACCAGGGACAGGATCGAAAAGCGCCCCTTCGGATCGGCGTAGAGCAGATGACGCGCATACCCGCCGTCGCGCGGATGCCTTTGGCTCGCTGTCAGCAGGCCAGGATCGGCAGCCGCGGTCCGAAGGGATACGACGATCCGCTCCCCCATGGCAATGGCCGGTCCTTCGCAGGCATCGGTAACCGCGGCCGCCAGGCTCGCCAGCCCGGGTGTTGGTGTTATGGCCGTTCGACGCCCCTCGGCCATGCCCGTCTCGATCAATGCCATGAGACTGCTTCCTTCCCATTCCGGCGCGAGCGCCGGGCGCAAATCTGATTAAAGGTATTATATGCTTCTATGTGGCGAATTTATAGGTGTATATTCTAATTATAACCTATATATTAGATTATACATCCATCAAAGTTGCGTCTGACGAATACACGCCTCATGGCCGGAGGCGCTGGCCTTCATCCCCTCGGCCGGTTAGCTTTGCCCGATGGACGAGATCGACACGAAGATCCTGGCGTTGCTGCAGGAGGATGCGTCGCTGAAGGTGGCGAAGATCGCACGCCTCGTGAATCTGTCGCCGACTCCGTGCTGGCGCCGGATTCAAAAGCTCGAAGCCGAGGGCGTCATCCGCCGGCGCGTGACTTTGCTCGACGCCCGGAAGCTAAACGCGGGCGTTACCGTCTTCGTGGCGATCAAGACCAGCCGGCACAATGTCCAGTGGCTCGACCGCTTCGCCCGGATCGTCGCGGCGATCCCCGAGGTGGTGGAGTTCTACCGCATGAGCGGCGAGGTCGATTACCTGCTGCGCGTCGTCGTACCCGACATCGCCGGCTATGACGCCGTCTACAAGAAACTCATCAAGGACGTGGAGTTGCTCGACGTCAGCTCGAGCTTCGCCATGGAGCAGATCAAGTACACCACAGCCCTCCCCTTGGATTTTGTCGAGCGATCGGGTACTTCGCTCACGGCCGACGAGGAATAAGACTGGAGACGGAGACTGGAGACGATGGACGAGACTTTTCGCGGTTTCCTCGACCGGCTGCGGCAGACGGGCGAGCTTGTCGACCTCCACCAGCCTGTCGATATTCGCCACATCGCGACCTTGGTCGATCAGGCGAAGACGGCGCTCTATTTCCACAATGTGATCGGCTACGACATGCCGGTGGTGTCGGGCATCATCCGTTCGCGCGAGCGCGCCATCATGTCGATGGGCTGCGAGACCTATGGCCAGATCGAGGAAAAGCTCAAGCACGCGCTCGATCACCCGATCCCGCCGAAAATGGTTGCCTCCTCGCCGACGCGCGAGGTGACGCTCGTCGGCGAGGATGCCGATCTCTACAAGCTGCCCATCCCGATGTGCTCGGTGTTCGACGGCGGGCCGGTGATCACCGCGGGCATCGTCATCGCCAAGGATCCCGAGCTTGGCATCAACAGCGGCATCTACCGCTTCCTCGTCAAGGAAAAGAGCTTGACGGGCATCGATCTGGTGACGCCCAACAATATGCGGCTCTTCGCCGACCGGGCCTTCAAGGCCGGCCGGCCTTTACCGATCTCGATTAGCATTGGCAATCATCCTTTCGAGATCATGGGCGCGGGCTATCGCGCGCCTTTGGGCGTCGATGAGATGGCGATCGCCGGCGGGATGCGCGGCGAGCCGGTCGCGCTCGCGCCCTGCAAGACCATCGATCTGCCTTACATCGCCGATAGCGAGATCGTCATCGAAGCGGAAATTCTCCCGACCGGATGGACCTGGCCCGAGGGCCGCTTCGGCGAGTTCACGCGGCTCATGGGCGGCTTGCACTGGAACCCGCTGGTGAAGGTGAAGGCGATCTCGCGCCGCAAGGACGCGGTCTATTACGCGCTGCACATGCCGTGGGAGAACACCTGGCTCGCCGCGCCGACGCGCTATGCCGCGATCCGACAGGCGCTTCGCACCGCGGGCGTCCAGGTCAAAGACATCAACGTCACCCTCGGCGGCTGCGCCTTCTGGCATGCGGTGATCTCGATCAAGAAGCAGGCGGGCGAGGGCAAGAACGCGCTTCTGGCTGCCCTCTCGGTGATGGATTTGAAGCACGTCGTGGTGGTCGACGACGACATCGACGTGTTCGATCCAACCGATGTCGAATGGGCGATCGCGACGCGCGTTCAGGGTGATCGCGACATCATGATC
>DATEKH010000072.1:0-18229 GCA_035277525.1 Allostellaceae bacterium
CTTCGCCTCGGAAGTGACGCGCGTCGCGCGCGAAGTCGGAACCGACGGCCGGCTGGGCGGCCAGGCCCAAGTCCCGGGCGTCGCCGGCACCTGGAAGGACCTGACCGACAACGTCAATTTCATGGCGTCCAACCTGACCGGACAGGTGCGCAACATCGCCGAGGTCGCGACGGCGATCGCGCGCGGCGATCTGTCGAAGAAGATCACCGTGACGGTCAGCGGCGAAATCCTGCAGCTGAAAGAGACCATCAACACGATGGTCGACCAGCTCAACGCGTTTGCCGGCGAAGTGACGCGCGTCGCGCGCGAGGTTGGAACGGACGGGCGCCTCGGCGGCCAGGCGCAGGTTCTGGGCGTCGCCGGAACCTGGAAAGACCTGACCGACAGCGTCAACTCGATGGCCTCGAATCTGACCGCGCAGGTCCGCAACATCGCCGAGGTTTCGACCGCCATCGCCAATGGCGACCTGTCGAAGAAGATCACCGTCAATGTCAGCGGCGAAATCCTGCAGCTGAAAGACACCATCAATACGATGGTCGATCAGCTCAACGCCTTTGCCTCGGAAGTGACGCGCGTCGCGCGCGAGGTCGGCACCGAAGGCAAGCTCGGTGGCCAGGCGCAGGTGAGAGGCGTCGCCGGAACCTGGAAGGATTTGACCGACAACGTCAACTGGATGGCGTCCAACCTGACCGACCAGGTGCGCAACCTCGCCGAGGTCGCCACCGCCGTGGCGCGCGGCGACCTGTCGAAGAAGATCACGGTCAATGTCAGCGGCGAAATCCTGCAGCTCAAGAACACCATCAACACGATGGTCGATCAGCTGAACGCGTTTGCCGGCGAGGTGACGCGCGTCGCGCGCGAGGTCGGCACCGAGGGACGCCTCGGCGGCCAGGCGAACGTGCCGGGTGTCGCCGGAACCTGGAAGGACCTGACCGACAGCGTCAATTTCATGGCATCGAACCTGACCAGTCAGGTTCGCAACATCGCCGAGGTTGCGACCGCCATCGCCAACGGCGATCTCTCGCGCAAGATCGCCGTCGATGTGCGCGGCGAAATCCAGCAGCTCAAGGAAACCCTCAACACCATGGTCGACCAGCTCAACCGCTTTGCGGGCGAGGTGACGCGCGTCGCGCGCGAGGTCGGCACCGATGGGCGGCTCGGCGGCCAAGCCAACGTGCCGGGCGTCGCCGGGACCTGGAAGGATTTGACCGACAACGTCAATTTCATGGCCTCGAATCTCACCGGCCAGGTGCGCAACATCGCCGAGGTGACGACGGCGGTGGCGCGCGGCGATCTCTCGCGCAAGATCACGGTCGACGTCAAAGGCGAGATCCTCGAGCTCAAGAACACCATCAACACGATGGTCGATCAGCTCAATGCCTTCGCCGGCGAGGTGACGCGCGTCGCCCGCGAGGTCGGCACCGAGGGCATGCTCGGCGGCCAGGCCGTCGTCCCGGGCGTCGCCGGAACCTGGAAGGACCTGACGGACACCGTCAACGTCATGGCGGCGAATCTGACCGAGCAGGTGCGCGGCATCGTCAAGGTCGTGACCGCGGTGGCGATGGGCGACCTGAAGCCGAAGCTGACCGTCAAGTCGATGGGCGAGGTCGCGGCGCTGGCCGACACCATCAACAGCATGACCAACACGCTCGCGACCTTCGCCGAGCAGGTGACCAGCGTCGCACGCGAAGTCGGCGTCGAGGGCCGTCTCGGCGGCCAGGCGAACGTGCCGGGCGCGGCCGGGACGTGGAAGGATCTGACCGGCAACGTCAACCTGCTGGCCGCGAACCTCACGACGCAAGTCCGCGCCATCGCCGAGGTCGCGACCGCCGTGACCAAGGGCGACTTGACCCGGTCGATTCAGGTCGACGCTCGCGGCGAGGTTGCGCAGCTCAAAGACAACCTCAACACGATGATCGACAACCTCCGTCTCACCACGGATCGCAACACCGAGCAGGACTGGCTCAAGACCAACCTCGCCCGCTTCACCAACATGCTGCAGGGCCAGCGCGACCTCGCGACGGTCGGCGCCATGCTGCTCTCCGAGCTCGCGCCGCTGGTGAACGCCCAGAACGGCGTCATCTATCTCGTCCAGACGGAAGGCGCACCCGCCTTGAAGCTCTTATCGAGCTATGCCGACCCGATGAACGATCAAGGCCATCTCGACCGGCTGCAGCTCGGCGAGGGGCTCATCGGCCAGTGCGCGGTCGACGCCCGACGCGTCCTGATCACCGACGTTCCCTCGAACGTCGTGATGATCGGCTCCGGCCTCGTCAGGATGGTGCCGAAGAACATCATCGTCCTTCCGGTGCTGTTCGAAGGGCAGGTCAAGGCCGTGATCGAGCTCGCCTCGATCGATGCCTTCACCGATTTGCAGATTTCCTTCCTCGAGCAGCTCACCAACGGCATCGGCATCGTCGTCAACAGCATCGAGGCGACGATGCAGACCGAAGGCCTGTTGAAGCAATCGCAGCAGCTTGCGACCGAGCTTCAAACGCGCCAGCGCGAGCTGCAGCAGACCAACGAAGAATTAAAGCAAAAGGCGGAGCAGCTCGCCGAGCGCAACGTCGAGGTCGAGCGCAAGAACCAGGAGATCGAGCAAGCGCGCCGCGCCGTCGAAGAAAAGGCGACCGAGCTCGCGCTCACCTCGAAATACAAGTCCGAGTTCCTTGCGAACATGTCGCACGAGCTGCGCACGCCGCTCAACAGCATCCTCATCCTCGGCCAGCAGCTCGTCGAGAATGCCGAGGGCAACCTCACGGCGAAGCAGGTCGAGTTCGGCCGCACCATCCATGCCGCCGGCACCGATCTGCTCAACCTCATCAGCGACATCCTCGATCTCTCGAAGATCGAATCGGGAACCGTGTCGGTCAATGCCGAAGAGATCGTGTTCGGCGATCTCGCTGAAATGGTCGCGCGGTCCTTCCGGCACGAAGCCGAGAATCGTCACCTCGATTTCGAGGTCCTGGTCGATTCAGGGCTCGGCCGCAACATGGTGACCGACCTGAAGCGTCTGCAGCAGGTGCTGAAGAACCTGCTCTCGAACGCCTTCAAATTCACCGAGGAGGGCACCGTCCGGCTCAGCATCAAAGCCGCGACCGAGGGCTGGAGCCCCGACCACATGGTCTTGTCGAATGGCGCAGCCGTCGTTGCCTTCGAGGTGACCGACACCGGCATCGGCATCATGCCGGAGAAGCAGAAGATCATCTTCGAGGCCTTCCAGCAGGCCGATGCCAGCACCAGCCGGCGCTATGGTGGAACCGGCCTCGGCCTCGCCATCAGCCGTGAGCTCGCCAATCTCCTGGGCGGCGAAATCCAGTTGCGCAGCGCGCCGGGGACCGGCAGCACCTTCACGCTCTATCTGCCGATCAAATATGTCGGCCCCTCCAATGGCCAGCGGCCGCCCCATGCCGCGGCCCCCGCCTCCGTGCTCCAGCGCGTGATCGCGGCGCCCGGACCGCGCCTCGACCCGGCGGTCGAGGAGATCGCCGATGATCGCGACGACATCGATCCCGGCGATGCGGTGTTGCTGATCGTCGATGACGATCCGCATTACGTCCGCATCATGATGAGTCTCGCGCGCGCTCAAGGCTTCAAGGTGCTCGCCGCCTTGCACGGCGCCGACGCGCTGGCGCTCGCGCGCGAATACACGCCGAGCGCGGTATCGCTCGATGTCTTCCTTCCCGACATGCTGGGTTGGACGGTTTTGAGTCAGCTGAAGCAGAACCCCGCCACGCGCCATATCCCGGTGCAGATCATCACCTGCGACGAGGACCGCCAGCACGGCCTCGCCCGCGGCGCATTCTCGTTCCTCACCAAGCCCACCACCAATGAGGGGCTGGAGAGCGCGCTGCGGCGCATCAAGGAATTCACGCAGCAGCGGCGCAGGCGGCTCTTGGTGGTGGAGGACAGCGCCGACGAGCGCTCGAGCATCGCCGAGCTCTTGGGCCATGACGATATCGAGATCATCGGCGTCGAAAGCGGCGCCCAAGGGCTGGCGACGCTGCGCGAGGTGCCGATCGACTGCGTCGTGCTCGATCTGCGGCTGCCCGACATGTCGGGCTTCGACATGCTCGACCGGATTCGCGCGGATGCGCGCCTCGCCGACCTGCCGGTCGTGGTCTTCACCGGGCGCGAGCTTTCGGCCGAGGAGGTGGCGCAGCTCAACACCATGGCGCGCAGCATCGTCGTGAAAGGCGTCGAATCGCCCGAGCGGCTGCTCGACGAGACGGCGCTCTTCCTCCATCGCGTGATCGCCGATCTGCCGCCCGAGAAGCGCCGGCTGCTGGAGCGGCTTCACAACTCGGACGACGACCTGATCGGCAAGTCGGTGCTGCTCGTCGACGACGATGCGCGCAACATCTTCGCGCTGAGCAGCGTGCTGGAGCGCCGCGGCATGAAGGTGTTGACCGCCACCACCGGCAGCGAGGCGATCACCTTGCTCGATTCGACGCCCCAGATCGCCATCGTGCTGATGGACATCATGATGCCCGGCATGGACGGCTATCAGACCATGACCGTCATCCGCGAGAATCCCGCCTTTCGACGCCTGCCGATCGTCGCGCTGACCGCCAAGGCGATGAAGGGCGATCGCGACAAATGCATCGAGGCGGGCGCATCGGACTATCTCGCAAAGCCCGTCAACACCGATCAAATGCTGTCGACGCTGCGAACCTGGCTGCACCGATGAAGGCGATGGGCCATGGAGCCGGATAGCCGGGTCAACATCCTTCTCGTCGACGACCAGCCGGCCAAATTGTTGAGCTACGAGGTCATCCTCGGCGAGCTCGGCGAAAATCTCCACAAGGCGACGTCCGCCCGCGAGGCGCTCGAAGCCCTGCTCCGGAGGGATGTCGCCGTCGTCCTCATCGATGTGTGCATGCCCGACCTCGACGGCTTCGAGCTGGCGAGCATGATCCGCGGCCATCCGCGCTTCGCCCAGACCGCGATCATCTTCGTCTCGGCGATCGCGATGACGGATATCGACCGCATCAAGGGCTATGAGCATGGCGCGGTCGACTATGTGCCGGTCCCGGTCGTGCCGGAGATCCTGCGCGCCAAGGTGAGGATCTTCGCCGAGCTTTATCGCAAGACCCGCCAGCTCGAAACGCTCAACGCCGAGCTCGAGCTGCGCGTGACCGAGCGGACGGCGGAGCTCGAGCGAATGAACGCAGAGCTCGAGCGGCGGGTCGAGGAGCGCACGCGCGAGCGCCAGGTCGCGCTGACCCAGGTTCACGAGATGCAGAAGCTCGACAGCCTGGGCCAGCTCACCGGCGGTGTCGCACATGATTTCAACAATCTTCTGATGGCGATCCTCGGCAATCTCGAGATGCTGGGGCGGCGGCTGCCGCCCGACGATAAATCCGCCCGCTTCGTCGAGGGTGCGACGCGCGCCGCCGAGCGCGGCGCGAACCTAACGAAGCGCCTGCTGGCTTTCGCCCGGCACCAGGAGCTCAAACCCCAAGCGGTCGACGTGGTTCAGCTGACCGAGGGAATGAACGAGATTTTGCGGCGCTCGATCGGCCCGTCCATCGAGCTCTTCGTCGAGATTCCGAACAATCTCGCGCCGGTGCGGGTCGATCCCAACCAGCTGGAGCTGGCGCTCCTCAACCTTGCTCTCAACGCCCGCGACGCGATGCCCGAGGGCGGACGCCTCGTCATCGCCGCCGCGCCGCGCGCCGCCAAGGAGGGCAATCTGCTCGGCCTCGATCCGGGCGACTTCATCTGCATCGCAGTGAGCGATACCGGCATCGGCATGGACGCGACCGTGCTGCGCCGCGCCACCGAGCCGTTCTTCACGACGAAGCCGCTCGGCAAGGGAACCGGCCTCGGGCTTTCGACCGTCTATGGCATGACCAAGCAATCGGGCGGCGCCACGCGGATCACGAGCGAGCCCGGTCGCGGAACGACGGTCGAGCTATGGCTGCCCGCCACCTCGCCGCCCAAGGCCGAGCCCGCGCCGCCAATTTCCGCCGAAATTCCCGCGGTTCAGCCCTGCCAGGTTCTCCTCGTCGAGGACGATCCGTTGGTGGCCGAAAGCACCGCGGCCATGCTCGAGCTTTTGGGCAGCAGCGTCGTGATCGCGCCCTCGGGCAGCCGCGCGCTCGAAATCATCGGCGACAACCCGGCCTTCAATCTCGTCATTACGGACCACGCGATGCCGGGAATGACCGGGGCTCAGCTCGCGCAGCACATCCGCCAGCTAAGGCCGAGCCTGTCGATCGTGCTCGCGACCGGATATGCGGAGCGGGTCGACGCGACCGGCATCCCGATCCTCGACAAGCCCTATCGGCTCGATGCGCTCGCGGCGGTGATCGATTCGCTCCAGAACGGCCGTCCCGTGCCGCAAAAGAGCGGGCTAGCTACACCCCCCACCCGCTCGCTGCCGCTCGCGGCCTCCCCCTCAAGGGGGGAGGCAAAAGCTTGCGGCGACTCCTAAATTCACCTCCCCCTTGAAGGGGGAGGTCGGCGCATAGCGCCAGGAGGGGGTGACCCACGCATCTGCAAAAGGAGCTAACCCGATCCAGTTGCTGCCGCTCCCTCGCCGGCGTTAAGAGCCCGCTCAGGCGGCGATCAGCTCGGCCACGGCTTTGACGATCGTCTCGGGCCGCGCCGGCTTCGTCAGCACCCGGCGGTGGCGCCATTCGCCGAGCGCCGGGTCGGTGAGCGGCTGGCCCGTGTAGAAAAGGAAGGGCACGCCGCGCTCGGCAAGGACCCGCGCGACCGGCGTCACCACCTCGCCGCCGAGGCGTATATCGAGGATCGCGGCGGAAACCTTCTCGTCGCGCAGGCGGGTCAGAGCATCGCCGGTGCTGCGCGACAGCAGCACCTTGTCGGCGCCCGCGTCGCACAGAACCGATTCCAATTCCAGCAACAGGATGAGCTCATCTTCAACCACCAGGAGATGGGTGCCAGCCAGCTTTTCAACTTGCGGCGGCTCCACTCTTTCGACCATTCGCCGCCTCCTCGAGCGGGATCGTTAACCGACAAAAGAAACCCTCGGGAGGGAACTCGCGCTCCACCTTCGCATTCGGAATGGCCCCTTCGATCAGCTTGGTGCCGAGCCCCGTCTTGGTCGGCGCATCGACCCGGGGACCATCCCGCTCCTGCCATGTAAACTCCAGAACGCGCTGATCGCTCCCCGGTCTGACGCTCCATTTGATGTCGAGCTTGCCCGAAGGCCGCGACAGCGCGCCGTATTTGGCCGCATTGGTGGCCAATTCATGAAGAACGAGACCGAAAGGCATGGCGAGATCGGACGGGAGGGTCACGCTGCCGCCCTCGATGCGCAGGCGTTCCGACCCGTCGGGCACATAGGGTGCCAGCTGATCGGTGACCAGGGCGCCGAGATCGGCGCCCTTCCAATCGAGCTGCATCAGCCAGTTATGGGTGCTGGCGAGCGCCGCCAGCCGGCCATCGAAACGGTCGACGAAGTCGGCGGATGACGGCGCCGTCCGCATCGTCTGATGCGCGATCGCCTGAACCACGGTCAGAGTGTTCTTGACGCGATGGCTCAACTCGCGCAGCAGCAAGCGCTGGCGCTCTTCCCACGCCTTGCGCTCGGTTATGTCGAGGGCGCTTTCGAGGACGAGGCGACGGTCACCGAAATTCTCGAGCTGCAACCGGGCCTCGACCGTGAGGATGTGTCCGCCTTTCGCCCGATGCACCCGCTCGCCGGTCCAGCTTTTGTCCCGCAAAAGCTCGGCTTTCATCTTCTCGAACGCTACCGCTTCGAGCTCGAGCAGGGTCGCTTTATCCTTGCCGACCGCTTCGGCGCGCGTGAAGCCGTAAAGCTCCTCGCTGCCGCGGTTCCAATCGACGATGGCGCCGTCGAAATCCCACACGAAGATCGCCGCGCGCGACAGCTCGACAAGGCGCTTCTGCTGCTGCAACTCCGCCTGATTGGTGCGCAAGGTCTCGTCGAATTGGCGCCGCTCGGTGATATCGACGAAGGTGATCACCACGCCGTCGATTTTATCGTCGACCGTGCGGTAGGGACGCATGCGCACATCGTACCAACGTCCGGCGCGGCTCGCGATCTCGCGCCGGACCGGCGCCAGATCCGTCAGCACGCTGCGCGCATCCTTGATCAGCTCGTCATAGGCGAGCTGATGGGTGAAATCGGTGATCGGCCGCCCTTCGTCGTCGGGCGTGATCGAAAAGAGCTCGGTGACCCGGTCGGTGAACCGCTTGATTCGGAACGCCGAATCGAGGAACAGCGTGCCGAAATCGGTCGCCGCCATCAGATTCTGCAGATCGCTGTGGGCGCGCGAGATCGCCTCGAGCTTGAGCTTCAGCTCGCTGTTGACGGTCTGCAGCTCCTCGTTGATCGATTGCAGCTCCTCCTTGCTGGTTTCGAGCTCTTCGGAGGTCGAGCGATATTCCTCGTTGATCGATTGCAGCTCTTCATTGGCGGCGCGCAGCTCTTCGTTGGCCGCCTCCGATTCCTCGCGCATGGTGCGGAGGCGCGACTGGCTCAGCTCGAGCTCGTGAGTCAGGTGCCGGACGGTCTCGTTGGCGGCCTGCTGTTGCGGCGTGAGATCGAAATTCGCTTCGACCGCCCCGCCCTCGATGAACATGGCCACGGCGTAGGCCGTCGTGCCCGCCTCGTCTTGCGGCTCGGGCTTCACCCAGAGGTGGACCCGATGCGCGTCGCCGTTGAACGCCACGGGAATGGGAAGGCTGAGCGTCGGTTCGTTGTGCTCGAACGCCCGGTTGAGCGCCGAACGCAGCTCGAAGCGCAGCTCCGAGCGAACGAGATCGACGACATCGCCGCTCAACGGCCCGCCCGAGGGCGCGATGAAGCGCCCGGCGCTCTCCGAGAGATGCACGAGGCGGTGAGCCGCGTCGATCAGCATGCTGGGCGGCGCCAATTTCTCAATGGCGCGGCGGTGCCGCGCCGCCTCGCTGAGCGCGGCACTCGGCGTGACAGCGCGACCGAACGGCATTGTCGGCTCGCGCCAGGCGACCGGGCCAAGGAGACGCGGGAGCAGGCGCGGTCTGTCGCCTTTCTTCGCGGTCGATTGGTAAATGCGCAAATTGCGGTCGACGAGCCGGAACAAGCCCGCCGGATTCTCGGCGGTCTCCGACGCGCCGAGCAAGAGGTAGCCGCCGGGATTGAGGGCATAGTGGAAGGTGCCGCAAACCTGCTCCTGCAGCTCACGGTCGAGATAAATCAGGAGGTTGCGGCATGAGATCAGATCGACGCGCGAGAACGGCGGATCCTTGAGCAGGTCGTGGATGGCGAACAGCACGATGTCGCGCAGCTCTTGCCTGACGCGATAGCCGTCGCCTTCGCGGGTGAAGAAGCGCCGCAGCCGCTCTTCGCCGACATCGGCCTCGATTGCCGCGGCGTATCGGCCCTCGCGGGCGATGCTGAGCGCACGCGCATCGAGATCCGAGGCGAACACCTGGATCGGCGGGCGCAGCGCGTGCTTCGACGCCTCTTCCAGCACGAGCATGGCGACCGAATAAGCCTCTTCGCCCGTGGCGCAGCCGGCGATCCAGACGCGGACCGGTTCGGCCAAGTCCCGGTCCGCGAAGAGCTGCGGCAGAACGCGCGCCTTCAGCGCCTCGAACGCCTCATTGTCGCGGAAGAAGGTCGTGACCGAGATCAACAGATCGCCGAGAAGCGCCTGGGCCTCATCGGCGTTGTCGCGCAGCGCGTCGTAGTAGTCGCTGAGGCTGTCCGTGCGCGCAACCTGCATGCGCCTCGAGACGCGGCGCAGCACCGTGGAGCGCTTGTATTTCGAGAAATCGTGGCCGGTACGCACGCGCAGATGCGCGAGAATGCGGCGCAGCAATTCTTCGTCGAAGGCCTGCTCCTCCGTCGCCGGGCCGGTTTTTTTGAGCGCGATCAGCTCGGTCAACCGCCCGACCAGATCCTCGACCGGCAAGACGAAATCGGCGACGCCGGTTGCCATCGCGGCGCGCGGCATTGACGAATATTCCGCTTCGTTCGGGTCCTGAACCAGGATGATCCCGCCCGCCTCCTTGACCGACTTGACGCCGATCGCGCCGTCGGAGCCGGCCCCGCTCAAGATCACGGCGAATCCGTCGCCCAGCCGCTCGGCCATGGAGCGGAAGAATTGATCGATCGGGCTGCGATGGCCGCGCGGTTCATCGAACGGAGCAGCCGCGATCCGGTGGTCAACGAGTTGAAGCCGCCGGTCAGGGGGAATGACGTAGACGTGATCGCCCAGCAAATCCACGCTGTCTTCCACCGCGATCACGGGCATGCGCGTGCGCGCGCCGAGAACTTGCGGGAGCTCGCTGGGACGCTGCGGGTCGAGATGCACCACGACGACGAAGGCCGCGCCCGTCCGCGCCGGGACGAGGTCGAAGAAGGTCTGGAGCGCGTGAATTCCGCCCGCTGACGCCCCGATCGCGACGATGACGGGAGCGCGGCCGCGACCGGATTTCTCCGTCGGCGCGGCCTCGGTGTCGTCCATGCTCCAACCGCTCCCAGATCTTTCGATCATTATGGTTAAGGGCCCATCCCATCACGAAAAAGGGTTTTGTGCAAGCCGGGACAATTTCTGCGTGCAGCCGAGTCGCGAGGCAAAACCGCCGGACGCATCCGCCGATTAAGAGTGATAATGTCATCCACAATGAACCTCATCCCGAGCGTGTCGAGGGACGCATGCTGCTCATGCAGCGTCACGGCCATTGCCGGCTTCATCGAGAATGAAGCGAAAAGAGCGATTCAGCTCGATCGAATGACGCTCTGGCTTTCGATGAGCTCGACGCCATTGCGCCGCCCGACCATGATCTGCGAGGCCAAGCCGATGAAGAGCCCGGTCTCGACGACTCCGGTGATCCGCCCAAGCCGGTCCTCGAGTTGCGGCGCATCGAAATCCCCGGCGAAGGCGCAATCGGCGATGTAGTTGCCGCCGTCGGTCACGAAGGGCCGATGCGCCGCGAGGCGAAGCCGCGGCACGCAGCCGATGGCGGCAAGCCGCTCGAGCACCGTCTGCCAGCCGAAGCGGGTGATCTCGACCGGCAGCGGCATCGCGCCGCCGAGCCGCTCGACGAGCTTTGTCTCGTCGACCACGACGATCATGCGATCGGCGGCGCTCGCGACGATCTTCTCGCGCAGCAGCGCGCCGCCGCGGCCTTTCACGAGGTTGAGGGTCGCGCGCTCGACCTGATCGGCGCCGTCGATTGCGATATCGATGCGGCGGTGTTCGGCAAAGCTCGTCAGCACGATGCCGAGCCGGCGCGCGAGCGCAGCGCTTCGCTCGGAGGTCGGGATACCGCTGACGCGCAAGCCTTGCGCCACCCGCGCGGCGAGCGCTTCGAGCGCCAATTCGGCGGTCGAGCCGCTGCCGAGGCCGACCACCATTCCGTCCGCGATCTCGGCGACCGCGCGCTCGGCCGCGGCGCGCTTCATGGCTGCTTGCGCCGCGGCGGGAGCGACCGTCACGCGAGGCCCTCGGCCGCGGCGCGATCGGCGAAAATCCACAAGGCGCCCAGAGGCGCGAGCCGCGCGGCCGGCAGATCATCTTGCGGCGCGCTCCGCAGCCGCTTGAGGGTGGCGCGCTTTTCCGCTCCCTCGACCAGAAACAGCGTGCGCCGGCTGCTTTCGAGCGCCGGATAGGTGAGGGTGATGCGGGTCTCGGGCTCGAGACCGGCGACCACCGCGGTCCAGCGCTCGCGCTCGCCGAGCGCGGCGGCGCCGGGAAAGAGCGATGCGGTGTGACCGTCGGATCCAAGCCCGAGCAAGACCGCATCGAACAGCGGCTGCACGGGATCGAGCCGCGCGGCGCCGTAAAATTTGCGGAGCGCCGCCTCGTAAGCTGCGGCCGCCGCCTCGGCATCGATCCCCTCGGTCGGGATCGCGTGAATATTCTCGGGCGGGACCGGCACATGCGCCAGCAGCGCCTCGCGCACCATCCGCTCATTGCTGCGCGCATCGCTTTTCGCAACGAAGCGCTCGTCGCCCCAGAACCAGTGGCTTCGCGGCCAGGGAAAAGCCTCGCGATAGGGCGGTTGGGCGAGCAGCGCGTAAAGCCGGCGCGGGGTCGAGCCGCCCGAGAGGGCGATCGCGAAGGAGCGCACCTCGCTCCGGGCCGCCGCCAGCAGCCAATCCGCCGCACGCCGCGCCAGCGCGTCGGCATCGGCGAGGATTTCCAACGGCGCTTCCCGAAATCTCGACATCAGCGCACCTCGTACTGGGACGGCGAGCCCGCGCGGGGTTTCCGGCGCGCGATTCTGAGCCCGTCGCTCGCGGTTAAGCAAACGTAAACCCGCGCGCCGCGTTCCCGAGGCGGGCCGGACGAGCGACATCCGGGCGGGATTGAAATGGTGGCGTATTCCGCACGCGCGCGTCGAACCGTTAATTCGTTCGTAACGTCGATATGGCAGCCTTTGCCGCAATTCCGCGCCCTCTTAACCAATCCGCCCGGAAGCTCACGAGCGAGCCGATGTTCGAAAACGCCACCTCCTCCTCCCCTGCTCACGCTTCGCCGCGGCCGCGCTGGTACCTTGCGCGCGGCGGCGAGCGCCATGGGCCGATCGCCGACGCCAAGCTCTTCGCGCTTGCCGCGGAAGACATGATCGCGCCGAGCGATCTGGTCTGGCGCCCCGGCTTTCTGTCGTGGGTTTCGGCCGGCGAGATGCCTGGCCTCCTGATTCCGCCGCCGCTGCCCAATGCGATCGGCGGCCGCGCGATGGCGAGCGCCGATCCCGCGCCGCGCCTTTCGGTCGTGGCGGAAGCCCCCGCCGCAATGCCGGAGGCCGCCCCGAGCGCGGCGATGCCGCATGAGAGCGGCGAAGAGCCGGCGACGCACATGCCCGAAGCCGAGACCCCGGCCGCCCATGCGCCCATGGCGAGCGAGCCCGTGGCAAGCACGGTGACCTCCGCCTCGGTCGGCTGGAGCGGCAACAAGAATCTCGAGGCACTGCGCGATGCGTTGCGAAGCGCCCCGAACTACGCACCTTAACCTCGCGGCCGACACGCGCGCCTTCACGTATCTCAAGTCTCGGAGCGCGTAATGCCGGATAATCACCGCTCGCGCTCCAACCAGCGCGGCAACCTTCGCAAGGCCGTGCTGTGGTCCGGAACCCTTGCGACCTCGCAGGGAACGGTCGACTGCCGCATCATCAATATCTCGACCAGCGGCGCCAAGGTCCGCGCGACGGCGGAGCTCCACAAGGGCGAGCATGTGACGCTTGCGATCCGTAATCTCGGCGAGTTCCATTCCACCGTGGTCTGGGTCCGCGAAGGCCATTTCGGCCTGCACTTCGTCGAGCAAAAAGCCGACGCCGACACCGGCGAGGCCATCGAGCATGCGGCGAGCGCGGAGCCCCCGCAGCCCGCCGAGGAGCCGGATGCGCGCGAGGAGCGCACGCTCGGCGCTGAACCCTCCGCGGCGACCAAGCCCGAACCGCCCGCGACGCCGGCGCCGACCTCCGCACCGGCGCCGACGCCCGCACCGGAACCGGCCTCCGCCAGCAGCTGGAAGCCGGCGGAGACCCTTCGCAAGGCCGTTCTTTCCGCCGGTTTCGCCCCGAGCGACGGATCGGCCTTCGCGCTCGACCCGCGTGTGCGCAGCGCGATCGCGGCGATTCACCCCGACGTCAACCAACAGATCGACCCCAAGGCGATCGCGCAGCTCTCGCGCGCCGATCTGCGCTGGCAGCTCGTCGATCTGGTCAACCAGACCGCGCAGCAAAAGAAGATGGCGCTGTCCTCGCGCGAGCAGGATGCCGTGGTCGAAGGCATCCTCAACGAGATGGTGGGTCTCGGGCCGCTCGAGCCGCTCTTGGCCGACGACAGCGTCACCGACATTCTCGTGAACGGCGCCAAGCAGGTCTATGTCGAGCGCAAAGGCAAGCTCGAGCTCACGGGCGTGGCGTTCAACGACGACAAGCACGTCCTCAACATCGCCTTGCGGATCGCCACGCGGGTCGGCCGCCGCATCGACGAATCATCGCCCATGGTCGATGCGCGTTTGTCGGATGGAAGCCGCGTCAACGTCATCGCGCCTCCGCTCGCGCTGGTCGGACCGATGATTTCGATCCGCAAATTCGCCAAGAAGGAAATCACCCTCGACATCATGGCGAAGCAGCGCAATCTCTCGCCCGCCATGGCGACCGTCCTCGGCATTGCGGCGCGTTGCCGGCTCAACGTGCTGATCTCGGGCGGCACCGGCTCGGGCAAGACGACGCTGCTCAACGCCATGTCGCAGATGATCGACCCGCGCGAGCGCGTCATCACCATCGAGGATGCGGCCGAGCTGCAGCTGCAGCTGCCGCATGTCGGCGGGCTCGAGACACGCATCGCCAATCTCGAGGGCAAGGGCGAGATCACCATGCGCGATCTCCTGAAGAACGCGCTGCGCATGCGCCCCGACCGCATCATCCTCGGCGAAATTCGCGGCGCCGAGGCGTTCGAAATGCTGCAGGCGATGAACACCGGCCATGAGGGCTCGCTCGGCACGATCCATGCGAGCGGCCCGCGCGAGGCGCTGTCGCGGCTCGAAAGCATCATCGCCTTCGCCGGGCTCGATCTGCCGAGCCGCGTCGTGCGCAACCAGATCGCGTCGGCGATCGATCTCGTCGTCCAGGTCAGCCGCATGCGCGACGGCAAGCGGCGCATCATCGGCATCACCGAGCTCACCGGCATGGAGGGCGACACCTTCCTGACGCAGGACCTCTTCACCTATGTCAGCGACAGCGAGGCGCCCACGGGCCAGCTCATCGGCCGCTTCATCTCCTCGGGCCTGCGCCCCCATTTCACCACCAAGGCGCAGCATTTCGGCCAGGATCGCCTTCTCCTCGAAATGATGGCCCTGCCCGAGCATAGCGAGGCCGCGTAAACGAGGCCGGCCCGCGGCTTTAACGCCGCATTAAGCAAACCCGTGCTTTGGTTATCCAATCATCCAACCACGCACGATCCCAGGCTGCCGCTGTCGCTTGATCTTCCCGAAGCACCGATCCATGACCAACGCCGCTTATCAACGCATTGACCCTCCGGCTCCGGCGGAGAGGCGACATTGGTATCTTGGCCGCAACGGCAAGCAGCAAGGCCCTTTTGCCTTCGCCGAGATCGTATCCTTCGCCGGCGACGAGGCGATCGATCCGAACGATCTCGTCTGGCGACCGGGCTTGCACAATTGGGTCTCGGTCGAGACGATTTCGGGGCTGCTGAGCCCACCGCCATTGCCGCCCTCGAGCCGCGCGCCCGCACGTTTCGATGTGCCGCCGCCGCTGCCGGCCGAGAGCCGAAAGCCGGCCCCGCCCGATCGGCCCGTTGCCGAGCCTGTTCGGCCCGACGCCGCGCCCGTACAGCCCTCCGCCGCGCCGATCGAAGCGCGCGCGCCGATCAAGCCCGCGCCGAGCCCCGAACCTGGCGCCGAGGATTCAGAAGCTCACGCCCCCAGCGCCGACGACACCATCGCGGCGAACGCGATCGAGGCCGAGGCGACCAGCGAGGCGGCACCGCTCCAGGCGCTTGCCGGGCTGCTCGCCACGCTGCCCAATGCCGATGCCTCGTCCGGCCAGGCGGGCGCTCCCGTCGAGGAAGCATCGGACGAGGGCGACCTGCCCGAGCATGAGAAAGAGAGGCTGCGCGGTCTCGTCAGCGGCATTCTCGAGCCGCCCGAGCCGCAGGCTGCCTATTTCGTCCGGCATTGGCGCGGCGAGCTCTCGTTTTCGACCTCGCTCTTCATCAACGGCATCATGCTGACCGCGGCGATGGGCGGCGCCTATGCGCTCGTCACGATGTTCGGATCCGACATTTTGCACGCGCTCGCCGCGCGGCTGCCGATCTTTGCCGCGGCCGTCACGCGGCTCACCGAGCTGCGCGAGGCGTCGCCGCCGCTTCTGCGGCTCGGGGCCCTGGCTTTGCCGTGGCTCGCGGCGTGCGGCCTTTATATCTGGTCGCTGGTCGGTATCTTCCGTTCAGCGATCAACCGGCTCTGACGCGCCTCATCGCGGCAGGTATTTGTCGGTATAAAGCCCGGCAAAGGACGTGACCCGATCCTTGGGGTCGAGCAGCTTTGCCTCGATATTGACCTGTTCGGAATGCTCGAGCTCGGCGTCGTTCACGCGCAGATCGGTCGCGTGCGCGGCCGCCACGATCTTCCAGGCCGCGCTCAGCACTTTCGGATCCATCGTTTTGAACCGCTTGCTCAGGATTTCGAGCGCGGCTTGCGGCTTTTCCTTGATCATGCGGTTCGCTTCGGCGAGGGCACGGACGACGCGCGTGCATTTGTCGGGATTGTTCTGGCAGGTTGAGGGCTTGCCCATGATGAGCCCGTAGCCGAACGGGATCAGATTGGGCGCGGCGCCCTGCGCGGCGCTCGCGAACATGACGGCTTGTCCGCCGATGACCGCCTGGGTCGTGTAGGGCAGCGAGGTCGCGAAACCGTCAACCGCCTTGGTCTGAAGCGCGCCCAGCATCGCCGGCGGATCCATCGGCGCGATGCGCACATCGGTTTCCGGATCGAGCCCGCCGGTTGCGGCGACGTAGCGCTCCCAGGCATGAATGATGCTGCCGACGCCCTGAATCGCGATCGTCTTGCCCTTGAGCAGCGCGCCGCGCTGCTTCAAAGACATCGACGGGCTCACGTGCAGCGCGTCGTAAACATCCTTGCGCAGCACCATCTCAACCAGCGGTTTGTCGATCAGATTGGCAATCGCCAAGAGCGGCTGCCCCTTCGCATTGGCGCGCAGGAAGACCGGTCCCGTGCTCATGGTGAAATCCGCGCTGCCAGCGATGACGGCATTCACCGCGGCGACGCCGACCAGCATGCGGTGCGAAACGTTGAGGCCTTCCTTTTTGTAAAACCCCGCATCCTCGGCGAGGAAGGGCGAGCTGAAGGTCAGGGTCGGCGCCGGCAACGCAATGATGACATCGATCGGCTTTTGCGCCTCGGCGCGCAGCGGCAAAAATCCGATGACGAGCGCCGCAGCCAGCAGGCACGATTTCATCCGCAGCATTGCATCCTCCCCGAGCGTCGGTGGCGGAGAGAATGATACGGATCGCGCGGCGCATCAAGCCGCGCGGTTCGCCGAAAGAAGAATGCTGCCCATTGGCGGTGGGCGTTGCGATGATGCGGCAGGGGATGTTGCGGGTGGGATTGGGCGGTAACGCGCCCCGCACCGCGGTCTCGGGTCTCGAACCCGCAGCTTCTAGCGGGCGGCGCTCACCCGATCCTCAGTGCCGAAACATCAGGTGTTGCACCGCGGTGGCGTGATCGAATTGGCTTTGCTGCACGGCGCCGTCGCCGTTCAGATTCCGGGCGCTCAGCGAGCCGAGCCCGCTGACGATCACCGCAGCCACCAAAAGCGGCGAGAAGAGCGCGGCGCAGAGACTCATACGGTCGTTCGACATCACCCACTCCTCCTCGAGTCCCCGCGGCCGAAGCCCGGCGGGGACCCCCTCTTAACCGAGGGAAATCCTAGGCCCGCACTGTTATGACAGGGTTAAGGTCGGCATTAAGGTCTGGTGGGCCACGGCGCGCGGGGCCGGCCCGGGCGTCATCCGGGCCGCTTCTCATCGCGGCAGCCGACGGGTAAATTCCGCCCCCTCGCCACGCGTATTGCCGATATCCGTCTGGGAACGAAAGCCCGGACACCCATGTGTTATTTACGCTCGGGGCTTATGGTTATTGCCGGCTAAGATAGGATCATGCTGTTTACGCAGGTTTTTCGCTATTTCGAAGCTTTGCTGGAGCCAACCAGCCTGCCGCCCGAGGAAGCGCCCCCGACCGACCTCGCGGCGTTCTATTGGCATTATATAAGGCAAGCGCGCGGGCTGATCGTCGTTCTGTTCATCGCCGGCTTCGGCGTCGCCTTTCTCGACAGTATGGTGCCGGTGTTCATCGGCCGCGTCATCAACGCGGTCTCGACCGAGAGCCCGCAATCGCTGCTCGCGGATTTTGGGCCGCAGCTTTTGGGCATGGCGTTCGTCCTGCTTATCCTCCGGCCGGCGGCGATCTTCGTCCAGAACATGATCACCAACCAGACCATGGCGCCGGGCCTGTCGAATTTGATCCGCTGGCAAAATCACTGGCACGTGGTGCGCCAAAGCTGGAGCTTTTTCCAGAACGACTTTGCGGGACGCATCGCCAACCGCGTCATGCAGACCGGACCGGCCTTGCGTGAAAGCGTGGTCTCGGGCACCAACGCGGTCTGGTACATCCTCGTCTACGGCACGAGCGCGATCGTGCTAATGGCCTCGAACGATCCGCGCCTCGCCATTCCGGCGCTGATCTGGTTT
>DATEKH010000073.1:0-41703 GCA_035277525.1 Allostellaceae bacterium
CTCGATGGAAGCGACCGCGCTGCCGGTGCTGGTGATCTGCGCGGGCATTCTCGTCTCCTATCTCCTCGCCGGACTCTTCGGCATCGCCGTCGCCGCGACGACCATGCTGGCGCTCGCGGGCATGATCGTCGCGCTCGACGCTTATGGCCCGGTGACCGACAATGCCGGCGGCATTGCCGAGATGGCCGATCTGCCGCGCGACGTGCGCAAGACCACGGATGCGCTCGATGCGGTCGGCAACACCACCAAGGCCGTGACCAAGGGCTATGCGATCGGCTCGGCGGGTCTCGCCTCGCTCGTGCTGTTCGCCGCCTACACCGAGGATCTGCACCACTACTTCTCGGGCCTCAACGTCGACTTCGCGCTGCAGAATCCGTTCGTCGTGATCGGGCTCTTTATCGGCGGGCTGTTGCCCTATCTCTTCGGCGCGCTCGGCATGACCGCGGTGGGCCGCGCGGCCGGCGCGGTCGTCATCGAGGTGCGGCGCCAGTTCAAAGAGATCAAAGGCATCATGGAGGGCACCGGCAAGCCCGATTACGGCCGAGCCGTCGACCTTTTGACCAAGGCCGCGATCAAGGAGATGATCGTGCCCTCGCTGCTGCCCGTGCTGGCGCCGATCGTGCTCTATTTCGTCATCGCGGCGATCGCCGGACCGGCCGCGGGCTTTGCCGCGCTCGGCGCGATGCTTCTTGGCACCATCGTCACCGGTCTGTTCGTTGCGATCTCGATGACCTCGGGCGGCGGCGCTTGGGATAACGCCAAGAAATACATCGAAGAAGGCCACCACGGCGGCAAGGGATCAGACGCCCATAAGGCAGCGGTCACGGGCGATACCGTCGGCGATCCCTATAAGGATACCGCCGGCCCGGCAGTGAACCCGATGATCAAGATCACGAATATCGTGGCAATTCTGCTCTTGGCGGTGCTCGCCGCGTCGCACTGAGCGGCGCCAAAACCGGCGCGCGGCTCGCGTTACGGCCCGCCGGGATTGGGGCTGCCTGGCGATGCGGCTTTGGTGTTGTTGAATTTGCCAAAATTGCCGATGAGTTGCTCGAGAAAGGTGAACTCGCGGCCCTGAGCGGGCGTGGCGTTCGGATTGGGCGTCATCGCGTGCGCGTCTTTCAACCCGCGATGCTCGACCGCGCTGACGATGCCCTTGTCATCGAAATGGATGATCACCACTTGCTGGTCGAGCAATACCGGCTTCAAGAACGCAACCTGCTCGGTCTCGCGGCTGATGTAGTACCAAGTTTTGTCGTCGAAGGACGCGAGGGCCGAAGGCGAGCCGATGAGGCGGGTGACGGTCTGCTTGTCGGTCACGCCCGGCTTGATCTGTGCGAGGAGATCGGACTTCGGCAGGTTGCCGCGGTCATCGACTGGAAAGCCGCAGGCCGTCAAGGCCGAAAGCCCGGCCGCGATGGCGAGAAACCGGAGTTTGCGCCAGGGCGCGGCCGAAGAGATCTTGCTCATCGCGCCAACCATGCCCGTCGCCGGGAGCCCGTGTCAATCTTTCCGCTGTCGCGGCGCCGCCGATCCGCTAATTTCGGGTGATCATGCCGCTCGCCTCTCTATTTCGTCGCAATCCGCACCGCGCGGCGGCCCATGCGCTTTACGGTGCGATCGTCGCGCGCGCCCGCGACCCGGCGTTCTTTCTGGCTCTCTCGGTTCCCGACACGCTCGACGGCCGTTTCGAGCTCATCGCGCTCCATGCCTTCCTCGTCCTCAACCGGCTCAAGGCGGATCACGCGGCGACCGCCGCGCTTGCGCAGGAACTGTTCGACACGATGTTTGCCGATCTCGATCGCGGCTTGCGCGAGATGGGGGCCGGGGATCTCGGCGTTGGCCGCCGCGTCAAGAACATGGCTAAGGGGTTTTATGGCCGGATCGTCGCCTATGAGCAGGGGCTTGCCGCGTCGGACGATGTGCTTGCCGCAGCGCTGCGCCGCAATCTCTACGGCACGGTCATCCCGCCAGAGGACTCAGCTGCGGCGGTTGCGCGCTACACCCGCCGCGAAGCCGCCGCGCTCGCCGCGCAGCCCGTGAGCGAGCTCCTTTCTGGTAGAGTTAAATTCGAATTAGAAGTATCTGAAAATGAAACATTCTCTTGAATTCAGCCGCCCGGTCGACGTGCTCCGGCTCGGGCCCGAGGGGATCAGTTACGACATCGCCGCCTCGGCCGATGAGCGCGCCGCGCTGGCGCGGCGTTTCGACCTATTGGCCCTCGATCGGTTGAGCGCGCGGGTGACGCTGACGCCGGTGGCGGGCGGCTTCTACCGGCTTGCCGCGACGCTCGAGGCCACGCTGACGCAGGCTTGCGTTGCGACGCTGGAGCCGGTCGCGAGCCGCATCGAGGACCGTTTCTCGCTGCTCTACGGCGCGCTCGATGCGCAGAGGGAGGTTGTGCTCGACGGCGAAAGCGAGACGGTCGAGCCGCTCGAAGGCGGCATGATCGATATCGGCGAGGCTGTCGCGCAGCAACTCTCGCTGGCGATCGATCCGTTTCCGCGCGCCCCAGAGGCGCCAGCGCAAGCCGAAGCTGCGGTGCCACAGCCGCTCGACTCGCCCTTCGCGGTCCTCGCGAAATTGCGCGCGTCGCGCGAGGGTTGAGCGCTTCGCCAACGCGGTTGCCAGCGCGCCCTTTTTTGGGTAGTTACGTGCGCTTGCTCCCAGGCGTCGTTAAGGATTTTCTTCATGGCCGTTCCGAAAAAGAAGACATCGAAATCCCGCCGCAATATGCGGCGTGCGCATCATGCCCTGCCGCCTTCGAGCTATGTCGAATGCTCCAATTGCGGCGAGATGAAGCGTCCGCATCACATCTGCGCGGCCTGCGGTCATTATGGCGACCGCGAGGTGACGCCGGTTACGGCCGAGACCGCGTGATCGTCGGCAGGGGAGGCGCTCAAGCGTGAGCGACAAAACCGTCGTCGCGCTTGATGCCATGGGGGGCGATCACGCTCCCGATATGGTCGTGAAAGGCGCGGCCATCGCGCTGCAACGCTTTCCTCAGATCGAGTTCCTGCTGTTCGGCACCGAGCGCCGCATCCGCCCGCTGCTCGAGAAGCTGCCGGCGCTCACGCAGCGCAGCCGCATCCGGCATACCGATGATTTCATCACCGGCGACGCCAAGCCCTCGACCGCGCTCAGAAGCGGGCGCAACTCGTCGATGCGGCTGGCGCTCGACGCGGTGGCTTCGGGCGAAGCGTCGTGCGCCGTCTCGGCCGGAAATACGGGCGCGCTGATGGCGATGGCGAAGTTCGCGTTGAAGACCCTGCCCGGAATCGACCGGCCGGCGATCGCGACCTTTTTCCCGACCAAGCGCGGCGAGAGCGTGATGCTCGATCTCGGGGCCAATGTCGAATGCGACGCCGAAAACCTGGTGCAATTCGCGCTGATGGGTGAAGTCTTCGCCCGCACCGTGCTGGGCTTGGCGCGACCGACAGTCGGGCTCCTCAATATCGGTTCAGAAGACTCGAAGGGGAACGACGCGGTGCGCGGCGCCGCGCTGCGCTTGAAGTCGCCCGGCTCGCCAATCAATTTTCAGGGCTACGTCGAAGGCGACGAGATCGGCGCGGGCGCCGCCGACGTGATCGTGACTGACGGCTTCACCGGCAATGTCGCGCTGAAGACGGCGGAAGGCACGGCGAAGCTCTTCATGGAGTTCGTGCGCTCGGCCTTCACCAGCTCCTTGGCCGCGCGCCTCGGCTATGTCTTCGCCAAGCCCGCGTTGAAGAAGTTGCGCGAGCGGCTCGATGTCCGGCGCTACAACGGCGCGGTCTTCCTCGGGCTCGACGGCATCGCCGTCAAGAGCCATGGCGGCACCGACGAGGAGGGCTTCGCGAGCGCGATCGGCGTCGGCGTCGATATGTGCATCAATGGCTTTCTCGAGAAGATTCGCGACGATATCGCGCGTATGAGCGCGGTCGCGGAGATGACGGAGAAATCTCAGACGGCGGCCCTCTGAGATGGGGTTTCGCGCGCAGGTCTTGGGTTGTGGCGGCTATTTGCCCGAGCGCATCGTTACCAACGCCGATCTCGCGCGGACGCTCGATACCTCGGACGAATGGATCGTTCAGCGTACGGGCATCCGCGAGCGCCGTGTTGCGGCGTCCGGCGAACTCACCTCCGATCTCGCGGTCAAAGCCGCACGCCGCGCCCTGGCAGCATCCGGGGTCGAGGCTGCCGATGTCGACCTCATCGTCCTTGCGACCTCGACGCCCGACAACACCTTTCCCGCGACCGCAACGAAGGTCCAGGCCGCGCTCGGCATCGCCGGCGGCGCCGCCTTCGACGTGCAGGCGGTGTGCACCGGCTTCGTCTATGCGCTCGCCACCGCCGACAATTTCATCCGCGCCGGCCAATCGCGCATGGCGCTGGTGATCGGCGCGGAAACCTTCTCGCGCATCCTCGACTGGCAGGACCGCGGCACCTGCGTTCTCTTCGGCGACGGCGCGGGCGCGATGGTGCTGCGCGGCGTGCCGTCGAACGGCAGCATCGCCGAGCGCGGCGTGCTGTCGACGCATCTCCATTCCGACGGCCGTCACTACGATCTGCTCTACGTCGATGGCGGCGTTGCAACCACCGGGACCTCCGGGCTTTTGCGCATGCAAGGGCGGGAGGTGTTCCGCCACGCGGTTGCGTGCCTCGCCAGCGTCGTCGACGAAGCGCTCGCGGCCAACGGCCTCAGCGGGCGCGATGTGGATTGGCTCGTTCCGCATCAGGCCAATCGCCGGATCATCGACGCGATGGCGCGCAAGCTCGGCCTGCCTGCCGAAAAAGTCGTGCTGACGATCGATCGGCACGCCAATACCTCGGCGGCCTCGGTGCCGCTGGCGCTCGCCGAAGCGGCCGAAGACGGACGAATCCGTCCCGGCCAGCTGGTTTTGGTGGAGGCAATGGGCGGCGGTCTCACCTGGGGCGCGGCCTTGCTCCGGTGGTAGCGGGGTGCTGCTCAAGAACCACGCACAAGCATCTGTAATTGCAAATTTTCCTGCCGCAGGCTAAGGTTTTACATAAATGGGGGAGGCGGTAGATGGCCGGTCAAACCGTGACTCGGGCGCAACTCAGTGAGGCCGTGTATCAGGAGGTTGGACTGTCGCGCAATGAATCCGCGGAACTCGTCGAGACCGTGCTCAACGAGATTACCGAGGCTCTGTCGCGCGGCGAGATGGTTAAGATTTCGTCCTTCGGCAGCTTTGCCGTGCGCAAGAAGGGCAGGCGCATCGGCCGCAATCCCAAGACCGGGAAGGAAGTCCCGATCAATCCGAGGCGCGTGCTCGTGTTCCGGGCCTCGCATGTACTGAAAGATCACATCAACGCGATGCTGAGCAAACAGGGCTCGAGCGCCTCATGACTGTCAGGATGCCGGATCTATTTGGCGCTCCGCCGCGCGCCGCAAGCGCCGCACGGCGCGCCTCCAAGTCGGCGGAAGCCTTCCGCACGATCAGCGAGGTTGCGGACGAGCTCGAAGTACCGCAGCACGTGCTGCGCTTCTGGGAGTCGAAATTTCCCCAGGTGAAGCCCTTAAAGCGCGCGGGCGGACGGCGCTATTACCGCCCCGACGATGTCGTGCTGCTGCGCCGCATCCGGCAATGCCTCTACGATCAGGGCTACACCATCAAGGGCGTGCAGAAGCTCTTGCGCGAGGGCGCGTTAAAGAGCGAGGAGGTGCCGCGGCCGACCGCGCCCGCGCCGCTGCCGCGCACGGCCAAGACCGACAAGCTGCGCGCGTCGCTGCTCGAAATTCGCGCCGAGCTCGTCGCTCTGCGCGACCTGCTCAACAAGTCGCAACGCTGAAGCGCGGTCGCGGCGCCGCTTGGCCGCGGCGTTGCATCGCCGCGACGCGCTCACTATAGTTTCGCCATTGGGCGGGCAGTAGCGCAGCCTGGTAGCGCATCAGCATGGGGTGCTGAGGGTCGCGAGTTCGAATCTCGCCTGCCCGACCAACTTCACGAAACCGCTTGATCCGAGACCAAGGTGCCCGAGCCGATTTCCGCAGCCCGCCGGCGATGGAGCTTTGCGGCCGCGTTGGTGGCGAGCTTCGTCTCGGCGGTCGAGGCCACGATCATCGCGACGGCCATGCCGACGATCGTCGGCGCCTTGGGCGACTTCGATCTCTTCAGCTGGGTCTTCACCGCCTATCTCCTGACCCAGGGCGTGACCGTGCCGATCTACGGGCGCCTCTGCGACTTCTATGGCCGCAAGCGGATGCTCTATTTCGGCATCCTCTTCTTCGTCATCGGCTCGGTGCTGTGCGGCTTTGCCTGGAACATGCTGTCGCTGATCGCTTTCCGCGTTGTGCAAGGCGTCGGCGGCGGCTCGCTCGCGACGGTGTCGCAGACCATCGTCAGCGATCTCTATCCGCCGCCCGAGCGCGCGAAAGTGCAGGGCTACATCTCGAGCACCTTCGCCACCTCGGCGCTGGTGGGCCCCGTGCTCGGAGCCTTCATCGTCGCGCATGTCAGCTGGCAGTGGGTGTTCTGGATCAACGTGCCGCTCTGTGTGGTCACCGTCGCGATGCTGGCCGCGACCTTCCGCGAACATGTCGAGTTCAAGCGGCACGAGATCGATTATCTGGGCTCGGTGCTGATGGCGCTCGGCACCGGCATGCTGATGTACGCGTTGACTCGCGCCGCCTCGCTTCCGCTGACGACGATCCTGCTGCTGCTGATCGGCGCCGCCCTTTCGCTCGTGTTGCTGCTCGTTCAGGAGCGACGCGCGCGCGAGCCGATGATGCCGCTCGAGATCTGGCGAAACCGGATGGTGATCTTTGCCAATTGCGCCAGCGCCTCGATCGGCGCCCTGCAGATGGCGATCACCGCTTTCCTCCCGGCCTTCGTCCAGGGCGTGCTGGGCGAGACCGCGTTCGTCGCCGGCCTGGCGCTCACCGCCATGTCGATGGCTTGGCCGACCGGCGGCTTCATCGCCGGGCAGTGCCTGCTGAAGATCACCTATCGGCGATCCTCGAGCCTCGGCTGTATCGTGCTCATCGCGGGCAGCGTGATGATGGCGGTGCTCGACCCGAGCTTTGGCGCGCGCTGGGCGATTGCTGCGTCCTTCGTGACGGGGCTTGGCATGGGCCTCACCAATATGGGCTTTTTCGTCGGCATCCAGTCGAGCGTCGATTGGCATCAGCGTGGCGTGGTGACCTCGGGCTTCAACTACAGCCGGATCATCGGGCAATCCCTGGGGGCGGCGGTGTTCGGCGGCATCGTCAACGGCGCCCTGGTCGGCCGATTGGGGCCGGGGAGCGATGTCGGCAGCCTGCTGCTCGAACCCTCGCTACGCAAGGGCATGTCGGCGGCGGAGCTCGCGCCGCTGATGGATGCCTTTTCCGGCGCGCTGCACCGCATTTACGAGATCAATGTCGGCCTTGCCCTGCTGACGATGCTGTGGGCCCTTGCGCTGCCGCGCGGCCTCAGTCTGCACAGCCATTCACGATAGAATAATTATCAATATCAGCGAACTAGGGAGAACATCCGTGCCGATGGATGAACTTGGTCGAGCACCGGCCGGGTGGCGACCTCGCGTCCCAATGGCGTCAGCTTGCAGACCAGCCAATCGGGCTTCAAAGGGTTGGGATACCAGGGTTCGGCCCAGCCTTGCTCGATCGCGGCGCGAACTGTACGCGGATCGACATGTTGGCCAAAGCGGTCGAAGAGCGGCAGCTTGCCGCCGGGCTGGTCGAGGCCGCGCTTCAGCCATTCGCGCTGCACGGCCGTTGGCGCGTGGGGACGCGCATCTGCCCTAATGTTCATGGACTCCTCCCGGCTTTTCTTCATGCTAAACCTAAACCGGGAAGGCCGCCAAGCCCGCCGAATCGGGCCGCCGCGGCAAGAACTCGAAGGAAGCGGCTCATGGCGGTGATGTTCGTCTATGTGACGGCGGCTGATTTCAACGAAGCACGCAACATCGCCCGTCAAGTCGTTGAGGAACAACTAGCCGCCTGCGCCAATATTCTGCCGCGTGCGATCTCGATCTTCCGCTGGCAGGGCAAGCTCGAAGAGGCGGAGGAGGTCCTGATGGTGCTGAAAACCACCGAGCAAAAGCTCGATCCGCTCATCGGCCGGGTGAAAGCGCTGCATTCCTATGATTGTCCCTGCATCGAGGCCTTGCCGGTGGTCGAGGGCAATCGCGACTTCCTCGAATGGGTGGTGCGCGAAACCGGCGGCGATCCTCGCCTCTTCCTCGATCCGGCGTGACGACGGCGCATGAATCGCAAAGCCGCGCGCTGGCCGATCGTCTTCGCCAATGTCGGGCATTCGCTCACCCATATGCTGATGCTGCTCTACCCGACCGTGGTGCTGACGCTGGGCGGGCGCTTCGACCTCAGCTACGGCGAGTTGATGTGGCTCGCCGTGCCGGGCATGGTGCTCTATGGCTTCGCGGCCTTGCCGGCGGGCTGGCTCGGCGACCGCTGGAGCGCCGAGCGCATGATGATCCTGTTTTTCGCCGGCAGCGGAGTTGCCGCGATCGTCGCAGGGCTCGCGCAATCGCCCTTCGGCCTGGCGTTCGGCCTCGGCCTCATCGGTCTCTTCGGCTCGATCTACCATCCCGTCGGCACGGCGTGGCTGGTGCGGCACGCCGAGAATCGCGGCCGCATGCTCGGCTGGAACGGCATTTTCGGCAGCATCGGCGTCGGCGCAGGGCCGCTCGTCGCCGCGAGCCTGACGACGCTTTGGGGCTGGCGCGCCGCGTTCCTCGTGCCCGGGTTTTGCTGCCTCGCGCTCGGCGCAGCTTTGGCGCTGCTGCTGCGCGGCGGCGCTGCCGCCGCCGTCACGACGGATCGCCGGCCGCATCCGGAGCCGGGCAGCGCCGATATCCGCCGCGCCTTCGTGCTGCTGTCGGTGACGATGCTCGCGACCGGCATCGTTTTCCAGGCCTACTCCAACGTGCTGCCGAAGCTCTTTGAGCAGCGCCTGCCCAGCCTGACCGCGGGCGGGCTGATGGGAACCGGCGGGCTCGTGGCGCTCGTCTTCATGGCGAGCGCGGGATTTCAAATGCTTGGCGGCTTCATGGCCGACCGCGTTCCGATGAAACGAATCTATCTTCTGTGCTGGGCCGTGCAGGCACCGGTTCTCTTCGCCGCGACCCGGCTTTTCGAGCTGCCGCTTCTTGCCGCCTCGCTGTTTTGCTTCAGCATGATCGCCATTGCAACCCCGACGGAAAACGCGCTGCTCGCCCATTACACGCCGGCGCGCTGGCGCGCCACGGCGTTTGGCGCCAAGTTCCTGCTCTCGCTCGGCGTCAGCGCCCTCGGCGTGCCGCTGGTGGCGGTGATTTACGACCGCAGCGGCGATTTTATCTGGCTCTTCGCGGTGCTCGGATCGCTCGCCGCCGTGGTCGCGGCCGCGGCGGCATTCCTGCCGCGCGAAAGGCCGCTGCCGGCGGTCCTTGAGGCCGCGGCGGAATGAGCGGATATCGCCCTGTCGCGAGGGCCGCTTCTATGCTATCCGGTGTCGCGCCGGTCGGCGAAGGACGAAGGGAAGATGGCGGAAATCGAGAGCCAGGTCATCGAAGTGATCGCAAAACAGGCCAAGGTCGAGCCTGCGAAGGTTTCGCGCGACACCGAGCTGGCGGATCTCAACCTCGAATCGCTCGATTCGATCGAGCTCGTCTTCGCGCTCGAGGAGAAGTTCAATATCGAGATTCCATTCAATGCCAATGAGTCCAATTCCGCCGGCATTACCTTCACCACCGCCGGCAATGTCATCGACGCGGTCGCGAAGCTGGTCGACGAGCAAAAGAGCGGAAAGGCGTGAGCGCCCCTCCGGCGCAGGCATGACGGACCGGCAATGAACCGGGTGGTCGTCAGCGGCCTCGGCGTGTGCGCCGCGCCGGGCAAGAGCGCCGCGGAGTTCGCGGCCGGGATCAAATCCGGCCGGAGCGCGATCGGGCCAATCACCATCATTCCGAGCGAAGGCCTCATCACCAAGATCGGCGCGCAGGTTTTGGATTTCGATCCCACCGCCTATTTCGCCGAGAATAAGCTCGCGCTCTACGACCGCTGCACGCAATTCGCGCTCGTCGCCGCGCGCGAGGCGATCGCCCAGAGCGGGCTCGATTTCCGCGCCGGTCTCGGCGCACGCAGCGCCGCGATCATCGGCTCGGGCGTCGGCGGCCAGACGACGCTCGATGACAATTATCTGCGCGTCTATGGCCAGGGCGCCAAGCGGCTTCATCCCTTCACCATCCCGAAGCTGATGATCAACGCGCCCTGCAGCCACATCACCATGGAGCACGGCATCACCGGCCCGTCCTTCGTCGTGGCGTCAGCCTGCTCCTCGGCCAATCATGCGATCGGCGTCGCCTTCCAGATGGTGCGCGCGGGCATGGTCGAGGCCGCGGTGACGGGCGGGACCGAGGCGGTCTTCACCTTCGGCACAATCAAGGGCTGGGAGGCGCTGCGCGTGATGGCGCCCGATACGTGCCGGCCATTCTCGCGCGACCGCAAAGGCATGGTGCTGGGCGAGGGAGCGGCGGTTCTCATTCTCGAGGAGCGCGCGCGCGCGCTGGCCCGCGGCGCCGAAATCCTCGCCGAGATCATCGGCTTTGGCGCGACCTCCGACGCGGGCGATATCGTGCTGCCGGCGGCCGAGGGCGCGGCGGGCGCGATGTCGGCTTGTCTCGACGATGCGGGGATCGCGCCGGACGCAGTCGACTACGTCAACGCGCATGGCACCGGCACGACGGCAAACGACGTGACCGAAACCAAGGCCATTCACATGGTGTTCGGCGAACACGCGAGGAAACTTGCCGTGTCCTCGACCAAATCGATCCACGGTCACACTTTGGGCGGGGCGGGAGCAATCGAATTGGCGGCGACGATTCTCGCGATGCGCGGCGGCTTCATCCCGCCGACCGCGAATTTTCTCGCTCCCGACCCGCAATGCGATCTCGACTACGTGCCGAATGAGGCGCGCAGCGGACGGATCGAGGTCGCGATCTCGAATTCCTTCGCCTTTGGCGGCCACAACGCGTCGCTCGCGGTGCGGCGCGCGGAATAGGCTGGGAGCGCCGCGCAACCGGATTGATCGTGGTACCATTAAAATAGGTACCATTAAAATAAACATCATTGCGAGGCGCGAAAGCGCCGAAGCAATCCATGCGGACGATCCTTCAGATGATCTCCTCGTAGAGATCGCGCCAATCGGGATTGAAGGTTCTGATCAGCGCTAATTTCTGTTCGCGCGATCCGGCCTTGATCTGCTTCGTTGCGCTTATTGGTCATGATATAAACGCAAGGTTGCTTTTGCCGAGGCATGAGTCATCTCCACCATGCGCTGTCACTGCGGAGCCGCCTTATGGATTGCTTTGCCTTCGGCTCGGAATGACGGTTGCTTTGGGGCAGGGATCCGCTTTTAGAGTCCCAGCCGCGGCATCTCGATCGCGGGACAGCGATTCATCACGACGTCGATGCCGTGCCGCTCGGCCTTTGCGGCGGCCGTATCGTCCCGCACGCCCAATTGCATCCAGATGATCTTTACGCCTCTGGCGATGGCTTCATCGACCACGGGCGCGACCAGCTCCGAGCGTCGGAAGATGTCGACCATGTCGACGGGGCCCGGAATATCGCCAAGGCTCGCGACCACTTTCTCGCCGTGGATGATCGCGCCCGCGGCCTGCGGATTGACCGGGATGACGCGAAAACCGCGGCCTTGGAGAAATTTCATCACGCGATGGCTCGGCCGGTCGGGGCGGGGGCTTGCACCCACCATCGCGATCGTTTTGACGCGCGCGAAGACGCCGCGCAGATAATCGTCGCTGTAGCTGTCCTCGATCATCGTCCCTCCCACACCGGCGCGCGCTTCTCGATGAAGGCGTCGATGCCTTCGCCCGCGTCGCGCGCCAGCATGTTGGTCGTCATCACCTCGCTGGCATAAGCGTAGGCCGCATCGAGCCCGAGCTCGGCCTGGCGATAGAATGCTTCCTTGCCGATGGCGAGCGTTAGCGGCGACTTCGCCGCGATCTCGCCGGCGAGCGCTCCAACCGCCGCGTCGAGCTCGGCCGCGGGAACCACGCGATTGACGAGGCCCCATTGCCGCGCCTGCTCGGCGCCGACGAGATTGCCGGTGAGGAGCATTTCCATCGCCGGCTTGCGGCCGACAGCGCGCGACAGCGCGACCATCGGCGTCGAGCAGAACAGTCCGATATTGACGCCTGGCGTGGCAAAGCGCGCGTCTTCGGCCGCGACCGCCAGGTCGCAGGAGGCGACGAGCTGGCATCCCGCGGCGGTGGCGACGCCGTGAACGCGCGCGATCACCGGTTTGGGCAGCCTTACGATCCGCGTCATGAGTCGCGCGCATTGCGCGAACACCGCCTCATAGTGTTGTCGTCCGGGATTGGCGCGCAGCTCGCGCAAATCATGGCCCGCGCAAAAGGCGGGGCCTGCGCCGCCGATGACGACGACCCGCGCCGCTTTATCTGCAGCGAGCGTGTCGAGCGCCGTCTCCAACTCGCTCATCAGCGCAACGGACAAGGCGTTGCGCGCCGCGGGCCGGTTGAGCGTCAGCCAGGCGATGCCGTCTGCGTCGCGCCGAAGCACCAAGGGCTCGCTGATCATGGAAGCCTCCGTTCTGCCGCTCCCATCTTTAGCACCGGCGGGCTCGCCGCGAAATCGGGGCGGCGCCGTCGCGCTTGTCACCCTCGGCGCTTTGCCCTTATGGTGACGGCGATGCGCGACTGCAGCGTTCCTGCACGACGAACCTTCCGCCGCTCGCCGCTCTGGCTCGCGCTATTCGCGCTGGCGCTGCAATTCGCCGCCGCGTTCGGCCATCTGCATCCCGAGGATTATCGCTTTCTCGTTCAAGGCCACGGCCCGGCTTCGATCGCGCACGGCGGGCCCTTGCTGCCCTCCGAGCCGGCGATGCCGGCCGACAGCGACTGTCCGATCTGCGCCTCGATCGCGCTCCTCGGCAACGCGCCGCTGCCGGCGCTCGTGGCCTTGCCGGCGCCCCGTGCCGCGTCAATCGGCACACCGCACCTCGGCGAATCGCTGCGGCTTTCGCTTCCGCCTCATTTCCTCTTCGCGACACGCGGACCGCCCCTCGTCTGAAATCGCCGGAGTAACCCGTCCCGCGCGCCATCGCGCGGGGCTTTGCGATTTCGCTGGATGGAGGGAGCAATGAGTCTTCAGGCAAAAATTGCGCTGCGTCGTGCGGCGCGCGGCTCGGTCGTGGCGCTGCCGCTGCTGTGGCCGGCGACAGGCGCGCGCGCGGATGATCTCGCGAGCATCCGCGAGGCAATGCAGGCGATGCAGAAGCAATACCAGGCCGAGCTCGCGAAGCTGCAGCACGATTACGATCAGAAAATGCGCGCGATGGAAAAGCGCGTCGAAGCGGCGGAAGCGAAGGCCGCTTCGGCCACCGCCAAGGCCGAGAGCGCCGAAAAGGCCTTGACGACGGCGCAAACAGCGCCCGCGGCACCGCCGCCTGCACCGACCCCCGCCGCCGCGAGTGGCACGCCGGCCGCCGCCAATGCCTTCAACCCGGCGATCGGCGTCGTGCTCGACGGCAAGGCGATGGTCTCGAGCCACAACCCCAACAACTGGCGCCTGCCGGGCTTCGCCTTGGGCGATGAAGCGAAGCCGCCGCCGCGCGGGCCCAGCATCGGCGAGAGCGAGATCAATTTTCAGGCCAATGTCGATCAGGCGCTCTTTGCCAACTTGACCGTCGCGTTCGAGAACGACAACAGCGTCAACATCGAGGAAGCCTTCGCGCAGCCGACCGCGCTCCCCTGGGGCTTCACCGCCAAGTTCGGACGCTTTTTCTCGGGCATCGGATATCTCAACGAGCAGCACGCCCATACTTGGGATTTCGCCGATGCGCCCTTGCCGTATCTCGCTTTCCTCAACGGCCAATATGGCGATGATGGCGTGCAGCTGCGTTGGCTCGCGCCCACCGACCAATTCCTCGAATTCGGCGGCGAGGTGCTGCGCGGCGCATCCTTCCCCGCCAACAGCGTGAGCGAGGCGCTTTCCAGCAACCACAATGACGGCGTCGGCGCCTGGAGCGCCTTCGTTCACACCGGCAACGATATCGGCGCGAGCGCGAGCTACAGCGTCGGGTTTTCCTATCTCGGCACGCATTCCAAAGATCGTGCAACCGATCCGGTGAACGGCTCCGCGGGCTCGGATATCTTCAGCGGCACGGACAACACGCTGATCGCCGACGGCGTCTATAAATGGGCGCCGAATGGCAATTTCGCGCTGCGCTACGTGAAGCTGCAAAGCGAGGTCTTCCTGCGCAAGGAGGAGGGCGCCTTTACTGCGCTCGACTTCCCGGGTTCATCCGGCGTTTCGACCACCAAAAATTTCGCGAGCGGCTGGCAAACCGGCTTCTATATCCAGGGCGTCTATCAATTCATGCCGTTCTGGCGCGTGGGCGTGCGCTACGACCAGGTGAACGCGCCTTTCCTTGGGTCGGGTTTTGCCGGAACCACGCTCGATTCCATGGGCGTCACGCCGCGCCGCTACAGCGCGATGGTCGATTACTCGACCAGCGAGTTCGGCCGCTTCCGCCTGCAATACAACCGCGACGAGGCGCGTCCTGACCCGGACAATCAATTCATCTTTCAGTACACCGTCAGCCTCGGCGCGCATGGCGCGCATCAATATTGAGAGGGCCGATCATGTTTCGCACCAGCCTCAGCCTTGCGCTCTTCTCCGCCGCAATGCTTTGGGCGTCGAGCGCCTTTGCGGCGCTTCATGTCTTTGCCTGCGAGCCCGAATGGGGGGCGCTTGCGGCCGCTCTCGGCGGCGATGATGTGGATGTCTTCATGGCGACGACCGGGCTCCAGGATCCGCATCAGATCCAAGCGCGGCCGGCGCTCATCTCGCGGCTGCGCAACGCCGACATCGCGGTCTGCACCGGCGCCGAGCTCGAGATCGGCTGGATGCCGGTGCTGCTGCGCCAATCTTCGAACGGCAGGGTGCAGCCGGGCCAGCCCGGCTATTTCGAGGCAGCGCAGCAGGTGACGCTCCTGGAAAAGCCCGAGCGCCTCGATCGCGCCGAGGGCGATATCCATCCCGCCGGCAATCCGCATATCCAGACCGATCCGCGCAATATGCGCATCGTCGCAGCGGCGCTCGCCAAGCGCTTCTCCGCGCTTGATCCGGCGCACGCCGCGGCTTACGCGCAGCGCGAGCAAGCCTTCGATCAAAGCCTCGCGCAGGCGATCGCGCGGCTTGCGGCCGAGGCGGCGCCGCTCAAGGGCGTAAATTTCGTTTCATATCACAAGAGCTGGGTCTACCTCGCGAACTGGCTCGGCATGACCGAGGCGGCCAACATCGAGCCGAAGCCCGGCGTCCCGCCGGGCAGCGCCTATATTGCCGATCTGCTCAGCCGCATTCCGGGGCTCAAGGCGCGCATGATTGTCTACGCGGCCTATGAGGATCCGAAGCCGTCGCAATTCGTCGCCGAGAAGAGCAAGCTCCCGGCCGTGATGCTGCCCTTCACCGTCGGCGGCACGGACGGCGCCAAGGATCTCTTGGGGCTCTACGACGACACGGTGAAGCGTCTGTTGGCGGGGTTGGGGGGAAAGAGTGGCTGACCATCTGGCGATCGTACTGCCGGCCTTTCTGGCCGGCTTGCTGGTGCTCGCAACGCATGTGCCCCTGGGCAAGCTCGTGCTCGATCGCGGCATCGTCTTCATCGATCTCGCGATCGCGCAAGTGGCCGGGCTCGGCGTCGTCATCGCCGATTTTGCGGGCTGGGAGCCGACCGGCTGGTCGGTTCAAGCCTCCGCAGTCGCGGCCGCGCTCGTCAGCGCCGGGTTTCTCATTTGGACGGAGAAGCATCTCGCCGCCTTGCAGGAGGCGGTCATTGGCGTCGTCTTCGTCGTGGCGGCAAGCGCCGAAATCCTGCTCCTCAATTACAACCCGCACGGCGCAGAGAATTTGAAGGACCTGCTGGTCGGACAAATTCTTTGGGTGGTGCCGAGCGATCTCATTCCGGTGGCGGTGCTCTATGCCGTGATTGTCGCATTCATCCTCTTCGCCGATCTCGCTAAGCGGCGCGTGCTCTTCTACGCGCTCTTTGCTGTCACCGTGACGGCCTCGGTGCAGCTCGTCGGCGTCTTTCTCGTCTTCGCCTCGCTGATCATTCCGTCGCTCACGGCGCGCTACTGGCTGGCGCGCCGGCCGTTGGTCTTCGCCTATGCGATCGGCGTTCTCGGCTATGTCCTGGGGCTGCTGTCCTCGGCATTTTTCGATCTGCCGACTGGCGCCGCGGTCGTGTGCGCGCTCGCGCTCTTGGCGGCGGTGTCTGGCATCGGCCGCGTCACGCTCGGCGCGCGGCCAGCCGCATCTAAGGTATTATAATACCTTATATCGTAAGTCATTGATCTCATGAAATATCTTCGGCTTGACGGGAGCGCGATGCGTGGCATACTGCGCGCTCCTTCATGAGGCCCCGATGAAAACCTACAGCGCCAAGCCGTCCGAGATCGAAAAAAAGTGGCTGCTCGTCGATGCCGACGGGCTGGTGCTCGGCCGGCTCGCGGCGATCGTCGCCGATCGTCTGCGCGGCAAGCACAAGGCCACCTACACGCCCAACATGGATTGCGGCGATCACGTCGTCGTCGTCAATGCCGAGAAGGTCGCGCTGACCGGCCGCAAGCGCGAGGGCAGCGTGTTCCACTGGTATACCGGCTACCCGGGCGGCATCAAGGAGCGCAGCAAGGGTGCGATTCTTTCGGGCAAGCATCCCGAGCGCGTGATCGAGAAGGCGGTCGAGCGTATGGTGCCGCGCGGGCCGCTGGGCCGGCGCATCATGGGCCATCTGCGCGTCTATGCCGGAACCGCGCATCCGCATGAGGCGCAGAACCCGCAAAAACTCGACATCGCGGCGATGAACCGCAAGAACAAGAGGGCGTGAGCATGGCCGATCAGCCTCAAAATCTCGGCGGTTTGCGCGAGGCGCTGCAGGGCGCGCAGCTGCGCCACGCGGCGCAGGTCGCGGCGACGCCGGCGGCGAGCGTCGAGGGCAAGCCGCAGCTCGACGCGAAGGGTCGCGCCTACGCCACCGGCAAGCGCAAGAACGCGGTGGCGCGGGTCTGGCTCAAGCCCGGCACCGGCAAGATCACGGTGAACGGCCGCGACAGCCCGATTTATTTCGCGCGCCCGGTGCTGCGCATGCTTCTCAACCAGCCTTTCGTCATCGTCAACCGCCTCGGCCAGTTCGACGTCAACTGCACCGTGACCGGCGGCGGGCTCTCGGGCCAGGCCGGCGCGGTGCGCCACGGCATCAGCAAGGCCCTCCTCAATTACGAGCCGGGGCTTCGTCCCGCCCTGAAGGCGCAAGGTTTCTTGACGCGCGACAGCCGCGTGGTCGAGCGCAAGAAATACGGCAAGGCCAAGGCGCGACGCAGCTTCCAATTCTCGAAACGCTGATCCCGCAGGCATCAGCGTCTTCGCTTGAAGGGCGTCCTGCGGGGCGCCCTTTCGTCGTTTGGGCATCGCCAGGGTCATCGGTTTCGGTCGTTTTCGCGGGAGAGTTTCATGACATCGACATCATCGCGCACGCGCATCGCCATTCTGGGCGCCTCGGGCTACACCGGCGCCGAGCTCCTGCGCATCCTCGCGCATCATCCCAATGCCGAGATCGTCGCGCTCACGGCGGAGCGTCAGGCCGGAAAGAAGATTACGGCCGTCTTCCCGCATCTCGGGCGTCAGAACCTGCCGGATCTCGTCGCCATTCCGGAGGTCGATTGGGGCAAGGTCGATCTGGTGTTTTGCTGCCTGCCGCACGGCACGACGCAAGACGTGATCTCGAGTCTACCCGGCCATCTGCGCGTGCTCGATCTCTCGGCCGATTTCCGGCTCGCCGATCCCGATGTTTACGCGAAGTGGTATGGGCACGCGCATCGCGCCGTGCAATTGCAGCGCGAGGCGGTCTATGGCCTAACCGAGGTCGCGCGCGGCGCGATCGCCAATGCGCGGCTTGTCGCGGTTCCGGGGTGCTATCCGACCGGCGCGCAACTGCCGCTCATCCCGCTGGTCAAGGCCGCGCTGATCGATGCCGACGATATCGTCATTGATGCGAAATCGGGCGTGACCGGCGCGGGCCGCGGCTTGAAGGAGACGAGCCTCTTTGCCGAGGTCTCCGAAGGCATCACCGCCTATGGCGTCGCCCATCACCGCCACATGCCCGAGATCGAGCAGGGGCTTTCCGCGGCGGCGGGCCGCCCGGTCACGATCAGCTTCACGCCGCATTTGATGCCGATGAATCGCGGCATCTTGTCGACCATCTACGTGCGCATGACGAAGGGCGCCAAGCTCGAGGATCTGCGTGACGCGCTCGCGGCGGCTTATCGCGGCGAGACATTCGTGCGCGTGCTGCCGCATGGCATGATGCCGGCGACGCACCACGTGCGCGGCTCAAATCTCTGCCTCATCGGTCTGGCGCAAGACCGGCTGTCCGGCCGCGCGATCGTCATCTCGGCGATCGACAATCTGGTGAAAGGCGCCTCGGGCCAGGCCGTGCAGGACATGAATGTCATGCTGGGCCTGCCCGAGATCGCCGGCCTCGAGCAGGAGCCGCTGTTTCCTTAATGCGTAGCACAGCGCGAGCGGCGGCTCGCGCGTCGTGCGAAGTCGAATTAAGCCTGTAGCACAGCGCGAGCGGCGGCTCGCGCGTCGTGCGAAGTCGAATTAAGCCTGTAGCACAGCGCGAGCGGCGGCTCGCGCGTCGTGCGAAGTCGAATTAAGCCGCGCTCGCGAGTCCGATCAGGGCGAGACTTCCTCGAGCACGCGACCCTTGGTTTCGGTGCCGAAGCTCAGCACCATGAGGCAGGGGATGAGGGGCGCGAGGCCGAGCATGGTGAAGACGCCAGGCAGGCCGAAATTGCTCAGCATCACGGCAACGAGGATCGGGCTCGAGGTGGTGAAGATGTTGCGCACGGTCGAGCCCATGCCGGTGCCGAGCGCGCGCATCCGCGTCGGGTAGAGCTCCGAGGTGAAGACGTAGATCGAGACCGAGACCGAGGCGAGGCAGAAATTCGCGATCGTCGCGAAGATCAGCATGACCACGGCATTGTGCACGCCGGTCGAGGCGAGGAGCAGGAGCGACAGGCTGCCGCCGAGAAGAGCGCAGCCGATCCAGCGCCGCCGCCCGACATGATCGATCGCGAGCGCCACCGCGATCGCGCTGCAAATCGAGATACAGTGCGACGCCAGCGTGAATTCGAGTGACCGCTGAACCGTCAGGTGCAGCTCCTGGCGATAGATCGTCGGCAGCCAGGTGTTGAGCGCCTGGGTGACGAAAAAGTTGAAACCCCAGATCGACCAGACGACGAGCGTGCGCAGGCGGTAAAACGGCGTGAAGAGCTCGAAGAGGTTGGTGCGGCGTCCCGCGGGCGGGGGCGCGACCGAGAGATCCGGTCGCGGCAGCGCGGTGCCGAGCTTGGCCTCGGCCTCGCGCTCCATGCCTTTGACGATCGCATCCGCCTCGGCGGTGCGGCCCTTGCTCGCCAGCCAGCGCGGCGATTCCGGCAGCACGCGGCGCATGATGGCCGCGACGAAGGCGGGCAGCGCGCCGATGAGAAACATGATCTGCCAACCATATCTCGTAATCAGCAGCACGCCGAGCAGGGTGCAGACGAGGTAGCCGAAGGCGAAGGCGGCCTCATACATCAGGAAGAAACGGCCGCGCACCTTTGAATGCGCGATCTCGTTGATATAAGTCGCGGCGACCGGGATCTCCCCGCCGATGCCGACGCCCTGAGCGACGCGCGCGAAGGTGAGCGTCGCGAAATTCCAGCTCGCGGCGCAGACAAGGCCCAATAATCCCACGACCCAGATCGAATAGCTCGCCGCGCGCAAGCGGCCGAACCGCTCGGCGAGATAGGGGAAGAGCAGCGCGCCGAGCAGTTGGCCGAAGAAGGTGCCCGAGAGCAGAAAGCCGATGTCGGCGCGCGACAGCCCCCAAGCGGCGGCGATCACCGGCATGACGAGGCCCATCACCAGGGAATCATAGCCGTCGAAGAAGGTCGCGGTGCCGACGACGATGCGCGCCTTGATCTGCGTCCAGGTCAGCGGCATGCGCTCCATGCGCGCGGCGATGTCGCGTTGCGCGGCGCTGATTTCGGCGGCAGCGGCATCGGCGCCGGCCAAGCCGGCGGGCAGCGAGACATCGACCATGGCAATCCTCCCTTCGGCGCCGGGATGCGATCATTGCGATCTGCTGCGACGCCGCGAAGGGCGATCTTTCCGCTTTGGGGCAAAGCCTGTCAAGCGATCCCGCCGCGCGGGCGGCGCGTTCAGCCCGCTTAGCGCGCTTTCACCAGCACATAGGAGCCCGGCGCGTCTTCGATCGGCTTCAGCTTGCCATCGCCGGGCCGGCGCGCCGGCACCTCGCCACCCGAATAATTGGCAATCCAGCTTCCCCAGTTCGGCCACCAGGATTCCTGCACCATCTTGGCGCTGGCGAGCCATTCATCCGGGCTCTTCGGCAGCTTGTCGTTCTCCCAATGACCGTATTTCGAGCGGCCCGGCGGATTGACCACGCCTGCGATATGACCCGAGGCGGCAAGCACAAAATTGGTCTTGCCGCGAAAGATCTGCGTCGCCGCGTAAGTCGATTTCCACGGCGCGATATGATCCTCCTTGGTCGAAAGAAAATAGGCCGGAACCGCGACCTTGCGCAGATCGATCGGAATGCCCGCGAGCGTCAGCGCGCCGGGCACGACGAGCCGATTCTCCTGATACATATGGCGCAGGTAATAGGCGTGCATCGCCGCCGGCATGCGCGTCGAATCGCTGTTCCAATAGAGCAGGTCGAAAGGGAAGGGATCCTTGCCAAGCAGGTAGTTGTTGACGACGAAGGACCAGATGAGGTCGTTGGCGCGCAGCATGTTGAAGGTCGTCGCCATGTCCGAGCCTTCGAGATAGCCGTGTTCGCGCATGCGCTCTTCGAGGCTCGTCAGCTGCTCTTCGTCGATGAACACCGACAATTCGCCGGCTTCGGCGAAGTCGGTCATGGTGACGAAGAAGGTCGCGCTGGCGAAACGGTGATCCTCTTTGACCGCCATATAGGCGAGCGTGGCGGCGAGCAGAGTCCCGCCGAGGCAATAGCCGATGACATTCGCCTCGCGCTCGCCGGTCGCCTGCTCGATCGCGTCGAGCGCGGCGAGCGGCCCCTCGAGCATGTAATCCTCGAATGTCTTCGCGGCGAGCTTCTCGTCCGGGTTGACCCAGGAGATCACGAACACCGTATGGCCCTGCGCCACCGCCCATTTGATGAACGAGTTATCGGGCCTGAGATCGAGGATGTAATATTTATTGATCCATGGCGGGATGATGAGCAGCGGCCGGCGGTGCACCGTCGGCGTCGATGGCTCGTATTGAATGAGCTGAATCAGATCGTTCTGGAAGACGACCTTCCCGGGCGTGACCGCGATGTTGCCGCCGACCTTGAACGCGTCGAAGTCGGTCATCTTGATCATCAGCCGGCCTTTGCCGCGATCGAGATCCTCGAGCACGTGTTTGAGGCCGTTGACCAGATTCTCGCCCTGGCTGTCGATGGTCGCGCGGAGCACTTCGGGGTTGGTTAAGATGAAATTCGACGGCGCCATCGCGTCGACGAATTGGCGCGTGTAGAAATCGACCTTGCGCGCGGTCTTCTCGTCGAGGCCTTCGACCTGGCGCACGGTCGATTGCAACCAGCGCGCGCTCAGGAGATAGCTCTGCTTGATGTAGTCGAAGAGCGTGTTCTCTTGCCAGGCTGCATCCTTGAAACGCCGGTCGCCGGCCTGCGGCTCGGCGATCGGCTCGGCCTTGCCGCCGAGGAAGCGTTCCGCGGTGCTTTGCCACAGGCGCAGATAATCCTGCCACAGCGACAATTGCGCCTGGACGAGTCGCCCCGGATCGCTCATCAGCCGCTGCGTCATCTCGAGAAAGGCGCCGCCGATATTCAGCGGATCCGCCATACCGAGGCTGCCCGTCTGCTGATGGGCGAGGAATTCGCGCACGAGCCGCTCGCTCAATTCCGCGATCGCCGCCATGTTCCGCGACCATTGCACGGGATCGGGGATTTTGGGCTCTGTCGCGTCGGCGTCGTTCATGTTTTCTTCCTTGCACCCAGGCAGGGGCATGGTCCAGCATCGCGGATGGGCAATTCTTGGCCTCGGGCCGAGAATCATCTAAGACAGCCGCGACAGGGGCCGAGCAGTTATATGGAACACGGGCTAGTGCGGAGCAAGATAAGGCTGGTCGTCCTGGCGGCGGTTCTGACGCAGCTCGGAGCCTGCTCGTCGGTTCCGAACGCCGTCAATCCGATCGCCTGGTATCGGGGGATCACCGGCGCGTCGAAGAATGACGACCTCGGCAAGGGCCAAAACGATGCCAACCTCCAGGAAGGCAGCAACGAGCCCTATCCCAATCTCGGCACGGTGCCGGACGCGCCGGAAACCGCGCTCAGCACCATCGACCGCGACAAGTTGGTCGACAGTCTGATTGCCGATCGCAACAACGCCAAATACGCAAATGACAGCCTGCGCGCCGGCGTCTCGGCGGCGGGTGTAGCGCCGCCTCCGCCCCCACCGGCCCCGGGGGCGCCAAAAACGGCGACTAGCGCCGCGCCTGCCGGCCCGCAGCCGAGCGCTGCGCCGGCGAACCCGCTGCCATCGAGCAAGCCGGCCGCCGCGCCGTCTCCGCAAGCGCAAGCGCCCGACAAGCTTGCGAAGGTCGAGGCGCCGGCGCGGGGCAGCGAGGCGCCGCCGGCCGAGTCCTCGCTCCAGAGTCCGAAGATCGACAATCCGCCCCAGGGCGAGGCGGTAACGCCTGCACCGCCGCCGCCACGCATTCCGCCCGCAGGAGCCGCCGCAGCCAAGCCGCCCGCGCGGACGCAAGCCAGCGCGGCCACTCCGCCGACCGACACGATCATGGCCGCGCCGCCGCCGCCGCAGATCCCGCCGCCAGGGCGGATGCCTGCCCCGAGCCCCGAGAAGACCGCTTCGGCCGCGCCGACCGCGTCGCAATCGGGCGAGCAACACGGCGTCTCGCGTCATGTGGCGGATGTGACCTTTCCGCCGGGCTCGGCGCTGCTCTCGGACAAGCTGCGCGACACGATCGATTCGATCGTCAAGCAGCATAGCAAGGATGGCGGCCGGATCCGCGTCGTCGGCTATGGCGAGGCCGTGGGCGCCAACGCCGCGACGACCGGCTTCAATCTCGCGCTCGACCGGGCGCAAGCGGTCGCCGTCGCCCTGTCCGATAGCGGCGTTCCGAGCAAGGACATCTCGGTGGAAGCGGCGCCCGTGCCGGCAAGCGGCGGCCGTGACGTGCCGCGCGCCGAGGTGTTCTTCGATCATTGAGCCGCGCGATCGCCGGCGCAAAGGCGCGCGGCGCGCGCGATCTTTGCCTGCGCCTGCAGCCGCTGGCGCGGGACGAAGCGTTGCCACGGCAGCGAATCTGGCGCAACCTATCGCGCCGTCCGCTACCCGGAGCCGCGCCGAGTCCGTCATGAAACCGCCATTGAAGATCGCCATTGCCGGGCTCGGCACCGTCGGCGCAGGCGTGGTCGCGCTGCTGCGGCGGAACGCGGCCGTGCTGGAGCGCCACGCAGGCCGCAAACTGGAGCTCGCCGCGGTTTCGGCGCGCGATCGCACACGCGAGCGTCTGATCGATCTGACAGGCGTTCCCTGGCATGACGACGCGGCGGCGATGGCGGCGCTGCCCGGCATCGATGTCGTGGTCGAGCTGATCGGCGGCAGCGACGGCGTCGCGCGCCAGGTGGTGACGGCAGCGCTCGATCGCGGCAAGCATGTCGTGACCGCGAACAAGGCGCTGCTCGCTCATCACGGCACGGAGTTGGCGCGGCGCGCCGAGGAGCAGGGCGTGGCGCTCGGTTTCGAGGCGGCGGTGGCCGGCGGCATTCCGATCTTGAAGGCGTTGCGCGAGGGCTTGGCCGCCAACCATGTGCTGGGCGTGTGCGGCATCCTCAACGGCACTTGCAACTACATCCTGTCGCAGATGCGGGAATCGCGGCGCGATTTCGATGCCGTGCTCGCCGAGGCGCAAAGCCTCGGCTATGCCGAGGCCGATCCAAGCTTCGACATCGACGGTATCGATGCGGCGCATAAATTGGCGCTTTTGGCCGCGGTCGCCTTCGGCAACGTGGTCAATTTCGCCGGTGTCCATGTCGAAGGCATCCGCCACGTCACCGCGCTCGATATCGCCTTCGCCCAGGATCTCGGCTATCGCATCAAGCTCCTCGGCCTCGCGCGGCTGACCGAGCACGGCATCGAGCAGCGCGTCCATCCCTGCATGGTCCCCTTGTCGGCGCCGCTCGCGCATGTCGAAGGGGTTTTCAACGCGGTGATGATCGAGGGCGATTTTGTCGGCCGGGTGATGCTCCAAGGGCGCGGCGCCGGCGCCGACCCGACCGCCTCGGCCGTGGTCGCGGATTTGCTCGACATCGCGACCGGGCGCGGCGCGCCCGCCTTCGCCGTTCCGGCCGCGGCGCTCACCGCGCGACCGGCTTCGCCGATGGCCAAGCATTGCGGTGCGTTCTATGTGCGGCTGATGGTGGTCGACCGCCCGGGGGTGATCGCCGACATCACCGCCGCCTTCCGCGACGAGGCCGTGTCGATGGAGCAGATGCTGCAGCGCGGGCGCGCGCCCGGCGAGGCGGTGCCGATCGTGCTCACGACCCATGACACCGAGGAAGCGGCGATGCTGCGCGCGCTTGACCGCATCAAGGCGCTCGATACCGTGCTCGAGCCGCCGCGCATGATCCGCGTCGAGAATCTCTGAGGAGGAAGCAATGGCCGACCACGCGCAGATGGATCGCAATCTCGCGCTCGAAGCGGTCCGCGTCACCGAGGCCGCGGCGCTTGCGGCCTCGAAGCTGATGGGGCGGGGCGATGAAAAGGCCGCCGATCAGGCCGCGGTCGATGCGATGCGCACCGCGCTCAACGGCCTCGCCATCGAGGGCACGGTGGTGATCGGCGAGGGCGAGCGCGACGAGGCGCCGATGCTTTATATCGGCGAGAGGGTCGGCACCGGCCATGGGCCCAAGATCGACATCGCGCTCGATCCTCTGGAGGGCACCACGATCACCGCGAAGGGCGGACAGAACGCGCTCGCCGTCATCGCCATGGCGGAATCGAAAGGCTTCCTCAATGCACCCGATGTCTACATGGACAAGATCGCCATCGGCCATGGCTTCGGCGAGGTGGTCGATCTCGACGAGACGCCGGCCGCCAATCTCAAGAATCTCGCCAAGGCCAAGAAGGCCGATGTGTCGGATCTCGTCGTCTGCATTCTCGACCGGCCGCGTCATGCCGAGCTCATTGCCAAAGTGCGCGAGGCGGGCGCGCGCATCATGCTGATCTCCGACGGCGATGTCAGCGGCGTGATCGCAACCTCGCGTGCCGATAGCGGCGTCGATCTCTATCTCGGCTCGGGCGGCGCGCCCGAGGGCGTGCTCGCGGCGGCGGCGCTGCGCTGCATCGGCGGGCACATGCAGGGCCGGCTGCTCTTCCGCAACGACGACGAGCGCGGCCGCGCGACCAAGCTCGGCATCAAGGATTTCAACCGCAAATACGGTCTGCACGATCTCGCCAAGGGCGAAGTCATGTTCGCCGCCACCGGCGTAACCTCGGGCAGCATGCTGCAGGGCGTGCGCCGCTTTCCGGGCGGCGCGCACACCCACTCGATCGTCATGCGCTCGAAGACCGGAACCGTCCGCGAGATCGAGGCGACGCATAATTTCAACCGCAAGACTTTCTTGTGAGCCTCGAAGCCTCGGCGATATCCGCGGTGCTGGGCGTCGAGCGCTCGCTCTCGGGACGGCGCTGGCGCGCGCGCGGCGGCGATGATCGCACCGGCCTCGCGCTGGCGCAGCGCTTCGGCTGGCCCGAGATCATCGGCCGGCTGCTGGCGGCGCGCGGCGTCGGCGCCGAGGATGCCGAGCGCTTTCTCGATCCGACGATCCGCAGCGCGCTGCCCGATCCGTCGCATCTCAAAGACATGGACAAGGCGGTCGCGCGCCTCGTCGACGCGGTTGGCCAAGGCGAGCTCATCGGCATTTTCGGCGACTACGATGTCGACGGCGCGACATCCTCGGCGCTGCTGCAGCGCTTTTTCCGCGCGGTCGGCGGCAAGTCCACGCTCTATATCCCCGACCGCCAGCGCGAAGGCTACGGTCCCAACGCCGCCGCTTTGGCGCGGCTCAAAGAGCGCGGGGCGCGCGTCGTCATCACCGTCGATTGCGGCATCGCCGCGCAAGAAGCATTGAGCGCCGCAGCGGAGAGCGGACTCGACGTCATCGTCGTCGACCATCACCTGGGCGATCCGGCGCTGCCGCGGGCCCACGCGGTGATCGATCCGAACCGGGTCGATGAGGAAAGCCCGCACGGCATGATGGCCGCGGTCGGCGTGACCTTCCTGCTCGTCGCCGGCGTCAATCGCGCGCTGCGCCAGGCGGGCTGGTATCGCGAGCGCGACGAGCCCGATCTGATGCAGTGGCTCGATCTCGTCGCGCTCGGGACGGTGTGCGATGTCGTGCCCCTGACCGGCGTCAATCGTGCCCTCGTCGCGCAGGGGCTCAAGGTGATGCGGCGGCGGGGCAATATCGGGCTTGCCGCCTTGGGCGATGTCGCCCGGATCGGCGAGAAGCTCGACGCCTATCATGCGGGATTTATCCTCGGCCCGCGCGTCAATGCCGGCGGCCGCGTCGGCGAGGCCGATCTCGGCGCGCGGCTGCTCGCGACCGAGGATGCGGACGAGGCCCGCGCGCTCGCGGCGCATCTCCATGCGCTCAACGCCGACCGGCGCGAGATCGAAGCGCAGGTGCTGGCGCAGGCGGTCGCTTCGGTTGAGCGCGACCCGGGCGGCGCGCTCGTCTTCGCGGCGGGCGAGGGCTGGCATTCCGGCGTCATCGGTATCGTCGCGAGCCGCTTGCGCGAACGCTACAACCGACCGGCCTGCGTCGTCGCTCTCGCGGGCGGCCTGGGCCGCGGCTCGGGGCGCTCGGTTCCGGGCCTCGCCCTGGGGCCGATCGTGATTGCGGCGCATCAGGCGGGGCTTCTCGTCAATGGCGGCGGACACGCCATGGCCGCCGGCTTCACCGTCGAGGAAGCAAAGCTTGGAGGCTTGCGCGAGTTTCTCGAGGCACGCATCGCCGCCTCGCTCGGCGCTGCGGCCGCGCTGCCCGAACTCAATATCGATGGCGCGCTGGCTGTCAATGCGGCCACCCCGGGCCTCACCGCGCTCATCGAGCGCATCGGGCCTTTCGGCACCGCCAATTCCGAGCCGCGCTTCGCCATTCCCAATCTCCGCGTGGTCAAGGCCGACATCGTCGGCATCGAGCATGTGCGCTGCGTCTTCGGCGATGGCGGCGGCAGCGCGCGCTTGAAAGCCATCGCGTTTCGCGCGCTCAACGGAGAGCGCGACAATGCGATGGGCCGCGCGCTGTTGAGCGCTCAAGGCGCGGGCTTCCACATCGCCGGGCATTTGCGCGCGGACAATTGGCAGGGCCGCGAAGGCGTGCAGCTGATGATCGACGACGCCGCGCCCGTAACCGCATCGCGCTAAAGCGAATTTCAATCAGATGGACGCAGCGGCTGAAAACCCTCTCCGCCCGTCTGGGGGGAGAGGGTGCGAGCCCGAATGATATTCGGGCCAGCGGGTGAGGTGGGCGCGGCGGCCGGACACCTCACCCTCCCCATCGCTCTGACGAGCGATGGGTCCTCTCCCTCTCCCCGCTTCGCAGGCCGCATCGGATCCCAGCACATCGCGTAAGCGCTAATTCGGCAGCCAGCGTTCCTTCCAGGCCTGAAACATCAGTACGTTCCAAAGCGAATACTGCCAGTTGCGCTTGCCCGATAAATGCTCGCGCCAGCGCTGCTCGATCGGCTCGGGCGCGAGCACGCCTTCGCGCTTCAAGCGCGCTGGATCGAGCAGGCTTTCGGCCCATTGGCGCAACGGCCCTCTGAGCCAGGCATCGATCGGCACGGCGAAGCCCTGCTTCGGCCGCTCGATCAGGCGGCGCGGGACATAGCGATCGAGCACGCGGCGCAGCAGATATTTGCCGGCGCCCGGCCGCGCCTTCCACGCCGAGGGCAGGCTCCAGGCAAAGGCCGCGACGCGGTGATCGATCAGCGGCACGCGCGCTTCCAAGGACACCGCCATCGAGGCGCGGTCGAGCTTCGTTAAGATATCGTCGGGGAGATAGGTGAGCGTGTCGAGAAATTGCATGCGCTCGGCGCGATCGGCGATGAAGCCGGCCGCCTGAGCGTCGTCGGCGAGGAATTCCGGCGGCGCCGCGCCGGCGACCAACTCATGCGCGTTCCACCAATGCGAGACGAGGCGGCGGTAGAACGCGGTGCTGCCGTCTTCGAGCATGAGTGCGAGCTTGTGGGCCTTGTCGCCGAGAAGCGGCGAGGAGCCGGGCAGCGCGCGCGCCAAACCCGACCACGCATCAAACGGCACCGCGCCGAGCGTCGCCGCGAGCGCGCGGCTCGCCGCTTGCGGCAGCATGTCGAGCGCCGTCAAGAGGCGGCGCAGCTGTAGATAGCGGTTATAGCCGCCGAACATTTCGTCACCGCCATCGCCCGAAAGCGCGACAGTGACGTGGCGGCGCGTCAGCTCCGAGATGAGAAAGGTCGGGATCTGCGAGGCATCGGCGAAGGGCTCGTCATAGATCTCTGGCAGGCGCGGAATGACCGCGCGCGCGTGATCGGGCGAGACGTAAAGCTCGGTGTGATCGGTGCCGAGATGGGCCGCGACCGCCTTGGCATCGGGCGCCTCGTCATAGCCCGCCTCGCCAAAGCCGATGGTGAAGGTTTTGACCTTCTGCGGATTGCTCGCCTGCATCAGCGCGACGACGGTCGAGGAATCGATCCCGCCCGAAAGGAACGCGCCCAGCGGCACATCGGCGATCATGCGGCATCGCACCGCCTCGCCCAAGAGCGCATCGAGCGCGGCAACGGCCTCATCTTCGCTTCCGGCAAAGCGATGAGCGAGCCCATCGCGCGCGACCTCCTCGAGCGACCAGAAGCGCTTGAGCTCGGGCTCGGCGCCGGCGCGGGCGATGAGCATCGTGCCCGGCGCGAGCTTTTTGACGCCCTCGTAAATCGTCGCGGGCGCGGGCACATAGGCGAGGCGGAGAAAGAGCGCGAGCGCGTCGCGGTCGAGCTGGCTCACGAATTCCGGATCGGCGCGCAGCGCCTTCAATTCGGAGCCAAAGATCACGCGCTCGCCGCGCTTTTGCCAATAGAGCGGCTTGATGCCGAGCCGGTCGCGCACGAGATAGAGCGTGCGCTCCTGCCGGTCCCAGATCGCCAGCGCGAACATGCCGATCATGCGCTTGAGCGTCGCCTCGATTCCCCATTGCGCCGCGCCCTCGACGATCACCTCGGTGTCACATTGGCTGCGAAAGTGGCGGCCGGCGGCTTCGAGCTCGGCGCGCAGCGCGCGGAAATTGTAGATCTCGCCGTTGAACGAGAGGACGAAGCGGCCGCAGGACGAGAGCATAGGCTGCGCGCCGGCGGGCGACAGATCGATGATCGACAGCCGGCGATGGCCGAGGGCGATGCCGGCCGCCTCATCGACCCAGAGATCGCCCGCATCGGGCCCGCGATGAAGGAGCGCCTCGGTCATGCGCCGAGCCGCAGCGGCGAGCATGCCGGGCCCGCCGCGCGCGCGAGGATCGAAGAGCCCGGTGACGCCGCACATGGCGTGCATAGTGCAGGGCGCGCCCGCCGCCGTCGAGGGCTCGGCGAGACGATCGCGCAAAGCCTGCGGCTTGATTTAGCGGCGTCGAGCCGGTAGACCCTTGGCGCCGAGCCACGTCCCCATCGTCTAGAGGCCTAGGACATCGCCCTTTCACGGCGGTAACGGGGGTTCGAATCCCCCTGGGGACGCCAGCCCTCGCTAAAGCTTCGGGTGACAGGCCACTCGCAGAGGCGGCTTTCGGCAGAATCTTGGCAATTCAAATTACGACACCTTCCCCGCCACGCGCTCTTTGATCACGCGGTCGACCAGCCCCATCAGCGCCTCGGGCGCGGTGACGTTGGGGCTGTGGCTCGAATCGATCTCGTAGCACGCCCAGCCCGGCGTCGAGCGCGCGAGCGTCGCAAATTGGCCGAAGGGTCCGTGCCGATTGCGCGTCGCGACGATGTAGCTGCGCGGCAGGGTGAGCGGTCCGTTGCGCAGCTTCAGCTTCGTCTCCATGCATTTGAGCGGATGGGGAAGGCGCTTGTTCGCGATCCACACCCGGTCCTCGGGCGACGTGTCCTCGGGCGTCGGGTTGGGCGCGATGCGCCAGCCATCGCCGGCTTTCGCGCTCGCCCGCTGCCGCTCGCGCTGCTCCGCGGGCACCAGATCGAACAGGCTCTGGCCATCTTGGGGCACGAAGGCGTCGAGATAGATCAGATGCCTGATGCGCGCTCTGGCGCGGTCGGCCACGCCGGTCGCGACCATGCCGCCATAGGAATGGCCGAGCAAGACGACATCATGCAAATCCTCGAATTCGAGCACGCCCAGCACATCCGCGATATGGGTGTCGAGGTCGATCGAGGGATTGGCGAGATGAGACCGCTCGCCGAGACCGGTATAGGTCGGCGTGAAGAATGTGTGTCCCGACCGCGCCATCAGCGGCCGCATCTTTTTCCACGCCCACGCCGCCGACCAGGCGCCATGCGCCAGCACGATTGTCGCCATTGCCCGCCTCCTTATGAACCGACGCTCCCCGGCGCTCCGCCGATTGTCGCCAAGTTTCCATTTTTACGCGCGCGCGGCAACAGGCGGCGCCGGCAGCGCTCGGACTAGGCGTGCCGGCTATTCCGGGAGCCCAATCTCGCGCCAAGCCTCGGCAAATCGCTCGAACACCGTCGGCTCCAGCCCGCCGGGGACGCGTCCAACGCCGCGAATGGAAAATTGAGGCTCGTGCACCAAAACCTCGCGCGCGGCGGCCTTCGCTTCCGTTGGATGCCCGGCTCGCCAGAGCGCAGCCGCCAAAACGGCGCGGGCGGTACTAAACCCCGGATTCGCATGAATCGCGCTCCGCGCCGCGGCGAGGGCGTCAGCATATTGCTTGCGGCAAAAATGCACGATCGCGAGCGCGTGGTGCACACGAAAATTTTCCAAATCGAATGGATTTAGGCGAAGCGCCCGCTCGGCCCGCTCAACGGCGAGTTCGGTCTTGCCCATCCAGGCAAGGATAACCGCGCTGAAGTTGAGCGCGAAAGTGTTGGAGTTGCTTAGCTCGAGCGCACGGTCGAACAGTTTGAGCGCCGTAACCGCATCATGCTCGTCGAGCGCGATGATATGCGCCGCGGTCGCCAGCGCCGTCGCGTCGTCGTTACCCTGGAGTATCGCCGCGCGCGCATGACGAATTGCGGCGAGGCGATCTTCCTCGCGTAGCCCCGCCCGGGCGTAGCGATGGTGAAGACAACGGGCCAGAAAGGCATGCGCGGCGGCGTAATCGGGCTGAAGCGTCAGAGCCTCCTCGAGGAGGGGTATCGCCGGTTCGGAATCCTTCGGTATGTGGGCTAGAACGAAAGGCAGCGATCGTAGGACGAGATCGTAGGCGTTGAGGTTCCTGGGCCTTTGGCGCTTGACGCGATCAAGCTCGGCCTTGCGAAGGCTCGGCTCGATGGCGCCGACCACGCACATCGTGATCTCGTCTTGAAGGGCGAAGACATCGTCCAAAACGCGCTCATACTGCTCCGCCCAAAGATGCGCGTCGGTCTTTGCGTCGATGAGCTGGGCGGTGGTGCGAATCCGATTGCCCGATTTGCGCACGCTGCCTTCGAGCACGTATCGCACGCCAAATTTGTCCGCGACCTCGCCGATCGCAACCGGCTTGCCTTTATAGATGAAACTCGAATTCCGGGAGATCACGGACAACCACTTTATGCGCGAAAGCCCCGTGATGATCTCTTCGACCATGCCATCCGCGAAATAGTCTTGTTCGGGATCCCCGCTCATGTTGTGGAATGGCAGAACCGCGATCGAAGCCTTCTCGGAAGACGCAGGCTCGAGTGAACGTTGCTGGCCGGCGTCGCCGCCCGAAAGCGAACGCTTGAGGCCGGCGAGCCGATAACCGCGGCCGGGCACCGTCACGATATGGGTCTCCCCGCTCTTGCCGTCTTCGAGCGCCTTTCTCAAGGCCGAGACGTGAACCTGGATATTGTTTTCTTCGACCACGAGGCCGGGCCATACCCGCGTCATCAGCTCGTCCTTGCCGACGATTTCTCCCTTCGCCAGCGCGAGCGCGCAGAGAATATCGAGCGCCCGGCTGCCAAGCGGCACCGACGCCCCGTCACGCCACAACCGGCGTTGACTTAGGTCGAGCCGGAATCGACCAAAGCTAACCTCAGTCCGATCCATGGCGGGCAACCCCAAGAGAGGCCGATTCAGAAGAATTAAGCTTCTGAACCAAGGACCTTAGGCGGCTTTCGCGGTTAGGGTCCAGCGTCGAATGGGTGAGATCGAACGCTCACTCGAAATTTACCGAGGCGCCGCAGGGGGAATGACACGCTCGCTCCAGGGGCCTTCGTCCAAGAGAGGGGACGCTTTCATGGTTTCTCGTCGAACGGTTCTGCGCGGACTCGCCCTGTCGGCACTCGCTACGAACATCGCCCCTGCGCGTGCCGCCGAGCCGCTGCGTATGCGCGTCGGCTGGGTCCTGGTGCCGACGGATCTGCTGCCGATACTCCCGGCGGCGCCGCAGCTCACGCGACACATGGGAAAATCCTATGTTCTCGAGCTGCAGCATTTTGCCGGAACGACCCCGATGATCACGGCGCTCGCTTCGGGCGCAATCGATATTGCCGCGCTCGCCTTCGGATCGCTGCCCTTCGCTGTCGAAAACGCAAAACTCGAGGATTTGCGCATCATCGCTGACATGTTCCAGGACGGCGCGCCGGGCTATCACACCAATCCCTACCTCGTGCTGAAAGACAGCCCGATACGCCGCGTCGAGGAGTTGAGAGGCAAAGTCCTCGCCAGCAATGTACAAGGAAGCGCCGCCGATATTGCCCTGCGTGCGATGCTGAGGAAGCACGGCATAGATGACCGTGCCGATGTCCAGATTATCGAAGCGCCATTCCCGACAATGAAGGCGGTTTTGAAAGAACGGAAGGCGGTGCTTATCCCCGGTGTGCTTCCCTTTACCGCAGACCCTGAACTCGCGGCGATCTCGCGTCCGCTTTTCACCCAGGCCGAGGCGATGAAGACAACTCAGCAGCTTGTCCGCGTTTCCCGCACGGGATTTCTCGCGCGGCACCGCGCCGCGATGGTCGATCTGCTGGAAGACATCCTGCGCGTTCAGCATTTCTATTCCGACCCGGCCCATCACGAAGAAGCCGTGCAAATGGTCGCGAAGCTGACCAAGCAGCCCGCGGCGAACTTGGAATCCTGGCTCTTCACGAAGGCGGATTACTATCGCAGTCCCGAAGGCCTGCCGAACCTCACGGCGCTTCAGGCCAACATCGAAACGATGAGAGAAGTTGGCATCATATCGAGATCGATCGACACCGCCAAATATGCCGACCTCGATTTGATCAAGGCCGCGGCGAAACGGATCGAGAGCAAGAGTTAGAAGCACAGGCGCCGAGCACGCTCAGCCTCGATATGGGTTAGAGGCCCGTGGCAACAGTCTTGGACCGCCATGGGTCAAAGCGCAGGATTACCGCTCGCCGCAAGGCCGCCTCGCGCTCGATTTTTCTCGCAAGCTCGGCCAAGGCGAGCGCGTGCTGTTTGAGCCGCCGCTTCAAATGCGGATCGGATTCGTCCTCCGCCATTTGTCGAAAGCTCAGCGATTGTTCATGCCACTCTGCCGGTGTCAGCATCGGTCCTCTCCCTCTTCGGCGTGATTTCGAGGGAGAAGCTTGCCAACGCGCAGGCGATCGGTCTGTGACCCGGATCACACCCGAGCGATCCGGCAAGCCGCGGACGTGATCGTCAGTTCGCCTTTGCCAGGGGTCGATCGATCACCGAACGAAACCCCGGCTTATCGAGCATGTTATCGACCGTGGCGTTGAGCACGTCCTGCGCGAGCTTCTGGAGTCCGTCCATGCTGGCGAAAACGCCGGTCGCGAAGAAATGAAAATCGGAGCGCTGATCGACAGCGGTGTCGTGATAGACCACCTGGTCCGTTTTCTGGTCGATGACGTCCATGTCGAGATCGATCCGCGCCGTGCTTCCCATGATCATGTCGGCGTCGTATTTGCGGATCAGCAGCTGGATCCGGTAAGGCGCGTGCCCGTCGGGCTGGAGCAGCCCGCGCGCACGCAAGCCTGCGGTGAAGGCAGCCGCAACCTCGTCTTTCACCGGCAGCGTCGTATCGAGCGTTTTCAGCGGATTGCCGAAGCCGCCCATGATTGTCGCCAAACGGTGCGGCTCCTCCTTGCGGTGATCGATTGCCGTGACCGATGCGACAACCGGATCTTGCACCGTGGCAAGTCCGGCTGGCGGCGTATAGGGCATGTCCGACGACGTGTTGCTGCACGCGGCGAGCGCCATCGCCGACGCGCCAAGTGCGCAGGCAAGCCAAGTCCGTCCCATCTTGTAAATTCCCCCGATCGCAATTCCCCGACCGGAGATAGTGGACATGGTCGACGGTCAAAATACCAGCACTTTTTAGGTGTGGCGGCGCACGCTTGCAATTCGTGCTCGGAGCGACCCAGCGCGCGGGTGCCGCCCAGGCGCGAGAGCCCGCGAGGTCCCAAGCTTGTCGCCGCGATGTCAGCGCCCGGCGCCGCCCGCGCCACCCGGCGCCGGCGTGCGCATCGTTCCCGCGCCGCCAGAGGCGGGAGTGTTCATCGTTCCCGCTCCTCCAGGCGCCGGTGCGTTCAAGCTTCCGGCGCCGCCCGGCGGCGGGACCGTCATAGTGCCGGCGTTGCCGGGCGCGGTGCCGACGCCGCGTGGCGCGGTGCCGATATCGCCGGGCGGCGTCGCGTTCGGCACGGGAATGCCCGCGTCATTGTTGCGCCCGGTGGCCGCGCCAGAGCCGGACGTTCCGAGCGAAGGTCTTGCGCCGGGCGGTGCTGCTTGCGCGAAAGCGCTGCCGGTCGCGGCAAGCGATAGAAGACAAGCCGTCAGAGCGACGCGCCGCATCATCATGGTGCTTCTCCTTCCGATCGATTGGCGGGGCTTAGCGACACAACGACATCGCGGCGCGGCGGTTCCGGTCGGCGCGGACGCTGCGACACGCGCGTGGCAGCAATAAGCCGGAAACCGGCGCAAGCGCGTCGTGTTTGCCTCGATCGAAAACGGCACGGAAGAGAAGGTCACATGAATGCCACGATCAAAGCTGCGGTTCTGGTGCACGACCGCGACCGCGATCAGGGTTGGCGCGATCACGACAGGTGGTGGGATCACCGCCGCTAAAGCCTAGAAGTGAAGCTTTCGAAGGCGCCGCCGCATCCATCGGCGGCGCTTTTTTATCCGCGCGAACGCCGCGAACTGGCTTTGAGGGTTCAGCCTCCCTTCGCCTCCGCTATAGTGCTGCCGCATCGAAACGGCGTGGCGACGATCGAGGGAGGGGCGGGCATGAAGGCATTGCGATGGGTGGGGCTGGCGGCGGCACTTTGCGCGGCGATGCCGGCAGTGGCGGACGCGCAAGACCAAGTGAATCTGGCGGTGCCGGCCTCGAGCTTTTCCTTCACGATGGAATATATCGCGATGGATCAAGGCTTCCTCGCGAAGGAGGGGCTCGCGGTCAAAGAGCTCAATATCGCCGGCCTCGGCTCGATCAACGCTTTGATCGCGGGCAGCGTCGATTTCGCGCTTGCCTCGGGCGCCTCGCTCACCCGCGCCGCGGCGCGCGGCCAGCGCCTCCTCGACATCGTCGCTCTGTCGGACCGGCCCTTTGTTCAGATCGTGCTGCGCAAGGAAGCAGCGCAGCAGGCGGGCTTCGATCCGAAAGCGCCTCTGGCGCAGCGCGCCGCGCTCTTGAAGGGCCACACCATGGGGATCGATTCGATCAATTCCGTGAACCACGCCTATCTTCGTGTCATGGCGCGGACGGGGGGCCTCGACCCGGAGAGCATTCCGATTGCAGTGGTGGCGGCGCCCTCGATGTCCGCCGCGTTTGCGGCCAAGCAGATCGACGGGTTTGCCATGACGCCGCCCTGGCCGGAAAAGCTGCTCGTCGATGGCAGCGCGGTGCTCATCATCAGCGGGCCTGACGGCGACCCGGCCAATCTCGCGCCGATGATCAACAGCGTGCTGCTGACGCGCGACGAGGTTTGCGCCAAGCGCAAGCCGGTGTGCGAGAAGATGGGCCGAGCCTACGCCGAGGCGGCGATGATCATCCGCGATCATCCGGATCAGGCGCTCGCGGTGCTGAAGAAGCGGTTTCCGGCGCTCGATCAAAAGACGATCGAGGCGTCCTTCGCGGTGCTGCGCAAGATCACGCCGGTGCCGCCCGCGCCGACGCTCGACGGCATCCGCAACAACGAGACCTTCAACGTCATGGCCGGTCTGCTGAAGCCCGAAGAGGCGCTGAAATCCTTCGACGGGCTGTTCACCGACCAGTACGTCCGCTGAGCCGGCCGCGGCAGCGCTATTTCACCGCGTCGACGCCGGCTTGGGCTGCCTCGACATCGCCGCCGGAGGACGGCGCACCGCTGGCACCGATGGCGCCGACGACATGACCTTGCTCGACCAGCGGAATGCCGCCGCCCACGACCGAGATATCGGCGAGCCCGATGAGGAAAGGCGCGTCCTTGAGGCGTTCCTCGAACAGCTTGGTCGGGCGGCGATAGAGCGCGGCGCCTTTCGCCTTCACCGTTGCGGCGTCGACCACGGCGTTGTTCGAGCCGTCCATCTTCTCGGCGAAGATGATCTCGCCATTGGGTCCGACAATGACGATAGCCGAGGGAAAGCCGTTCTTCTTCGCCTCGGCCTCCGCTGCCGCTGCCGCTTTCTTTGCCTGCTCGAGCGAGACCGGCATGCCGTAGGGAAGCGGCTTGGGCGGTGCCTGTTGCGCCCAGGCCGGCGTGCCGAGGATCATCGCGACGCTCAAAATGCCGATGCTTGTTAAGATCCTACGCATGGTTTCCTCCCTCCCAAGATGGTGTCGATTGAAACCAGCGCCGCCAGCCTATCCAGCCGAAGGCGTCATGAAGGCTGCTCGGCCAGGCGCAGCCGGCGACTGGTCAGGTCTTTCCACACAAGAACCGTGACGGCGAAAACAAGCCCCGTGCAGAGCGTGCTCAGGGGCAGTCCGATCCCCACGGTTTTGCCGGCGAAGAAATCGCCCGCCGAGGTGCCGGCCGAACGCACCGCGACAACCGTGAGCCAGTAATAGGCGGGTATCGCGAAAAAGCCGCGGCTGCCGCCGTAGAAGATGACGGCCAAGATCGCGCCCTGCACCAGCGTCGCCAAAGCCGTCCCGAGGTGAAGGCCGAAAGAGCTGATATCGCCAATGACGGTTCCGACCGTCCCCGCGATCAGCATTGCGGTCCAATAGCGCGCATCGGTTATGGGCAGGGCGTAGCGCTCCGCCGCGCCATCTTTCGGCGTGCTCTGGGTGGGCGGCCAGAAGGCGAGAGACAGCACGAGCAGCGCGGCAAGAAACGCCACGGCGCCGCCCTTGCCGAGAACATGCGACGAAAAATCGCCGAGATTGGTTGCCGCCGCGCGGACGATGATGATCGCAAGCCAATAATAGGCCTGGTTCCACGACCGGTCCCAACGCTCGGCGATAAAAACCACGGCGAGAGCGGCCGCCATCGGGATCAAGCCGAGCACATGGCCCAGGCCAAGATCATGCGCCGAGAAATCGCCCAGATTGGCGCCAAAGATGCTGACGATCGACAGCGCAGCCCAGTAGCGCATTCCCGTCGCCGGGACGTGTTTTCGTTGCATCGTCAACCGTGTTCTCGAATGTCGCCCCGCTGCCGATCGGCAAGGTGCGCGATGCTAATCGATCGGCGCCGCCTGCGCCAGAGATGCGATGCGATCCTGCTTCACGAATGCGCGCGCCGCCAAGGCGCGCCGCGGCTCATTGTACGTATTCGTCGGTCCACAGCCCGTCATAGGAGGCGAGCTTGTCCTTCGGATCGAGCAGCTTCGATACGAGGTTAACCTCCTCCGAATTTTCGAGCTCGGCCTCGGTCACGCGCAGATCCTTCGCATGCGCTTGCGACACCACTTTCCAGGCGGCTTCCAGCAAGGGCGGATCGATGGTCTTGAAGCGGTCGCGAAGATAGTTGAGCGCCTCGTCAGGCTTGTCGCGGATGAGGCGCGTGGCGGCGGCGAGCGCGCGCACCACGCGCACGCATTTCTCGCGGTTGGCGCGGCAGGTCTCGGGCTTGGTTTCGATGAGCCCATAGGCGAAGGGAAGAAGCTCGGGTGCGTCGCCCCGCGCCGCGCTCGCGAACATCACCGCGCTGCCGCGCAGCACCGCGTTGGTGGTGAACGGCATCGAGGTGGTGAATCCGTCGATGGCCTTGGTTTCGAGCGCCGCCAGCATCGCGGTCGGCTCCATGGGCGCGATCCTCACATCGGTCTCGGGGTCGAGCCCGCCCTTGACGGCGACGTAGCGCTCCCAGGCGTTGACGATGCTGCCGACGCCTTGGATGGCGATGGTCGTGCCCTTGAGACGCTTCGCGCGCTCGGCGAGCGTCATCGCGGGGGTGATGCCGAGCCGGTCGGCGACATCCTTGCGCAGAACGATCTCGAGCAGCGGCCGATCGATCAAATTGGCGATGGCGAGAAGGCGCTGGCCCTGCGCGGCCGCGCGCAGGAATACCGGGCCGGTGCCGATGGTGAAATCGGCGCTGCCGGCGATGACCGCGTTGACGGCAGCGACGCCGACCAGCACCGGCTGCGAAACCTTCAGGCCTTCCTTGCGATAAAAGCCCGCGGCCTCGGCGACGATCGAGGTGCTGTAGGTGAGCGTCGAGGTCGGCAGCGCGATCACCGTCTCGATCGGCTGCTGCGCCGGCGCGGCAATCGGAACAAAGCCGCAGGCCGCTACAACCGCCGCAATCGCATAATGTCGCCAACGCGCCATGCTCATCCCCCGATCTTGAAATTCTTTGCGTGCGTCGCTCAAGAATTGCCGCGCAGCTCGCGCCAGAGCCCGAGCTTTTGCTGCGCCACGCGGTCGGAATAGCTGAAGAGCGTCGCCTCGCCCTCGCTTTCGAGCCGATACGGCACCCAGCAGGGCACAACGAAAATATCGCGTGGTTTCCAGGCGATGGTTTGCGCCTCGGCGCCTTCGCCGACAACGAGCCGCCCGGCGCCTTCGACCGGCGAGAACACGGTGTTCTCGGTGCTGCGATAGGTCTCGGTCTTGAAGCCCTTGGGCAGGAGCTGAAGGAAGGCCGAGATCGTCGGCATCGCGCTGCCGCCGCGCGTCGGGTCGATATATTGCAGCTTGATCCCGTCATTGGGATCCCATTCGCCGTTCTTCTTCAGCTGCTCGAGCGCCTCGCGTGCGCGCTCATAGGGATAGCTGAAGATCGGCGATTCCGGCTTGTCCCAATTCTCATTGACCGGCCGCATATTGGCGCCGTAGCGCGCGAGGCTGTCGCCGGGCGGGCGGTGCTGCGGCGAGCGGTCCTGCGGATAGTGCTCGAAGAACATCGGACCGAAGGTGCCGACCATTGGAATGTCGAGCCCGTCCATCCAGAAGAACGGGCCATCGCCGTCATGGCCGTGGTCGTGCCAGGTCATCGACGGTGTGATGATGAAATCGCCGGGCTTCATATAGGATTTCTCGCCCGCGACCGCGGTCCAGGCCTTGCCGTCGCCCTCGATGATGAAGCGCAGGGCGGAGGGCGTGTGGCGGTGTGCCGGCGCGCATTCGCCGGGCAGGATCATCTGCAAGCCGGCATAGAGCGATTCGAGAATACGATGCTCGCCGGCGAGGCCCGGATTCTCCAAGGTCAGGACGCGGCGATTGGCTTCGTGCGCGGTGATGAGCCCGCCCGATTCGAGGAGCAGCGGGCGCAGCAGATTGTCGAAATCCCACAGATGCGGCCGCGCGCGGATGTGGTTCTTCGGCAGCGGCGGCACCAGCGTCGTCGTCCACAACGCGGAGAGATTCTTCCCGCCCACCTTGACGTAATAGCGCTCGCGCGCGGCTTTGATCTCGGTCGTCAATTCGGATGCCGCCATCGCCTCGCTCCTTGCCGCGATCGGCGCACGCCCCTGGTCTCGCAGGCCGCATGCGGATCGACTAGTATCGCCGGCGTCATTATAGATCGGGCCGGGCTGGAGAGGAGAGGGATGCGTTACGAAGATAGCGAGCGGCTCGTCCGGGTCGGGCCGGGAACTCCTGCAGGGGCTCTCTTCCGCCGCTATTGGCAGCCGGCCGCGCTGGTGCGCGAAGTGTCGGAAAAGGACGGCGCGCCAGTCCGCGTGCGCCTCCTCGGCGAGGATCTGATCGCGTTTCGCGATACGAACGGCGAGGTTGGGCTCATCGACGCCTATTGCCCGCATCGCCGCGCGCCGCTGTTCTTCGGCCGCAACGAGGAATGCGGGCTGCGCTGCGTCTATCACGGCTGGAAGTTCGACGCCGACGGACGTTGCGTTGATCTGCCGTCAGAGCCCGCGGACTCGCCGATGAAGGCCGGCATCAAGATCACCGCCTATCCGACGGTCGAGCGCGGCGGCGTGGTCTGGGCGTATCTGGGGCCGAAGGAGCATATGCCCGCGCCCCCCGATTACGAATGGACGCGCGCGCCGGAAACGCATCGCGCCGTGTCGAAATCCTATCAGGCCTGCAATTACCTTCAGGCGCTCGAAGGCGGGCTCGACACCGCGCATGTCTCGTTCCTCCACAACAACCGCATGGGGGACCGCGCCGATTTTTTTGCGCGCGACGGCGCGCCCAAGATCGAAGTCGTCGAGACCGATTACGGCTATTATTACGTCTCGACGCGCAAGCACGATGCCGAGCGCAATTTCGTGCGCATCTATCAATACACTATGCCGTTTCAGCAGATGCGCCCCAACGTCATTCAGACCGGGCTCGGCGCCAATCGCCGCGTGCCGCGTATCGACGGCCATGTCTGGGTCCCGATCGATGACGAGCAGACCTTCGTCTACAACTGGTCTTACGGCTACGATTCCGATTGTGCCTTGAGCCCCGAGCATGTCGAGGAGCTCGAAACGTTTTACGGCCGCGGGGAAAACGACTACATCCCGGGGACATATCGTCTCAAGGCCAATGCCTCGAACGATTATTTCACCGACCGCGCGGCGCAGAAGACGGCGAGCGCGACCGGCATCAAGGGCGTCAACACGCAAGACGTCGCCGTGCAAGAGGGAATGGGTGCGATCACCGACCGCACGAAGGAGCATCTCGGCAGCTCCGATCGCGCGATCGCGGTGATGCGCCGCCTGCTCTTGGAAGCGACCCGCGCCGTCGAAGCGGGAGAGACTCCGCGCGGCCTCGATCCTTCAACCCATCGCGCGATCCGTCCGCATGACGGCCTCTTGCCGCTCGGCGCGGATTGGCACGCAGCCTACGCCGAGGCTTTGCTCCCGAAATGGTAGGGCGCGCTTAAGCGGGCTCGCGCAAGCCCAGACGCTCGAGCCGCGGCACCACCTCGTCGAGGAAATAGGGCAGCTCCTTCAGATAGTGCACGAAGGAGAAGCCGATGCCGGTGATGCCCGCGGCGTGAACGGCGGCAAGATCGCGCGCGATGTCGTCGGGCGCGCCCACGAGCCGCATTCCGCCCAAGCCATAGGCCTGGTTGGCGCGCAAGCGCTGGAACTCTTCCGGCCCGTGCTTCGCT
>DATEKH010000074.1:0-14369 GCA_035277525.1 Allostellaceae bacterium
CGGATCGACCTCCACCTCGCAGATATGCGTGCCCGAAGGCCAGGCGCCGATCGTCACCGTCTGATCGGCGATCGCATCGAGCTTGCCTTGGAGCTCCGCGGGCAAATCCTTGCGCGTCGCCGCGGCTTTCGCCGCATCGAAGATGCCGAGACGCCGATCCGTGCCGCGGATAGTGAACTGGCCATGCGCGAATTCGATATCGGCGGGCGCGGCTTCCAGCACGTGGCCGGCGATCTTCTTGCCTTTCTCGATAATGTCGTCCGAGGCCTGGCCGATGACGAGGCTTGCCAATCGCATCGAGCGCCCGGAATGCGAGCCGCCGCCCGCCGCGACCCGCGCCGTGTCATGCGCGACGTAATCGATGTTCTCGAACGGCACGCCGAGCCATTCGGTCACGAGCTGCGCGAAGCTCGTCTCGTGCCCCTGGCCGCTCGACATGGTGCCGCAGACGAGCTCGACCCGGCCTTCGGGCTTCACCGTCACTTCGGCGCGCTCGCGCGGGAAGCCGCCGGCGATTTCGATGTAATTGCCGATGCCGATGCCGCGCAGCTTGCCGCGGCGCTTTGCCTCCGCGCGCCGCGCGGCAAAGCCCTGCCAATCGGCGAGCCGCAAGGCCGCGTCCATGCCCTTCTCGTATTCGCCATTGTCGTAGGTCTGCCCGACCGCGTTGGTGTAGGGCATGGCCGTTGGCGGAATGAGATTGTGGCGGCGCAGCTCGGCCGGATCGATGCCCAGCTGATCGGCGGCGAGATCGACCAGGCGCTCGATCACGAACACCGCCTCGGGCCGGCCGGCGCTGCGATAGGGCGTGGTCGGCGGCGTGTTGGTCAAAGCGGCGCAGCCGCGGAAATGCACCGCCGGAATGTCATAGACGCCCGACATCTGCCCCAGCCCCTTGCGCAGCGGCACGAAGGCGATGGTGTGCGCGCCGACATTGCTGAGATTGGTGCCGCGCAAGGCCAGGAACTTGCCGTCCTTGTCGAGCGCGAGCTCGGCGTCGACGGTCAGATCGCGTCCCTGATAGTCGCTGAGGAAAGATTCGGTGCGGTCGCCGAGCCACTTGACCGGCCGGCCGACGCGCCTCGCCGCCCAGGGCAGCAGCGCATATTCGGGAAAGAAGAAATTCCGCGTGCCGAAATTCCCGCCCATATCGCCGCAGAGCGCGCGGCAGGTCTCGGGCGGAACGCCTAGCACGCTGGCGAGATCCATCTTCTCCCGCGCAACGCCGCTGCCGGTGCCGGCATAGAGCGTGTAGCGCCCGGTGGCCTTGTCATAGTCGCCCACCGCGTTGCGCGGCTCCATCGGCGTGCCGGTGACGCGCTGCACCCACGTCTCGAGCCGCACCACATGCGCGGCGCGCGCAAAAGCCGCGTCGGTCTTGGCCGCATCGCCCACCTCGACATCGACGCAGAGATTGGATTGCGCCTCCTCCCAGACGCGCGGCCGGCCGGGCTCGATCGCGTCCTTCGCCATCGCCACCGCGGGCAGAACCTCGTAATCGACCGCGACGAGCTCGGCCGCGTCCTTTGCCTGGTCGGCGGTTTCGGCGACAACGATCGCCACCGGCTCGCCGACATGGCGCGCCTTGTCGGCCGGCAGCAGCGGCTGCGCATGGGTGAAGGTCGAAAAGCCTTCGCGCACCCTCACCGTCACATCGGGCGGACCGACGAGGGACGGCCGGTGATCCGCGAGATGCAGCCCGTCGGCAAAAAAATCCGCGCCGGTCAAGACGGCGAGCACGCCAGGCGCGGCTTCCGCGGCGTGCTTGTCGATGCCGCGGATGCGCGCATGCGCGTGCGGCGAGCGCAGTAGCGCGGCATAAGCGGTATTGGGCAGGCGGACATCGGCGACATAGTTGCCGCGGCCGGTCAAGAGCCGCGAATCCTCCTTGCGCTGGACGAATTTGCCGATGCCGCCGGCGGTCTCGCTGCGCTCGCTCATCCTTGGAACTCCGCCCTGCTCTTGGTTTTTCGCATGCGCCGTCACTTAAGCCTTTCCCCACGGGCTTCCGCAAGTCCGCTATCGCCGCGCGCTTGGCCTTAGCGCCGCCGGGGCGCGTCTCCTCGATCGGCGAAGGGGGCTGGGCGGATTGACGCAAGTCAAAGCGTCGTTTCGATCCGGATGGCTCGATCATCAGACATGGCGCAGCGATGAAGGAGGAAGTGTCATGCCCTGTCGGATTCCCGAACCCCTGAAGGCCGAACATGACGAGCTTCACGCCGAACTTGCTCGGGCGACGAAGGCGGGCGGCGCCACCGGGCAAGCTGCCCAAGCCGTCGCCCGGATCATGCACCCCCACTTCGTCAAGGAAGAGGAATATGCGCTCCCGCCGCTTGGCCTGCTGGGAGAATTGGCCGAAGGCAAGCTCGATCCCGGCATGTCCGCCGCGTTGAAGATGACCGACAAGCTGCAGGCCGAGTTGCCGCAGATGCTTGCCGAGCACAAATCCATCGTCGGCGCGCTGAAAGTATTGATCGAAGCGGCGAAGAAGGAGGGAAAGCCTGACGTCGTGCAGTTCGCGGAGCGGCTGATTGCCCATGCGCGCGGCGAGGAAGAGGTATCCTATCCGGCAGCGCTGCTGGTGGGGCGCTATCTGGCGGCGAAGCTCTGACAAAGCGCGCGGCCGCGCCACGCGTTGCCGTCCGCGATCGCGCCCAATCCGGCGGTCCGGCGGATGACCCTCAAGCCCACAGCGCCCGGCTCGCGAGGCGCGCGCCTTCGCTGAGCGCCCTGAGCTTCGCCCAGGCGATTTGCGGATGGATGCGGCCGCCCAAGCCGCAATCGGTCCCGGCGATCACGTTCTCCCGCCCCACCGCCTTGGCATAGGCGACGATCCGGTCGGCGATCAGCTCGGGATGCTCGACCACGTTGGTGGCGTGACTGACCACGCCCGGGATGAGCAGCTTGCCTTCGGCGAGCTTCGCCTCGCGCCAGACTTTCCATTCGTGTTCGTGACGGACATTGCCCGCCTCGAGCGAATAGGCCTGCGCCTTCACGCGCAGCATCACATCGGCGATGTCCTTGAGCGGCAGGTCGTTGACATGCGGCCCGTGCCAGCTCCCCCAGCAGATGTGATAGCGCACGCGATCTTCGGGAATGCCGGCGAGCGCCGCATTGAGCGCCTCGACGCGCAACAGCGCGTAGCGCTTATACTCTTCGAGCGTCGGGTGCGGATCGAGCATGTCCCAGGTATCGGGCAGGCCGGGATCGTCGAGCTGCAGCACGAAGCCCGCCTCGGCGATGGCGCGGTATTCGACCGCGAGCGCCGCAGCGATCGCCTCGAGAAATGCCTCAGCGCTCGGATAATGCACATTCTGCCCGCGGCAGAACATCTCGAGGCTGCCGACCGCGATCGAGGTGACGAAAGCCTCACCGATTCCCGCAGCCTGCGTTGCGGCTTTGAGATTGGCGAGATCGCGCCGCAACGCCGCCTCGCCGGTATAGCGGATCGGAGCGACACAGGCGGGGCGCGACGCAACGCTCGGCACTTGCGCGGCCTCGCCGTAGAACGCGCTGAAGTCGCGCTGCTCCCAGCGCTCGCCGACGATGCGCATCGGCTGGTTCAGCGCCGCGCGCTGCGGCGCCGCGGCGCCCTTGGGCGTCGGGCCAAATCCCGCCAAGCGACCGAAGATGTAGGTCCCCCACGCCGCCAGATCGGACACGGATCGCATCGGCTTGCCGAATTCGCCGTCATTCGGAATGTCGATTCCCGTGCTGCGCTGCGCCGTCACCGTCTCGGCGACGGCCGCGCGCAGCAGCGTATCGAGTTTCGCCTCGTCGGCAGCGTTCCCCGCCGGCTTCGCCCAGGCATCACGCAGCGCGTCGGGACGCGGCAGGCTGCCCGCATGGGTCGTCAGGATCCGATCTACGCTGCGTCTCATCTTCGGCCTCCTCGATCGCGTTCCGGCGCCTTTATAGCTGCGGATTGGGTTCGCTTTTCACGGCTTGGCTGGGGCGGGAGGATTCGAACCTCCGTATGGCGGAATCAAAATCCGCTGCCTTACCACTTGGCTACGCCCCACCGACGCGACGCGAGCGACCATAAACACAAAGCCCGCCCAAGGCAAAGCGCGGCGCCGCGCGCGGCACGCGCCAAGACAAAGCTGTGGCAAGGCGAACCCGCGCGGGCAGAAGCGGGTTGACGGAAGCGAGCCGCCTCGCCATGGTTCGCGGCACCTCCCGATTCCTCGACTTGGCTTGCCGATGAGCACTTCCGAAGCCACTGCCGTCGCCGCCCCGGCATTGCCCACGCCCCGCGATCCGCATCTGCGGCGCATGGCCGACACGATTCGCGCCCTCGCCATGGACGCGGTCGAGGCCGCCAAGAGCGGCCATCCTGGCATGCCGATGGGCATGGCGGATATCGCGACCGTGCTCTGGACCAAGTTTTTGAAATTCGATCCCAGCGAGCCCAATTGGCCCGATCGCGACCGTTTCATCCTCTCGAACGGTCACGGCTCGATGCTGCTCTACGCGCTGCTCCATCTGACCGGCTATGCCGACATGACGATGAACGAGCTGAAGCGGTTTCGTCAGCTCGGCAGCCGCTGCGCCGGTCATCCCGAGCGCGGCCACGCCGCCGGCATCGAGGTGACGACCGGGCCCTTGGGCCAAGGCCTCGCCAATTCGGTCGGCATGGCGTTGGCCGAGCGGCTGCTGGCCGCGCGGTTCGGCGCCGATCTCGTCGATCACTACACCTATGTGTTTTGCGGCGATGGCTGCCTGATGGAAGGCATCAGCCAGGAAGCGATCTCGCTCGCCGGGCATCTGAGGCTGTCGAAGCTGATGGTGTTCTGGGACGACAATCACATCTCGATCGACGGGCCGACCGATCTTGCGCGCAACGAAGACGAGATCGAGCGTTTCGATGCCAGCGGCTGGGCGACGCAACGCGTCGACGGCCACGACACCGACGCGATCGCCGCGGCGATCGTCAAGGCCCGCCAAAGCGACCGGCCGTCGCTGATCGCCTGCCGCACGGTCATCGCCTTCGGCGCGCCGACCAAGGCCGGCACCGCCGCCGCTCATGGCTCGCCGCTCGGCAAGGATGAAATCGCCGCCACGCGCCAGCGTCTCGGTTGGACCGCGCCGCCTTTCGTCGTGCCCGACGATTTGGCGGCCGCCTGGCGCGAGGTTGGAGCGCGAGGCAAGGCGCAATCCGCCGCTTGGCGCGAGCGTCTCGCCAAAACCGATGCCGGAAAGCGCGCGGCGTTCGAGGCGGAACAGGGCGGCGCGTTACCGCAAGCCGCGCGCGACGCTCTCGCCGCCTTGCGCGCGAAATTTGCCGCGGAAGCGCCAAAAACTGCCACGCGCCAAGCCTCGGGCCAGGTGCTCGAAGCACTCGTCCCAACCCTGCCGAACCTCATCGGCGGCTCGGCCGATCTGACGCCGTCGAACAATACCAGGACCAAGAGCCAAAAGCTGGTGACGCGCGGCGATTTTGCCGGCAGCTATATCCATTACGGCATCCGCGAGCATGGCATGGCCGCGGCAATGAACGGCATGGCCGCGCATGGCGGGATCATCCCTTATGGCGGCTCGTTCCTCGTCTTCACCGATTACTGCCGACCGGCGATCCGCTTGTCCGCGATCATGAATCTGCGGGTCGTCTATGTGATGACGCATGATTCGATCGGCCTTGGCGAAGACGGGCCGACCCATCAGCCGGTCGAGCATCTGGCCGCGCTGCGCGCGATCCCGGGACTGCAGGTGTTCCGTCCGGCCGACGCGGTCGAGACCGCCGAGTGCTGGGAGCTGGCGCTGGCGAGTCGCGACCGGCCGTCGATTCTCGCGTTGACGCGCCAGCCAGTTCCGCCGCTGCGGCGCGATTCCGGCGAGAACCGCTCGGCGCGCGGCGCCTATGTGCTGGCCGAGGCCGAAGGCGCACGGCGCGTAACGCTGCTGGCGACCGGCTCCGAAGTCGGCATCGCCACGGCGGCGCGCGAGCAACTCGCCGGCCAAGGCATCGCCGCCGCGGTCGTGTCGATGCCGTGCTGGACGCTGTTCGAGCGACAGGACGAGGCTTATCGCCGGGCCGTTCTCGGCTCGGCGCCGCGCGTTGGCGTCGAAGCCGCGGTCGAATTCGGCTGGAACCGCTACATCGGCGACCGCGGGCGCTTCGTCGGCATGCACAGTTTCGGTGCATCGGCGCCGATCGAGGCGCTTTATCCGCATTTCGGCATCACCGCCGAGGCCGTGGTCGAAGCCGCCCTCGCCGTGCGCTAGAATAGGCGGCACGACCAAGCAAGCAAAAAGAGGAACCAGAAATGGCAATTCGCGTGGCGATCAACGGATTTGGACGCATCGGCAGGCTGGTGCTGCGCGCGCTGCACGAGCAGAACCGCGATGATTTGGAAGTCGTCGCGATCAACGATCTCGGTACCGTCGCGGCGAACGCCCACCTCCTCAAATACGACAGCGTCCATGGCCGCTTTAACGGCACGATCGCGACCGGCGACAATTGGATGGATATCGGCCGCGGCCGGATCGCCGTGCTCGCCGAGCGCGATCCGGCAAAGCTGCCGTGGAAGGATTTGAAGGTCGATGTCGCGCTGGAATGCACCGGCCTCTTCACGAAACGCGAAGCCGCGGCCAAGCACCTCGAAGCCGGCGCCAAGCGCGTGATCGTCTCGGCGCCCGCCGATGGCGTGGACATCACCATGGTGATGGGCGTCAACAGCGAGGAGGTGAACCCCTCGCATCGCGTGCTCTCGAACGGCTCTTGCACGACCAATTGCCTGGCGCCGGTCGCCTATGTGCTGAACGAGGGGGTCGGCATCGTGCACGGCTTCATGACCACGGTTCACTCCTATACCGGCGATCAGAACACGGTCGACACGCTGCACAAGGACATGCGCCGCGCCCGCGCCGCCGCGATCAACATGATCCCGACATCGACCGGTGCGGCGAAGGCGCTGGGCCTCGTCATTCCGGCCTTGAAGGGCAAGCTCGACGGCACCGCCATCCGCGTGCCGACTCCCAACGTGTCGATGATCGACTTCAAATTCACCGCCGCGCGCGACACCGACAAGAACGAGGTCAACGCGCTGATGGAAAAGGCGGCTGGCTCCAACCGTTTCCGCGGCATTCTCGCCGTCACCAGGGACGAGGTCGTCTCGAGCGACTTCAACCATGATTCGCACAGCTCGACCTTCGATCTGACGCAGACCCATGTGATCGATAAGCGCTTCTGCCGCGTCATGTCGTGGTACGACAATGAATGGGGCTTCTCGAACCGCATGGTCGAAGCCGCCGCGCTCGTCGGCAAGCTTGGGTGAGCCGCGAGATTATCATCCATTCGCTCGAGCATGCGCGTGCCGCGCTCGCCATTGCCGCTTCGCTGGATGCGCCGCTCGTTCTTGCGAGCGCAGCGGGCGCCGCGCTCCAGACCGGGCCGCTCTGGTTCAAATCGGTCATCGCCCAGGCAAGCGCGGCGCATCCCGATGTCGCGCTCACCGCGGTCCTCGATTGCGGCGAGGCGCCAGGCGCGGTGATGGCAGGCTTGCGCGCGGGCCTCAAGCATTTCCGCTTCAGCGGCCGCGCCGATATCCGTGCAAAGCTCGCGGCGATGGGTGCGCAATTCGCCGAGCCGCCCGCGGCGGCCCTCGATCTTCGCGACACGCGGGAACCGGAGACCGCGATTCGCGCGTTTCTCGCTCGAGGTTAACCGCCCGCTGCTATGGTCGGGGCCGCGCGCTTCTGCTATATCGGCGGCCTCTACTCGCGAGGATATCGACCATGCAGCTCAGCGAAAAGGTCAAGACGATCCTCTCCTACTACGAGAGCGACAATCCGGGCACCAAGGCCAATCTCGCCCGGATCCTCATGCAGGGAAAGCTCGGCGGCACCGGCAAGGTGGTGATCCTGCCGGTCGATCAAGGCTTCGAGCATGGCCCTGCGCGCAGCTTTGCACCCAATCCGCCGGCCTATGACCCGCACTATCATTTCCAACTCGCGCTCGACGCTGGGCTCTCGGCCTATGCGGCGCCGTTGGGCTTCATCGAAGGCGGCGCCGCGAGCTTTGCCGGCGCCATTCCGACGATCCTCAAGGTTAATTCCGCCAACAGCCTCGCGCGCGCGAAGGAGGCGCCCTCGCAGGCGGTGACCGGGAGCGTCGGGGACGCGTTGCGCTTGGGCTGCTCGGCGATCGGCTTTACCATCTATCCGGGCTCGGACGCGGCCTATGGCATGATGGAAGAGATCGCCGAGATGGCACGCGAGGCCAAGGCGCATGGGCTCGCCGTCGTGATCTGGTCCTATCCGCGCGGCGGCAATCTTTCGAAGAACGGCGAGACCGCGATCGATATCTGCGCCTATGCCGCGCATATGGCGGCGCTCCTCGGCGCACATATCATCAAGGTGAAGCCGCCGACCGAGTTCCTCGAATTGGACGCCGCCAAGAAAGTCTACGAGCAGCAGAAGATCGACATTTCGAGCGCCGCCAGGCGCATCGCGCATGTCGTCCAATCCTGCTTCAATGGCAAGCGCATTGTTGTGTTCTCGGGCGGCGAGGCCAAGGATCTCGACGGCGTCTATAACGAGGCGCGCGCCATCCGCGACGGCGGCGGCAATGGCTCGATCATCGGCCGCAACACCTTCCAGCGCCCGCGCGCCGAGGCACTGAAGATGCTGGAGCACATCGTCGCCATCTATCGCGGCGAGGCGTGAGCGCGGGGGCGCATGATGCTGAGATCAGCGCTCATCAACCCTCTCCGCCCGCTTGCGGGGGGAGAGGGTGCGCGAGCTAAGGCGAACGTGGGTGAGGTGGGTCGAAGACACGAACGCGATCTTGCGCCGAGAACACACCTCACCCTCCCCGTTGCTGACGCAACGGGTCCCTTCCCTCTCCCCGCTGCGCGCGGAGAGGGACTGTAAAGCGGCGAGGCGTGAGCGCCCGGCTCTACCTCATCACCCCGCCGGCGCTCGATCCGGCGGGTTTCGCGCCGCGCCTCATCGAAGCGCTCGATGCCGGCGATGTCGCCTGTCTGCAGCTTCGCCTCAAAGACGTCGACGACGACGCGATCCGCCGCGCGGCCGATGTGCTGCGGCCGATCGCGCAGGAGCGCGACGTCGCCTTCATCATGAACGACCGGCCCGATCTCGCGCTTCAAACCGGCAGCGACGGCGTTCATGTCGGCCAGGAGGACGCCTCTTACGAGACGGCGCGCAAGATCCTGGGGCTCGACAAGATCGTCGGCGTCACCTGCTACAACAGCCGCCATCTCGCGATCGAAGCGGCCGAGGCGGGCGCCGACTACGTCGCCTTCGGCGGATTCTTCCGCTCCACCACCAAGGATACGCGCCGCATCGCCGGGAACGATCCCGAGATCCTGCGCTGGTGGAGCGAGACCATGACCGTGCCATGCTGCGCTATCGGCGGCATCACGCCGCAGAATTGCCGCGTGCTGGTCGAAGCGGGCGCCGATTTCTTGGCGGTCATCGCCGCGGTCTGGGATCACCCCGAAGGCCCCGGCGCGGCCGTGAAGGAATTCAACGCGGCGATCGCCCAGGCAGCGCAAACACAATCGAGTTAGTTACACAACCTCGGCTTTTCGCGCCACACCGTTTCGTGTTAGAAGGGTAGCCACGTAGATGCCGGCAGCGAAGCCGGCCGCCGGGGGGCGATCAGAGGGGGAGTGCGCGTCGATGTTCACGCAGCTCATCGATCCCGTTGGAAATCTGTTTTTCACTTGGCTGATTGCGCTGGTTCCAGTGGCGGCGCTTTTGTTCATGCTCGCCGTGCTGCGCTGGTCGGCCTGGGTCGCGACGCTGATCGGCTCGCTGATCACCCTCGGTCTCGGCCTCTGGGTATGGCGAATGCCGCTCAATGACGGCGTCCTTGCCTATCTTTACGGCTCCGCGACCGGCGTGTGGAACGTCGATTGGATCACTTTCTGGGGCGTGATGCTGTTCAACACGATGGTGGCGACCGGCGCTTTCGACAAGCTGCGCCGCTGGCTCATCGCCCAGGGCACCCAGGATGTGCGCGTCCAAACCATCCTCTTCGCCTGGGCCTTTGGCGCCCTGCTCGAGGGATTGGTTGGCTTCGGCTATCCATGGGCGTTCGTTGCGCCGATTCTGATCGCCGCGGGCATTCCCGATCTCGATGCGATTCGCGTGGCAGCGATCGCCAACAACGCACCGGTCTCCTATGGAGCGCTCGGCGCGCCGATCATCGCTCTTGCCGCGGTCACCGGCTATCCGCTGCTGGCGCTGTCCGGTTCGATCAGCAAGATCGTCGCCATCCTCGCCCTGCTGCCGCCCTGGATCCTGCTCTATCTCGTCTCTGGCAAGAAGGGCATGTGGGAGGCCTGGCCGCTGGCCATCGTCGGCTCCCTTGCCTATATCGCCGGGCAATTGCCGGTCGGGACCTATCTCGGACCCTATCTGCCCGACGTCGCGGGTTCGATCGTCTGCTTCATCTGTCTGCTCCTTCTCCTCAAGGTCTGGCGGCCGGCGACGGTGCTCGGCTATGGCGGCAAACCCATCACCGGCGGCGGCTCGGCCGTCGCGGGGCACGGCCTCTCGGGCGGCGACATGGTCCAAGCTTGGTTGCCCATCGCCGTGCTGGTGATCGTCGTCATCGCCTGGACCGGGCCGTGGTCGAGGCTGCCGGCAGTCAACCTGCTCCATTTGCAGGTTACGGCCGCAGCGCCGGGCATCGGGCAAGGCGCGACCATCGGCGCCGCCTTCAACTGGACGCCTTTCGTCGGCGGTACCGCCATCCTCGCCTCCTGGATCATTGTCGCGATCCTGTCGCGCGTCAGCACAACGCAGCTCGGCGAGATTTGGCGCAAGACCTGGTCACAGATGTGGGGCGCGTGCCTTGTCGGCGTGTTTATCTTCGGCCTCGCCTATGTCTTCAATTTCTCGGGCATGGCCGCATCGCTCGCCAAGGCCTTCTCCTCCATCGGCACCGCCTTTATTGTCGTCGCGCCGATCCTTGGCTTTATCGGCGTCGCGCTGTCGGGCAGCAACACCTCGACCAATGCGATGTTCGGCAAATTCCAAGCGCTGGTCGGTCAGATCCTCGGCTTCCCGCCGCTTCTGCTGCCGACGGTGAATTCAGTGGGCGCCGAGATCGGCAAGCCGGTCGCGCCGCAAACCGCCAGCGTCGGCGTCTCGACCACGCGCTTCGTGCGTAACGAAGGTGAGGTCATTCGCCACAATTTCGGCTGGTGCCTCGTCGTGCTGGTCTATCTCATCGTGATCAGCGTCGCGTGCTACCTGTTCTTCCCGGGGATCGCCAAGCTCTGAGCCGCGGGCTCAGCCGACCGGCGCCCACAGCACCTCGTCGATGTGGTTGGCGCCGGCGGCGAGCATGACCAGCCGGTCGAAGCCCAGGGCGATCCCCGCGCTCTCGGGCAAGCCGCGCTCCAGAGCCGCGAGGAAATCCTCGTCGACCGGATAGGCTTCGCCATAGAGCGCGCGCTTCTTTGCTTGATCCGCCATGAAGCGCTGGCGCTGCTCGGCGGCGTCGGTCAGCTCGCCGAAAGCATTGGCGAGTTCGAGCCCGCAGCAATAAAGCTCGAAGCGCTCGCAGAGGCGCATATCGCCGGGTTTCGCGCGGGCCAGCGCCGCCATCGCGATGGGATAGTCGTAAAGCACGGTCGGCGCGCCGATGCCGAGCCTCGGTTCGATCGCGGCGAGAAAGACACGGAAGAACAAATCTTCCCAGTGATCGCCCGCATGCGGTGCGATGCCCAGGGGCCGCGCGGCTGCGGCGAGAAGATCGAGGCTCGGCGCCGCGGGATCGGGCGCGGTTGCGAGAATGTCGATGCCGCAAAACCGCGCGAAGGCTTCGGCGACGCTCAAGCGCTCCCATGCCTCATGCGGATCGCAGACGCGGCCGCGCCAGGTGAAGAGCCGTGCGCCGGCCGCGCGCAGCAATGCCTCGCAATCGGCGACGAGATCGAGATAGGACGCGCCGGCGCGGTACCATTCGAGCATCGAAAATTCGGGCGAGTGCGCCGCGCCGCGCTCGGCATTGCGGAAGCAATGCGCGAGCTGATAAATCCGCGGCATGCCGGCGACCAAGAGCTTCTTCATCGCGTATTCAGGCGAGGTGTGGAGGAAATAGGGTTGAGACGCCTCGCCCGGCGCTGCGAGCATGGTCGCGAAGGCCTGCAAATGCGGATCGAGGCCAGGGCTTTTCTGCAAGACCGGGGTCTCGACCTCGACGAAGCCGCGCGCGGCGAAAACCGCGCGCGTTGCGCCCAGGACGCGGCTGCGCGCCTCGAGAAACACCCGGCGCCGCGCGAAGCTCTCGGGCGACCACCATGCGCTCGTCGTCACCGCTCCTCCCCTTTTCTTGGCGCGTCCGAACTGCTAGGAACCTGCGCCAAATCCCATGCCCGCTGCAACTGCCGCGCCAAAAGGAAGCGCCCATGAAGATTAATGCCATCGATATCAAGCCGGGCTACGTGCTCGAAGCCCAGGGCAAGCTGTGGCTGGTGCTGAAGCGGGAATTGGTCCAACCTGGCAAGGGCGGCGCCTTCGCCCAGGTCGAAATGCGCGACTTGAAGACCGGCACCAAAACCAGCGAGCGTTATCGCACGCAGGAGACCGTCGAGCGCGCGCAGCTCGACGAGAAGGAGATGCAATTCCTTTACATGGATAGCGGCCAGGCGACCTTCATGGACAACGAAAGCTATGAGCAAATAACGGTCGATCGCGCGATGATCGGCGAGCCAGCCGATTTCCTGCGCGAGGGCATGATCTGCACGATCCAGCTCCATGAAGGCGCGCCGCTTTCCGTGACCTTGCCGCAATCCGTGGTGATGCGGGTGACCGAGGCCGATCCGGTGGTGAAGGGTCAGACCGCGTCCTCCTCCTACAAGCCCGGCAAGCTCGAGAACGGACGGCGGGTGATGATCCCGCCGCATATCGAGGCGGGCACGCGGATCGTCGTCAACACCGCCGATGGCTCCTACGTCGAGCGCGCCAAGGAGTGATTCGCGCGAATGGCGGTTCGCTCGGCCCTCGTCAACGTCATGGCCGGCGCCGCGCTCAAAGCGGCGCGCGGCCTCATCCGCGATTTCGGCGAGGTCGAGCAGCTCCAGGTGTCGGTGAAAGGGCCGAGCGATTTCGTCTCCTCGGCCGATCTCAAAGCCGAGAAGATCTTGAGGGCCGAGCTCGCGAAGGCGCGGCCGGGATATGGTTTCCTGCTCGAGGAAAGCGGTGCCAGCGCCGGCAGCGACGCCCATCATCGCTGGATCGTCGACCCGCTCGACGGCACGACGAATTTTCTGCACGGAATTCCGCATTGGGCGATCTCGATCGCCTTGGAGCGCGACGGCGAGATCGTCGCCGGTCTCGTCTACGAGCCGTTGCGCGACGAGGTTTTCTGGGCGGAAAAGGGCGCCGGCGCCTTCGTCAATGATCGCCGGCTCCGAGTCTCGGCGCGCCGCAACCTCGCCGACGCGGTGATCGGCACCGGCATTCCGTTCCGCGATCATGGCGAGCACCAGCGCTATCTGCGCACCCTCGCCGCTGTAATGGCGGCGACGAGCGGCGTGCGCCGGTCGGGCGCGGCCGCGCTCGATCTCGCCTATGTCGCGGCCGGCCGTTTCGACGGCTTCTGGGAGTTCGGCCTGCGGCTCTGGGACATTGCCGCGGGAATCCTGCTCGTGCGCGAGGCCGGCGGCTATGTCAGCGATCTGAGCGGCGGCCATTCCATGCTGGCCACGGGCGACGTGCTCGCCGCCAACGATCATCTTCATCTGCCACTGGCGCGGCTCTTGAAGCAGGCACTCCAACCCGCGCCGGCGACGCCCTAGTGGCAGTCAGGGCGAGCTTGGGCTAGGCTTTAGTCTTGCGAGCGCAATTCGGATGGAAATCCCGTTGATGGCTCTCCTCGCTCCCCGCTGCCTAACCGCCCCGACCGGTCGTTTTCGCTTCGGCGGCCTCGGCTCGCGCACGCTTTTGGTTCTCGCCATTGGGCTTGTGGCCTCGGCCGCGCAAGCCCAAGTCACGGTCGGCGGCAACCATCCGCCCGACGTGATCGTTGATCAAAGCGTGCTCGACCAGCTCGGCCCGGCGCCGACCCTCCCGCAACTCTTCGGCGCTCACGGCGCGAGCGAATCGCGGGGAGAAGCGCCAGACTTGCGTCCGCACCCGGCCGTAAAACCTTCCCATTCCGGCGCCAAGGCGAAGAAGACGGCGAAAACCCACAAGCCGGTTCACCGCAAACAACACCCCACGGCGTCGGCGCATAAGGTGCGCCCAGCGCACAAGCTCGAAGCCAAGCGCCAGCCGGCGGTTCACGCCGCGCCGAGCCGTCAGACGGCAGCGAAGAGCCCGCCCGCGCCGCAGGGGAGCAAGCCGGCCGCCGCGCCGCCCGGCATCGCGATCGATGCGCCGCCGCCGCC
>DATEKH010000075.1:0-31454 GCA_035277525.1 Allostellaceae bacterium
CGCTTCCGCGGCGGCAAGAAAGTGCCGCCGCAATTGGCGCGCATGGATGCCGAGGATCTGATCGGCGCGGTGTTTCCCGATCAGATCGCCTGCGCCGAGAATCTCGTCGGCGACCGCGACATCCCCGATCATCCTCTCGTCAATCAGACAATCGAGGATTGCCTCAACGAGGCGATGGACATCGAAGGGTTGGAGCGGCTGCTGAAAGCGCTCGAAAGCGGTGCCATCCGCGTCGTCGCACGCGATTTGACCGAGCCCTCGCCCTTGGCGCTCGAAGCCATGAGCGCGCGGCCCTACGCCTTCCTCGACGACGCGCCGCTCGAAGAGCGCCGCACCCAAGCCGTCATGGCGCGCCGCTGGCTTGCGCCCGAGAGCGCGGCCGAGATCGGCCGGCTCGATGCCGAGGCGATCGCGCGGGTCAAGGCCGAGACCTGGCCCGATGCGCAGAATGCGGACGAGCTCCATGATGCCCTCGTCTGGCTCGGCTTCATGACCGACGAGGAAGTCGCCGCCGAGCCGCGTTGGATCGGGTGGTTCGATGAGCTGGCGCGGGAAAAGCGCGCAACGCGCTTGCGCCTGCCGCAAGCGACGCTTTACCTGGCGGCTGAGCGTCTCGCGCAATTCCGTGCGCTCTGGCCCACAGCAAAGCTCGATCCCGCGGTCGCGCCGCCTGACAAAGAGGCTGAACGGAAATGGTCGCCCGAGGAGGTGGTGGTCGAAATCCTGCGCGGTCGGCTCGAGGGGCTGGGGCCGGTGACGCGCGAGACGCTCGCGATGCCGCTGGGCTTGCAGGCGGCGGAGACCGACGGCGCGCTCCTGGCGCTCGAAAGCGAAGGCTTTGCCTTGCGCGGACGCTTCTCGCCGGGCGCGAATGGCGAGGAATGGTGCGAGCGCCGACTGCTCGCACGGATTCATCGCTATACGGTGAAACGGCTGCGCGCCGAGATCGAGCCGGTGGCGACGCGCGATTTCCTGCGCTTTCTCTGCCAGTGGCAGCGCGTCGAGCCCGATTCGCGCATGGAGGGGCCCGACGCGGTCGAGGCGGTCCTCGCCCAGCTCGAAGGCTTCGAAGCGGCGGCCGGCGCGTGGGAGAGCGAAATTCTGCCGGCGCGGGTCGTCGGATATGAGCCGGCCTGGCTCGACGATCTCTGTCTATCCGGACGCGTTGCTTGGATGCGGCTGGCGCCGCGTAACGGACAGGCGAAAGAGGGCGAGCGCGCGGTCTCGCCCCTCCGCACGACGCCGATCACGCTGCTCGCGCGGCGTCATGCGTCCCATTGGTTGTCGCTCGCGCCGCTTGGCGAGACCGCGCAACCCGGCTCGCGCGCGCAAGCGATCCTCGATTGCATCCGCGAGCACGGCGCGTCGTTCTTCGACGAGCTGGTCGAGGGGACTGGGCTGCTGCGTCCCGAAGCCGAGGATGCGCTCGCAGAGCTGGTCGCGCTCGGCATCGTCAATTCCGACAGTTTCGGCGGCTTGCGCGCGCTGCTCGTTCCGAGCGATCAGCGGCGCGCGAGCGCGGGGCGGCGGCGCCGCGCCGCGTTTGGCATGGAGGATGCTGGGCGCTGGGCGCTGGTGCGCCGCATCGCGCGGGAGGCGGACGGATCGCGGCGCGACAGTGATGCCGCCGAGCATGTCGCGCACATCTTGCTGCGTCGCTATGGCGTCGTGTTCTGGCGCTTGCTCGAGCGCGAGGCGGCGTGGCTGCCGCCCTGGCGCGACCTGCTGCGCGTCTATCGCCGGCTCGAAGCGCGCGGCGAGATCCGGGGCGGCCGTTTCGTCGCCGGTTTCTCGGGCGAGCAATTCGCTTTGCCCGAGGCCATCGGCGCGCTGCGCGAGGTCAGGCGGAAGGCGGGCTCGGGCGCGCTCATTTCGATCTCGGGCGCCGATCCGCTCAACCTCGCCGGCAGCGTGACGCCGGGGGCGAAATTGCCGGCTCTCACGACCAACCGCCTGCTCTATCGCGACGGCATGCCGATCGCGCTCCTGGCCGGCGGCGAGGTGCGCTTTCTCGAAAAGCTCGACGGTGCCGATGAATGGCAGGCGCGCAAGGCCTTGCTGCGCAGCGCGTCAAGCTCGCCCGATGGGCGCCCGCGCGACCGCAGCGCCGCGATCGGAAGAAGTTCCGGTGCGTAAGCGAGCCTGAGCTCGCGCCTCAAGACGTTGGCCATTGCTCGGCCGGAAGTCAGCGAGTCGCATATTGCTGGATATCGGCCGTGCGTCCCTCGACAAGCTCGGGATGAGGCAGTTTTCTTAATGCCATCATCCATTTCTCCTCACCCTGAGCGCGCGCGAAGCGCGCAGTCGAAGGGCGCACTCTGCTCATGCAGCGGAAATTCGCGGCTCGCAAAATGGCGGTCTTCCTCGCGACGCCAGCCGCAGATATGGTGAGACCGAAGCGGCGCTGCACTCCGTGCGCCGAAGCGAAAATACCGAACGCATCCAAGGGGGCTCGATGCGATTCCACGCCGACCTGCACATCCATTCCAAATATTCGCGGGCGACGAGCCGCGATCTCGATCTCGAGCATCTCGCCTGGTGGGCGATGCGCAAAGGCATCACCGTGGTCGGCACCGGCGATTTCACCCATCCGGCCTGGCGCGCCGAGCTCAAGGAGAAGCTTGTTCCCGCTGAGCCCGGCCTCTTCCGCCTAAAGCCCGATCTCGAACAAAAGGTCGCAAGCGAGCTGCCGGCGGCCGCTCACGGCGCGGTGCGGTTCATGCTCTCGGTCGAAATCTCGACGATCTACAAAAAAGGCGAGAAGACGCGCAAAATCCACCATCTGCTCTACGCGCCGGATTTCGCCGCGGCCGATCGGATCGCGACGAAGCTCGCGAGCATTGGCAATGTCGCCTCCGACGGTCGCCCGATCCTCGGGCTCGATTCGCGCAACCTGCTCGAGATCACGCTCGAAGCCGATCGCGGCGCCTATCTCGTTCCGGCGCATATCTGGACGCCGTGGTTCGCGGTGCTCGGCTCGCAATCCGGTTTCGATTCGATCACCGACTGTTATGGCGACCTCGCGCCGCATGTCTTCGCGCTCGAGACCGGTCTGTCCTCCGACCCGCCGATGAATTGGCGCCTCTCCTTTCTCGACCGGTTTCGCCTCGTCTCGAACTCCGATGCGCATTCGCCGGGCAAGCTCGGCCGCGAGACCACGCTCTACGACACCGAGCTCGATTTTTTCGCGCTTCGCAAGGCGCTCGAGACCGGCCAGGGCTATGTCGGAACTGTCGAGTTCTTTCCCGAAGAGGGGAAATACCATCTCGACGGCCACCGCAAATGCGAGGCGCGGCTGACGCCCAAGGAGACGCTCGCCAATGGCGGCCTCTGCCCCGTTTGCGGCAAGCCGGTGACGGTCGGCGTGCTTCATCGCGTCGACGCGCTGGCGGACCGCGAGGAAGACCGGGCTCCGCCGCCGCAGACGGCCGGCGCGGTGTCTAACCTCGTGCCGCTGCCTGAAATTCTGTCCGAGATCGCAGGCAGCGGGCCGGCGAGCAAGACGGTCGAGCGGCATTACGACCGGCTGATCTCGACGCTCGGGCCAGAGCTGGAGATCCTGCAATCCTTGCCGCTCGAGGACATCGCACGTGCCGATTCCTCTGTCTTCGCCGAGGCGATCAAGCGCCTGCGTGCCGGGCAGGTGACCCGCGATGCCGGATATGACGGCGAGTACGGCCGGATTCGCCTGTTCGAGGATCGCGAGCTGCGGCGCGCGACAGCTGGCGGCATCTTGTTCGATATTCCGATTGCGCAACCGAAACCGGCGCCGCTCGGCGATGCCGCGCCGTCGATGCCCGCGGCGAAGGCTGCGAAAACGCCGCCCGAGGAAGCCGCGCGGCGTGCCGCGCCGCGAGCGCAAGCCGCGCTCATCCCCCCTTCCGGCATGCTTGCCGGCCTCGATGACGACCAGCGCGCGGCCGCCGCGATCACGACCGGGCCGCTGCTGATCGTCGCCGGTCCGGGCTCGGGCAAGACGCGCGTCCTCACCCACCGCATCGCGCATCTTGTCGCCGAAGGCGGCGCTCCGGCCGAAGCCTGTCTTGCAATCACCTTCACGCGACGCGCCGCCGCGGAAATGCGCGACAGGCTGGCGGTACTTCTGCCGGGCACGGCCGATCGCATCCCGATCCACACCTTCCATTCGCTCGGCCTCGCGATTCTGCGCGAGCAGGCCGGCACCGTCGGGCTTCACCGCGGCTTTCGCATCGCGAGCGAAGACGAGCGCCTCGCCGCTCTGATCGAGACTTTGGATGTTTCGGAATGGCGCGCGCAGACCCTGTTGCGCGCGATCTCGATGGCGAAGCGGACGCTGTCGCCGCCCGATGCTGAAATCTCCGATGCGGTGACCGCGTATCGAAACATGATGACCTTGCGCAACTGGGTCGATTTCGACGATCTGATCGGGCTCGCGCTTCGCACCATGTCGGAGGATGCCGGCATCGCCGCCCTCTATCGCAACCGCTTTCCCTGGATTTCGGTCGACGAGTTCCAGGATGTCGATGAGCAGCAATATCGCCTGCTGCGCCTCATCGCGCCGGCAGACGCCAATCTTTGCGTCATCGGCGATCCGGATCAGGCGATCTACGGCTTTCGCGGCGCGGACGCGTCGTGCTTTAGGCGCTTCGGCGCGGATTATCCCGATGCGCGGACGATCAGCCTCAAGCGCAATTACCGCTCGAGCGGGACGATTGTCGCCGCTTGCGCTCAGGTGATCACCAGCGCCGAGGCGGAGCCTGCCGCGGCCGAGATCGTGCGCGCGATGGAGGAACGCATCCTCATACACATTGCGCCGACCGAGCGCGCCGAGGCTGAATTCGTGGTGCATACCATCGAGCAGATGATTGGCGGCCACAGTTTCTTCTCGATCGACAGCGGCCGCACCGACGATACGCTTTCGAGCCGCTTTTCCTTCGCCGATTTCGCCGTGCTCTATAGGACCGATGCCCAATCCGCGGCGCTCGTCGAGGCCTTGGCGCGCTCGGGAATGCCGTTCCAGAAAACCTCGCACGCAGCGCTCTCCAGCAATCCGATCGCGCGGCGCTTGCTGCGCGACACTGTTGCCGTACCGGGCGCCGAAGGCAAAGGGCTCATCGGTGCGCTCGTCACGGCGGCCCAGCGGCTTGCCGCCGACGCCGAAGCGGACGATGCGTTGGCGGTCAAAGCCGCGTTGCAGCGCCTCACCGCGCTCGCCGAAAGCTGCGGGCGCGATGTGCTGCGCTTTTCCGACGCCGCGGCCTTGGCGAGCGAGGCGGATTTCTGGGACCCGCGCGCCGACCGGGTTTCACTGCAGACCTTGCACGCCGCCAAGGGACTCGAATTTCCCGTGGTCTTCATCGTCGGCTGCGAGGACGGGCTGCTGCCGTTTCATTGGGGCGAGGCCGACGCCGCCTCCCTCGCGGAAGAGCGCCGCCTTGCCTATGTCGGCATGACCCGCGCGAAGGATCGGCTGATCCTCAGCCGCGCGCTGCAGCGGCATTGGCGCGGCGGCCTTCGCAAGCTCGAGCCTTCGCCTTTTCTCGCCGATATCGAGAGGGAATTGGTGAAGCAGCAGCGGGCGGCGTTGCGTGCGAAGCCGGCGGAGAAACAGTTAAAGCTGTTCTGATAGGGCGCTCGCGCCGATCGCGGGCTCAGGCGTTGCACACGACGCGGCCGCACTCGGACACATCATAACCGGCAAATTCAGCGGCCTGTTTGCGAAACGACGAGCTTGCCGCGAAGCGCAAAAGCGCCTGAATCGCGGGCTCGAAATAATCGCGGCGGCGCATCGCCAGATCGAAACGCTCTTGATGGAGCGGGACGAATCCGAGGCGAAAGCGCTTCGCGACCGCTTCGATGGCGATGCCGCAATCGGCTTTGCCTTCGAGCACCGAGGCGGCGAGATCCGTCTCCGTCAGCGCAGGCGGCTGCGAGATCGCGAGATCCTCGTAGCGCAGCCCGTCCCGCGTCAGGAGGTAGCGCAGCAAGGTCTGGGAGCCGGCGCCATCCTGGCGGCGCGCGATGCGAAGCCGCCTTGCCGCCACTTCGGCGAGAGAGCGTATGCCGTGCGGGTTCTCCGCCGCGACGATCAGGCCTTGCTGTCGCTTGGCCCATTCGATCAGGACGACATCGCTCATCCCGCCTAGGCTCATGAGGAACGGCACGTTGTAATCGCCGCTCGCAAAATCGACGATATGGAGTCCGGCCAGCACGGCCTGACCGGCCGCGAGCCGGCGCAGCCCGTCTTCACTGCCGCCGGCCAGGAGCGCCAGCTCGCTACCGGATTCGCGCAAGGCCCATTCGAGCAACACGTCATGGCTGCCGGCGGCGATCGGCGGTGCCGACCGCAACGCCGGCCCCTCGAACTCCGTATGCCGGGCGACCCAGAGATCGATGCTCTGCTTCGGAAAGAGCAGCTTGCCGGTGACATGCGAGCACGGAATGCGGCGCGAGCGCACCAGCTCGTAAATCTTGCGCTCCTTGAGCCGCAGATAAGTCGCGACCTCGGCGGTCGTCATGAATTCGAGCGTCAAACTGGCGCTCCTGCATAATTCTGCAAAATATTGCTCACATTACATCATTGCCGTCTACAGCGAATTTCGACAGGCTGGTGGCATTCGGATTAGTGTTCGCTGGATCTCAAAGAGGCAAGGGATGCCGCTTTCGGCAAGGCTCGTCGCGACCGCTATCTTGGCGGCGACCGCCACGTTGGCGCCGCGAGTCGAGGCGGCAGAGCCGACGAGGCTGTCGATCCTCGCCGCCGGCACGCTCGCCGTCCCCTTCAAGCAGCTCGACGAGCTTTTTCAGCAAAAATATCCAAGCGTGACGGTCGAGCCGCAATTCGGCGGCAGCGTCAAGATGGCGAGGCAGATCACGGAGCTGCATCAGCCCGCCGATCTCATCGCCGTCGCCGATTTCAGCGTCATCCCCAAATATCTCTTCGGCGCGAACGGGCAAGACGGCTATGCGAGCTGGTATGCCGGCTTTGCCCGCAACGCCATCACCTTCGTCTACACCGACAAGAGCAAGTTCGCCGGCGAGATCAATGCGCAGAACTGGTACCAGGTCTTGGCACGGCCTGGCGTCGAAATCGGCCGCTCCGATCCCGACACCGATCCGTCCGGCTACCAGACCGTTCAGATGCTGAGCCTCGCCGAGAAGCATTACGGCGTCCCCGGGCTCGCAGCGAAAATCCTCGCCAACGCGCCGAGGACCAACATGCGCGACACCGAGACTTCGCTGATATCGGCGCTTCAGCTCGGGCAGATCGATTATCTCGCGATCTATCGCTCCGACGCGCTCCAGCACCATTTCAAATTTCTCGACCTGCCGCCCGCGATCAACCTCAGCGACCCGCGCTTTTCGTCGAGCTATGCCGAGGGCGTGGCGCGCACGCGCAACGGCGAGCTTGCGGGCAAGCCGATCGTCTATGCGGTGACGATCACGACGAATGCCGAGCATCGCGATTGGGCCGAGAAATACATCGCGCTCCTGCTGGGTCCCGAGGGTCAAGCGGTGATGCAGAAGAACGGCTTCGGCCGCGTCGATCGCGCCTATGCGGTCAATCGCGAGAAGATGCCGGCGGCTCTGCAGGCGCTCGCCGAGCCATGGCCCGGTTCGTGACAACGGCGCGCTCGACCACAGACCGCCACAATCCCCTCGATACCGAGCCGCCCTGGTGGCGCGCTCGGCTCGCCCCCAGCCATCCGCGCAGCGTTGTCCTGCTGTTCTCTTTTTTCGGCGGCCTTCTTCTCGCCTTTGTCCTGATACCGCTTCTGACGCTCGGCGCGACACCGACTCCTGCCCAGTTGCTGCGCGTGGCCGGCATGGGCGACGTTCGCGACGCACTGGTGCTTAGCTTCGAGGCCGCCTTCTTCGCGACGATCCTCGCGGCCCTGCTGGGCGTACCGCTGGCCTATCTCCTCGCTCGTACGTCGTTTCGAGGAAAGGCCGTCATCGCGGCGATCATCGACATCCCGCTCGCCGTCCCGCACACCATCGTCGGCATCGCGCTGCTCATGGTGTTCGGCCGCGACGGCAATCTCGGCGCGCCGGCTCAAGCGCTGTTGGGCTTGAAGTTCTGGGGCACGATCGCGGGCGTCGTGGTGGCGATGCTGTTCGTCGCCGCGCCTTACACGGTCAACGCCGCGCGGATCGGCTTCGAGGCGGTCGATCCGCGGCTCGAGAAAGTGGCGCGCACCCTCGGCATGGGCCCGTGGCGCACGCTGGCGCACGTGACACTGCCCTTGTCCTGGCGCGGGATCATGACCGGCGTCACGCTGACCTACGCGCGCTCGATCAGCGAGTTCGGCGCGGTCGTGATTCTGGTGTATTACCCGATGACCGCGCCGGTGAAGATCTATGATCTCTTCCTGCGCTATGGGCTCGACGACGCGGCGGCCGTGGCGGTGCTGTTGCTGATCATTTCGCTCGCGCTGTTCATCCTGCTTCGCCATTTCGCCTATGGCCGCAAGCTTCAAGGTGGAGAGAGCCGATGACGGTGCCGGACCTTGTCGTCGAAAATCTGTCGCTGCGCCTCGGCGAGTTTCGCCTGCGCAATCTCAACCTCGCGCTCGAGGCCGGCGAGATTCTGGCGATCCTCGGACCGAACGGCGCGGGAAAATCGGTCACGCTCGAGGCCATTGCCGGCTTCCACCGCCAGGATGCCGGTCGCATCCGGATTCGCCAGCGCGACGTGACGGTGCTGGCACCCGAACACCGCAATGTCGGGTTGATGTTCCAGAATTTCGGCCTCTTCCCGCATTTGACGGTGGCGCAAAACGTCGCCTTCGGCTTGCGCGCGCGTCATCGCGCCCCGCTTACCGGCACGCTGGACGAAATCGAGGCGCTGAGCGTGCAGTTCGGGATCGCCCACCTCAAGGATCGTCAGCCGCCGGGCTTGAGCCCCGGCGAGAAGCAGCGCGTCGCCTTGGCGCGCGCCTTCGCGACCCACCCCGATCTGTTCCTGTTCGACGAGCCCTTCTCCGCGCTCGACACGCGCACGCGCGAGACGCTGCGCGGCGAACTGCTCGCCTTTCTCCGCCGCACGCAGATCACAGCGATCATCGTGACGCATGATCACACGGATGCGATGACGCTGGCGGACAAGGTCGCGGTGATCCGCCACGGGGAGATCGTCCAATCCGGCGCGGTCACGGAGATATTCCACAAGCCGAAGGATGTCTTCGTCGCCGAATTCGTGGGCATGGAGAACCTCCTCGATGGCGGCATCAGCAGCGAGGCCGGCGGGCTTCGCGCGGTCGCAATCGGCGGCGCAACGCTTTATTCCGCGAGCGGTGGGGCCGAATGGCGCCGCGGGCAGAAGGTCAAGGTCGGCATCAGAGCGGAAGATATCGGTGTCTTTCCAATGTCGCCCGGCCGCTCCGATCGCAACCCAGAGATCAACAACATCGCGGCGCGCATTGTCGCGATCACGCGATCGCGGCCCTTATGCGAGATCGAATTCGATTGCGGCTTTCCGCTGAGGGCCTACGCCATGGCTCGTCACATTCGTGAGATGAATCTGACCACGGGCGGACAGGCAAGTCTCGAAATCGCGGCGGACGCCGTACATCTGATGCCCATGGCCGGATAGGCGCGTCGAAGGCCAAGGCTCATGCGCGGCAGGCTGCGGTTGACCGCGTCGGCGAGCTTCAGTACATCGCACAGGATATCGCTCGGCGGCTTACGCAAAAAAGGCCGGCTACGCGCGCCCAGCTTTGAAGCGAGCGAGGGGAGGAAGATTTGAGCACGCCACGCCAGATCCATATCGTCGGCGGCATCTCGCTCGAGCCGGCGGCTACGGTGTTCGAGACCGTGGCCCGGCATCTCGGCGCGCTCGTCAAGAGCCACGCCGATCCGTCGCTGATCTGGCCGCCAACTTCGGCTCAAATCATGCCCCGAACTCGACATGATCGCGCTGCAACCGACTAACCCGACTCGCGGATGAGGAGACCAATTCATGGGCCAATTCGCTCTGAGCCAATCCGTTCCGCGCACGGAGGATCCGCGTCTGCTGCGCGGCGAGGGGCGCTACGCGGCCGACTTCTTCCTGCCCCAGACCGCCCACGCCGTGTTCGTGCGCTCGCCCCATGCCCATGCGCGCATCGCGTCCATCGATCTGCGCGCGGCGCAGCAGATGCCAGGTGTGCTCGCGGTGCTGACCGGCGCCGACTGGATCAAAGAGGGATTCGGCGACGCGCCGCCCGGCTATCCGCGCTCGCGCCGCGATGGGTCGCCCCTCTACCAGCCGCCGCGGCCGGCGCTGGTTGCCGATCGCGCGCGCATGGTCGGCGATCCGGTCGCGATGGTGGTCGCCGAAACACTCGATGCCGCCAAGGATGCGGCCGAGCGCGTCGCCGTCGAATACGAGCCGCTCCCGGCGCTGGTCGACCCGACGCGCGCGCGCTCGCACGGCGCGCCCGTGCTGCACGAGCCTTGCCCCGACAATGAGAGTTTTTTCTTCGTCGCCGGCAACGCGGCGGCGGTCGAGGCAGGCTTCGCCAAGGCCGCCCATGTCACGCGGCTGCGGCTGCGGATCAACCGCGTCACCGCCAACACGATGGAGCCGCGCGCTTGCGTCGGCCATTACGCGCGGGCGGAGGGCCGCTACACGCTTTATGGCGGCACGCAGCGTGCCTGGGGCCTGCGCCACAATCTCGCCGCGCACATCTTCAAAGTGCCGGAGCACAAGGTGCGCGTGGTGACCGGCGATATCGGCGGCAGCTTCGGCATGAAGAACGGGTCCTATCCCGAATATTTGGCGTGCCTGTGGGCCGCGGCCCGCATCGGTCGACCGGTCAAATGGGTATGCGAGCGCAGCGAAGGCCATCTCAGCGACAGCCACGACCGCGATCAGGCGACCGAAGCGGCGCTCGCCCTCGATGCCGAGGGACATTTCCTTGCCATGCGCTTTGAGAATGTGTGCGGCGTCGGCGCCTATCTCGGCGCCGGCGCGCCGGTCTCGCCTTCGAACCATCTCGGCGGCCTCGCCGGGCTCTACACCACGCCGGCGATTTATGTCGAGGCTTCCGCCGTGTTCACCAACACCGCCCCGATCGGCCCTTATCGCGGCGCCGGTCGGCCCGAGGCGACTTATGTGCTGGAGCGGCTGATCGACACCGCCGCCCGCGAGATGGGCATCGACCGCGCCGAGATCCGTCGGCGGAATCTCATTCCGCCCAGCGCCATGCCGTTCAAGACCGGCCTCACCTTCACCTATGATTGCGGCGCGTTCGAGCGCAACATGAACCAGGCGCTCGCCACCGCCGATTATGCCGGCTTCGAGGCGCGCCGCGCTGCGTCGCGTGCGCGCGGCAAGCTGCGCGGGATCGGCATTGCCAATTTCGTCGAGCAGACGGGCCAAGCCGAGGGCGAGGTGGTGAGCCTCAAATTCGACGCCGGCGGCTGCCTCACCGTCGCGGCAGGCTCGATCCCGCAAGGGCAAGGTCACGAGACGATGTACAAGGTGATCCTGTCCGACCGGCTCGGGATCGACGCCGACGATATCCGCGTCGTGACCGGCGATACCGACGCCGTGCCCTATGGCTGGGGCACGTTTTCATCGCGCTCGGCCGCTCTCGGCAGCGGGGCCGCCGTGGTTGCCGCCAACAAGGTGGTCGAGAAAGCGCGGCACACCGCGGCGCATCTGCTCGAAGCCGCCGAAGCCGATGTCGAGTTTCATGCCGGCGCGTTTCGGGTCGCCGGAACCGATCGTTCCATCGGCTTGCAGGAGGTCGCGCGAGCCACCTTCGATCCGCGGCGCCTGGCGCCGGGTGCCGAGTTCGGACTGTTCGAGACCGCCGTGTTCCATCCCCACCCGCCCACTCCGACCTTCCCCAATGGCTGCCAGGTCTGCGCGGTCGAGATCGATCCCGAGACCGGGCGGACGGAGATCTTGCGCTATTGCGTCGTCGACGATGTCGGCACGGTGATCAACAAGCTGACGCTCGAAGGGCAGATTCACGGCGGAATCGGCCAGGGCGTCGGTCAGGCCTTCAGCGAAGCCATGATCTACGACGGGAATGGCCAGCTCCTCACCGGCTCGTTCCTCGATTACGGCATGCCGCACGCCGACGACATGTGCTCGTTCGAATGCGCCAACAACCCCGTGCCGACCAAGAAGAACCCGCTCGGCGTCAAGGGCGCGGGGGAGGCCGGCAATGTCGGTGCTCTCGCGTGCATCATGAACGCCGTCATCGACGCGCTTGCGCCGCTTGGCATCACGCATATCGACATGCCGGCGACGCCCGAGAAGCTGTGGCGCGCCATCCGGGCGGCGCGTGCGGGCAGCCAAGGTGCGGCGCGATGAGAGACATCTCCGGACGCGTGGCGGTGGTCACGGGGGCGAGCTCCGGCATCGGCGCGGCGATTTCCCGCGCCTTGGCCGGCGCCGGCGTCAAAACCGTTCTGGCCGCACGCTCGATCGACAAGCTCGAAGCCGTGGCCCGCGAGATCGAGGGCGTGGGCGGAACCGCGCTCGCCTGCCAGACCGATGTCACCTCCGAGCCGCAGGTGGTCGCGCTGTTTGAGCGCGTGATGGCGGCCTATGGCCGTGTCGACATCCTGGTCAACAACGCCGGGCTGGCCGATCACATCCCCACGGTCGAGCTCAGCCTCGCGGATTGGCAACGCTCGATCGACACCATGCTCACTGGTCCGTTTCTCTGCGGACGGGAGGCGATGCGCATCATGGTGAAGCAGAAACGCGGCCGCATCATCAATATCGGCAGCGTCTCGGCGCGCCGGCCGCGACCCAATACAATCGGCTATGCCGCGGCCAAGTTCGGGTTGCACGGCATCACCCAATCGATGGCGCTCGATGGACGCGAGAACGGCATTACCGTGTCGATCATCGATCCGGGCGTCACCGAGAGCCACTTGGCCGCCGGCGCCGCGAGGCCGGCGCGGCCGCCCTCGCAGATGATGAAGGCCGAAGAGATCGCCGAGATCGCGCTGCTGATCGCGCGCCTGCCGGACGAGACCAATTTGATGGAGGCGTTCGTCTTGCCGATCGGCATGCCGTTCCTCGGCCGCGCCTAGGCGACTCCGTTGCCAAAACCCGCGTGCTAGGATCGACCGAGTCCGTTTTGGGTCAGCGATGGAGGGAGGAGATGAGCGAGATCGACGATCTGCGTGTGCGCCTTGCCGAGGCCTGCCGCGTCCTGGGACGGCTCGATCTGACGAAGGCGGCGACCGGCCATGTCAGCGCGCGCGTTCCAGGCGGCGAGCGCGTCCTCATCCGCGCCCGCGGACCGGGCGAGCTGGGCGTTCGGTACACCACGCCCAAGCAAATTCTCGAGGTCGATCTCGATGGCAAAGCGATCAGCCGCGCGGAAGACGGCCTCGAAGCGCCGATCGAGGTGTTCATCCACACTGCCATCTACAAGGCGCGGCCCGAGGTCAATTCCGTCGTCCATGTTCATCCGCCGCTGGTGGTGCTGTTCACGATTTGCCGGAAGCCGCTGCTGCCGCTGTTCGGCGCCTATGACCCATCGGCGCTGCAGCTCGCGCTCGAAGGCATTCCAAGCTTCGATCGCAGCATTCTCGTCAGCACACCGACGCTCGGCGACGAGTTGGCGCGCGTGATGGGCAAGGCAAAGACCTGCATGATGCGCGGCCACGGAATCACGACCGCAGGACCGAGCATCGAGGAAGCAGCGCTCTACGCGATCCATCTCAACGAGCTGGCGGCGATGAATTATCAGGCGAATCTTCTGGGCGAGCCGCAGCCGATCTCGGACGCCGATCAGGCGGTGTTTCGCGAGATGGGGCGCCGCCCCGGCGGGGGAAGCGGGCGGGCGGCGGCGGCATGGCGCTATTACCGCGCCTTGACGGCCGAGCGAGAGTAACCGTGCCGCAGCAAGACATGCCAAGCTCGCGCGCGCGTGCGCCCACGGCCGAGCTGCGCATCGGCGTCGCCGGGCTCGGCTCGGTCGCGCCGCAAATCCTCGGCTGCTTTGGCGAGCTGCCGGGCTTTCGCCTCGCCGCCGCTGCGGATTTGCGCGAGGAAGCCCGCGATGCCTTCGCCCGCCGTTTCGATCTGCCGGTATTTACCGATGTCGAGACGATGTGCCGCTCGCCCGAAATCGACGCGGTCTGGGTCGCGACGCCGAACCTTGTCCATTGCGAGCACGTGCTTGCCGCGGCCGAGAACGGCAAGCACGCGATCTGCGAGAAGCCGATGGCGGTAACGCTCGAGCAATGCGATCAAATGGTCGCGGCAGCCGAGCGCAATCAGGTCCAGCTTCTCCAGGGCCATTCGAAGATCTTCGATGCGCCGATCCGCGCGCTGGGCCAGCTGCTGGCGAGCGGTCGCATTGGCGGGGTGATCCAGGTCGATAGCTGGAATTTCAACGACTGGCTGCAGCGCCCGCGCCTCGCTTCGCCGTCGCGACTCTCGGCTTCAACGGCTATGGCTATTTCGATATCACCGAGCTCACCTGGGGCATTGGCGAAGGCGGTCAACAGCATCCCGAGCCGCGCTTGAAGAAGCCCAAGCCGCGGCGTACCGGCCCGATGACAGCGGACGAAAAATACCGCTACGCTGCGAACACCGCGCCCGGCGAAATTTATGCTCGCGGAACGCGTATGCCGTTCTTCGGGCTCACCATCGTGAGCGGCGAGCGCGGCGTCATCCGACAATCACCCGACGGCCTCTATCTCTATACCGAGGCCGGCTGCGAGAAAATTCCGGTGGCGCGCCACCAAGGCCGCACGGCGGAGCTGATCGAGCTGCGCGATGCGCTCGCGGCGGGGCGGCCGGTCTTTCCCGATGGGCGATGGGGTCGCGCGACCCTCGAAGTCTGCTTGGCGATTCTCGAATCATCGCGCCGGCGTTGGGAGATCCCGTTGACGCGACAGGTTCCCGTGCCCTGACCTCGCGCGGGCGCTCGCCGCGCGCTCGAGCGAGCCTACTTCGCCCGGCTCTCCGCCACTTCCTGAATTTGCTCGAAGGAATTCTGGTAGCGCGACTCGAAGGCGCCGAGCGTCTTGCCTTCGCGCTCGATGCGGATCATCGGCTCGTTCTCCGCGCGATCGCGGATGACCGCCATCGGCTCCAGCCCCTGCTCCACCCGATCCATCTGCTCCCAGAGCATCTTATGATATAGCGCGACGCCGCGATCGCTGCTCGCGAGATGCTCGCGCGTGCGATCGGAGATCGGTCCTTGCGCCACCCAGGCGAGCGCATCCTGCGCCGGGATGGTGTTGGCGATCAGCTTGCCGTTCTCGTCGAGCAGATTCTTGTGCACCACCGAGATCGGCGCCGGCGCCGCGCCCGGCCGGCGCCGCGCCGTGCGGTAGAGAATTTGAACCGTGTGGGTGTCGTCGATCGGCACGCGGATCTGGAGACCGGGCGCATCGGCCCCGCCCTGGGCGAGCGTCGTCGGGAAGAGAAGCGGGTGGCCGACCGTCCAGTCGTCGGAGGTCTCGGACTCGCCTTCGAGGAGCCGGCGTTTGTAGATGCCGTATTTGAACGTATCGAAGGCGATCTTCAAATGCCGCGCCGGGTTCATCGCCGGCGGGCGGCCGCGGCGCTTCTCCTGATAATTCCCGAACCGCGCATGAAGAAACTCGAAATGAACCGGATCGGCCGAGTTGTCCATGCATTGCAGCCAATTGCAAGGCAGCGTGAAGATCTCGATGGCGCGATCGAGATCGTCGCGCACCAGCACGTCCCAGCGCGGCAGCAATGGCCGCGGCTCGGGCCCGAAATAGGCCCAGACGAAACCGCCCAGAGCCTCGACCGGATAGGCCTTGATGCGGATCTCGTCCTTGAAACGCGATTCCGGATGAGTCAAATCCTCGAAGGGCTGCTCGAGGCAGCGGCCTTGCACATCGAACAGCCAGCCATGATAGGCGCAACGCAAGCCGCATTCCTCGGGAATGCCGAATTCGAGCGACATGCGGCGATGCGCGCAGCGATCCTCGACGAGCCCATATTCGCCGCGCTCGGTGCGAAAGAGCGTGAGGTCCTCGCCGAACCAGCGCACGCGCTGCACCGGCTCGTCGCGCAATTCGGTTTCCGTTCCCACCGGATGCCAATAGCGCCGCAACAGATTGCCCATCGACGTGCCGGGGCCGATCCGGGTGAGGCGGTCGTTCTCTTCCTGGGTGGTCATGCGTTTCCTCCGCGCCCGTCGCCATTCTATCCGATGCAAGGGGCGCATAAAAGCCTGCGACCAGGGGCTTGTCGCAAAGGTTTCGCTGGTTAACCGGGCGGCTTCGGCCCGTTCCCGTTCATTGCGGTCAGCCGCGGACGGCAAGCTCCTCCGCGCGATAGGCGCCCGGATGGCGAACCGGCACATTGCGCAGCTCGCGAATGGTCGGACAGCCGAGCTGGCCGAGCGTCGCGCTGAGCTCGTCCTTGAAGATGCGAATCAGGTGTCCGGGACCCTTCTCGCCCAAAGCGCCGAGGCTCCAGAGGAAGGCCTTGCCGGCGAGACACGCATCGGCGCCGAGGGCAATCGCCCGCGCAACATCGACTCCCGTGCGAACGCCGCTGTCATAGAGGATGGTCGCTCTCTTGCCGACCGTCGAAGCGATCGCCGGCAAGATATCGATCGGCGCGGGAAGCGCGTCGATCTGCCGGCCGCCGTGATTGCCGACCACGATGCCGTCGAGGCCGAGCGAGACGGCTTTTTCCGCATCCTCGGGATGGAGCACGCCCTTGACCATCAGCGGCTTCTTCCACTTGTCGCGATAGCGCGCGACCTCGTCCCAGGTGAAGGCGCCGCCGCCTTCGCGCTGCTGGAAGGCCGTCGCCGCCTCGATGCTGGTCTCGCCGTTCATATAGGGCATGAGATTGACGAAGCGCGGAATGCCGTCGCGCAGCAGGGCGCGCGTCCAATGCGGCGAGGAGAGCGCCTCGAGCTTCAACCGCGCGGTGAGGCGGAACGGCGTGACGATGCCGCTCTTGACCTCGCGCGTCCGCACCGTGCGGATCGGCGTGTCCATCGTCAGCATCAGCACGTGAACGCCGGCGGCGGCGGCGCGTTTGACGAGATCGAAGCCGATGGCGTGGTCGTTGCGGGCGAATCGATAGAGCTGGAACCACAGAACGTCCGGTGCCAGCTCGACCGCCTGGTCAAGGGTGATGCCGGACAAAAGCCCGAGCGTGTAGGGCACGCCGGCCTCCTGGCAGGCCCGGGCCAAATACCGTTCCGCGCCCGGATAGACCGTGCCGGGCCCACCCACCGGGGCGACGCCGATCGGCGCCTCGTAATGTCTGCCGAACAATTCGCAATCCGCCGGCGGCGGCGAGATCACCTTGCCATAGCGGGGAACCATCTCGATCGCGTCGAAGGCGTTGTTGTTCCGCTTAATGCCGATATCCGCTCCGCCCGCACCGCCATCGCAATATTCATAGGCGAAATGGGGCAGCCTTCTCTTCGCCTCTGCGCGCACATCCGCCGAGGTCGGCAACCGGCGCTTCAGCGCTTGATGTTCCGCGGCCTCGGCCGAACCGGGTTTGACGATGCGGGGCTCAGCTTTGATGACGGGCGTTGAATCGGGCATCCTGCCTCCCGTTGATTTGGCTCATTCGCGGATGATCGCGTACCCCGGGCGACCGTGGCGCGCCAGCTTAGCCGGTCACCGGTTCGCTCGGGAAGCCAGTCACGAAATTTGGCCAAGCCAAACTGCACGTCGCCGCCTCGATATCGGAGGGTTGGCATCGACAGCATTTCGTCTCTAGACTCCCGGCCTCTCCGTCACGCCCGAGTCACGAGCCCGTTTTGCCCGACCAAGCGAACCCGCCGCCCGCCCGTCCGCCGGAAACCGCCGCGACCAAATCCGCGAGCAGGATCTTGGTGCTCTATGCCTGCATCGGCTTCATCCTCATTACCGCGATCGAGGGCACGATCGTCGCCACGGTGATGCCGGAGATCGTCGGCGACCTTGGCGGCTTCGATCTCTTCAGCTGGGTGTTCACCGCTTACCTTCTGACCCAGGCGGTGATCATTCCGATCTATGGCCGGCTCGCCGATGTCTATGGTCGCCGGCGCATGCTGCTCGTCGCCACGGGCGTGTTCGTGTTCGGGTCGATTCTTTGCGGCTGCGCCTGGAACATGCTGTCGCTCATCGTCTTCCGCGTCGTCCAAGGCGTCGGCGCTGGCGGCCTGGTGCCGGTATCGCAGACCGTGATCGGCGACCTCTATACGCCGGTCGAGCGTGCGCGCATCTCGGGCTATCTGTCGAGTTGCTGGGCGATCGGCTCGATCATCGGCCCGCTTCTCGGCGCGTTTCTCATCGCGCACACGATTTGGCCAATGGTGTTCTGGATCAACGTCCCGATTGCCGCCGCGGCGGCGGTGATGCTCGTTCTCTGGCTCAAGGAAGGGTTGGAAAACCGGGTCCGGCGCATCGATTACGGCGGCGCGGCGCTGATGGTCGCGGCGAACACCGTCCTGATGTTCGCGGTGATCCAGATCGGCGGTCTGGGGCTCGCGCCGACCCTCGCGCTGGTCGCCCTTTCGCTCGTGCTCTTTGCCTTGTTCTTCCGCCAGGAGCAGCGCGCCGCCGAGCCGATGCTGCCGGTCGAGCTCTTGAAGAACCGCACGCTCGCCGCTGCCTCGCTCGGCTGCTTTGCGTCAGGCGCAATCCTGATGGGTGCGACCGCCTTCGTCTCGCTCTACGTCCAAGGCGTGATGGGCGAAAGCGCCTTTATCGCCGGACTGGTGCTAACGACACCCAGTGTCACCTGGGTGATCGGCAGCGCGTCCGGAGGCTGGCTGATGCTCCGATCTTCCTACCGCTCGACGACCATCGCGGGCGGTGGATTGTTGGTCGCGGGCGGGATCGTCATGGTCCTGCTGCAACCCGGGGTCGCCCCTTGGGTCGCGGGGCTCGGCGTCGGCTTGATCGGCATCGGCATGGGCCTCATCACCAATACTTATACCGTCTCGACCCAGGGCGCCGTCGGCTGGTCGCAGCGCGGCGTCGCGACCTCGACGATCTCGTTCATGAGGCAACTGGGGCAATCGATCGGCGCGGCGATTTTCGGCGGCACCATCAATGCCGAATTGGCAAAGCACAGTGCGGGCGCCGATATCGTCGATCGGATCATGAACCCGGCTCTGCGTCGCGCCATCCCGTCCGACCTCATCGGCAAGCTCGCGGACGCAATCGCGACGGGTCTCCACCACGTCTATTGGATCACGCTTGGGCTCGCCTTCGCCGTGATGGCGACGGCCTACCTGCTGCCGCCCCGCTTAAGTCCCCGCCTCGACGCCGAGCGGCGATAGGTCTTTAGCCGCGGCCGGGTCGGGGCCGGAACCGGCCCCTCCCCGCTTCGTTGAAAGAAGAACGGATCGCATCCTCCGGCTAACCGACACGCGGAAATAGGCGGGCGGCGTTGTGACAATCAGCGCGCGCGACTCTCTCGCTCACAGCTCGGCGCGGCGCAGCCGCGGGATCACCTCGCGCGCATAAAGCTCGTAGGACGCCCTTTGGCTATCGCGCCCGCGATTGCGGCTCATCGTCGAGAGGAAATGGCCACAGCCGACCTTGCGGCATTGCGCGATGATTTGCTCGGCGACATGCGCGCCGGTGCCGGCGATGAATTCGTCGGGTCCGACCGAGAAGCCGTGCGACGGGCCGGGCGCGTCGGGGACAGGCGATTCCGAGAAGCGCGGATCGTGCGTGAGCGCCTGCCGGTAGAGCTGCGCTGCAGCGCGGGCGGTTTCCTGCGCCTCGTCTTCGTCGGCGGCGATGATCACATTGCGGCGGATCGCGAGCTGGTCGGGACCATGGGGATGGCCGCTGCGTTGCGCCTCTTCGCGATAGACGTCGAAAATCTGCTCGATGCGGTCGATCGGATGGAAGCCGGTGCAGAGCTTTGAGCCGCGTCGCGCCGCTTTGCGCGCGGATTCGGTGCTGATGACGGTGGTCCAGCGGGGCGGCGCAGGACGCTGCAATGGCCGCGGTGCGATGCGCAGCTCGGTGAAATCCCAATATTTGCCGTGATGCGTCACCACGGGGTTGAGAAGGACCTTGTCGAGGATTTCGACTGCCTCGGCGTTGCGGGCGTTCGCCTCCTCGACCGAAAGACCGATCCGCGCCATTTCCTGCGGGATGCCGCTCGCCGTGCCGATCTCGAGGCGACCGCCGCTCAGCTGGTCGAGCATGCCGATCTCCTCGCACACCCGCCAGGGCTGCCAATAGGGCAGCACGATGCCCATGACGCCGAGCCGCAGCCGCTTGGTCACCGCCGCGATATGGGCGATGAGCAGGTTCGGCGAAGGGCTGAAGCCCAGGCCGAAATGGTGCTCGCTGAAGAAGATGCCCTCGAAGCCGAATTCCTCGGCGCGCCGCCACAATTCGAGATTCCAGCGGAAAGTCTCGGCGGTCTCCGCGGCGGTGGCGTCGACGCCGCGCACCGGCGAGCCGAACAGCTCGAAAATCCAGGGCTTGATCATCGCCGCGCGGGAAGGATCAATGCCCTCCCGCGCCCGGTCGCGCTGCGCCCGGCACCGGAATGCCGAGGAGATAAGCGCCGGTCTCGACATAGGTATGGTCGAGCCCCCAGGCGACGTGGTGACCCGCGGCATGTGCGTCGCGCCAGAAGCGCTGGATCGCCTGCTCCTCCATGATGCCCCGAGCGCCGGTGATCTCGTAGAGCCGGTCGACGGCGCGCAACGCCAGCCGCGAGGCGAGGGTGAAATTGCGCCGGATCGCCTGGGCGTCGGCCTCGCCGCCCGGAAGACCCAGGCGCAGCTTCTCGTCATTGTCCTTGGTGAGGAGATAGGCGGCGTCGATCTCGGCCGCGGCCTCGCCAGCGACGCGCTGCGCGTTGATGATCTGCAAGGTCGGGTCGCGTCCGAGGCCCGCGCTCCGGTTCTTGTTGAAGGCGATGAAGGCATCGAGCGCGCCGCGCGCAATCGCCAGCATCGGGCAGAGAATGCCGAAGCTGAACGCGGTGAAGCCGGGCTCGCGGAACATCACGCCGTTGTTGACCTTGGTGCCGGGGGCGCGGCCCGAGGCGAAATCGGCCATGCGCAAGCTGCGCTCTTCGGGCACGAACACATCGCTGACGACGGCGTTGTTGCTGCCCGAGCCTTTGAGGCCCATGGCGTTCCACGTGTCCTTGACCTTGAACTCGCCGGGCCCGAACAGCACGAAGCGGATATCCGGCGGGCCTTTGTCGGACGGCACCGTCGCGCCGAGGATCGCCCAATCGGAATTGTCGATGCCCGAGGAATATTGCCATTCGCCGGTGACGCGGAAGCCGCCCGAGGCCGGCGTCGCGCGGCCGGTCGGCATGAACGAGGTGCCGATCTTGGCGCGTTTGTCGGTCTTGTAGACGAGGTCCTGCGCCTCGCCTGGGAACATGCCCAAGACCCAATGATGATGGATGAGCAGATCAAAGCACCAGCCGCTCGCGCCGCACACGCGCCCCACCTCGCCCACTACATCGGCTACCCAGACCCAACTATCGATGCCGTAGCCGCCGCGCTCTTTGGGGATGATGAGGCCGATAAGGTCCGATTCCTCCATGGCGGCGACGTTCTCGCGCGGCAAGCGGCGCAGCTTCTCGACCGCGGCGGCGTTCTCGCGCACCGCCGCCCCAACCTTGCGGGCGCGGGCGATTGCTTCGGCGTGGGTGATCTCGGGCATGGCTCGGCCTTCGGCAATGTGCGGCGCGGGACTACCCCGATGCGCCGGCCAATTCTCCTATCATGGCCGCCTGCTCCCGGGCCAGAGGCATAGCCGCCGCGACGCCCCTGCTAATCCGCCTCGAATTTGTAAAACCGCGCGAATTTCATCAGCGGCTCGTCCGACATGCAAAAGAGCTGCGCGTCGCGCGTCGCCCGATGCTCGAACTTGGTCCAGGTCGGGACGGCGAAAATGTCGCCGCGTTGCCATTCCAGGCGCTCCTTGCCAGCGATGGTCTCGCCGCTACCCTCGACCACGCAGAAAACGCGGTTCTCCGTCGAGCGCTGTCGCCGCGTCTTCGCGCCCGAGGCGAGCCGCTCCATCGTCAGCAACATCGTCGGCATGGTCGGCGCTTCGAGGGTGATGCGCGGACCGTGGAAGCCTTCGTTGTCGGCGATCGCCCGATCGAGCCGGCGCGCGATTTCCTCGCGTGGAAAGCGATAAGGCGAGGTCGTCACCGCTTTCGGATTCGGATCGTAGCGGACGGGATTGTCCTCGTAGAACATGGTCTCGAGCCCACGTACCAGCGGCACGTCGAGCCCGTCGAACCAATAAGCCGGTTGATCGCCGTCATGCCCGTGCTCGTGCCAGCACCAGCCCGGCGTCAGCACGACGTCGCCCGTCTCCATCGGTGTCTTCTCGCCGTCGACGGTCGAATAGGCGCCATGCGCATCGATGATGACGCGGAGCGCATGCGCGGTGTGGCGATGCGAGGGCGCCTTCTCGCCGGGAAGGATCATCTGATAGGCGGCGACGAGCGACTTGGTCGTCATCACCCCCTTGCCGGAGATGGGATTGCACATCACGAGATTGCGCCGCTCGGCCAGCGACACGTCGATCAGCCGGCCGGCGGCATCGAGCATCGCCTGGCACAGATCGTAGCGCCAATGCGCCGGCACATACTCCGATTGCTGCTTCTCGGCAGGCGCGGTCTCGTCGCGCCGCAGCCAGCCAGGTGTCGTACTGATCTTGCCAGTCTCGCCATAGAGCGCATCGAGCGTCGGCACATTGCGGATCGCCTCGATCCGATCGCTCATCGCACCGTCTGCCATGGTTTCCTCCTCAGGTTTTCGCTCCCAGCGTCGCGGCCACCGCATCGGCCACCCGCTCCGCCTCGCGCCGAAGCAAATTCAGCCCCTGCTCACGGCTGGCAGCAGCTGGATCGCCGACATAGCCGAGCGGGCTCTTGCCCAGAGCATGGTCCCCCCCTTTGCGCCATTCTGCAAGATCAGCCGGCGCGAAATCGGTCGGCACCAAACCGGGGAGCAGATCGCTGCGTACCACCGCCGGAAAGGCCGCCCACATCAGCGAGGTCTCCCAGAGACCGGCATGGACGTCGATCGGCCCACTCGACCCCGACCCCTCGTCCACGGCGATGGCGAGATGGGGGTCGGCCGGGTCGAAGCCCAAGCGCGCGACCATCGAGCGTGAGACGACCATCCTGCCGTCGATCGCGGCGGCGGCGCTGCCCTGGCGCACGCCGTCGAGAATCGTGCGGTTGTGCACGGCGTCGCCGTGGCCCGAGAGGCAGAACACGCGGTCGAACCCGTCCTTTTTGAGGCTCGTGAAGACATCGGTCATCAACGCGACGAACACGGCCGGCCGCACGACGAACGAGCCGACATAGCTTGCCGTCACGTGATTGACGCCCCAATAGAAGGGCGGAACGATCACGGCCTCGATCGCCCGGCTTGCCAGCAGGCGCCGCGCCAAGCGCAGGACCGCCATCGGCACGTAAACGTCGGTCCCGAGCGGCAGATGCGGGCCATGCTGCTCGATGACGCCCAGCCCCCAAAGCGGGACCGCTCCCGACTTGGCCGCGCGCTCGATCTCGGGAAGCGTCATGTCGGCCATGGTTTCGTGAAAGATCGAATAGCCGCCGGGGTCCAACGGATCTTCAATCATCGATTGTTCTCCCCCATCTCACGGCAGCGCAGCGCCTGTCACATCTTGGCTGCGCATCGCGCCAGCCGGGCCCGGCGGCCATTGTTGACTTGGCTATAATCCCGCCGCCAAAATCCGCTTGCAAGGCAAGCACAATTGCCGATTTCGTCACCGGAACCGCCCAAGAGGTCCCCAGATGGGCATCATGCAGACGGACAAGACATTGCCCTGCAATCGCCTGATCTTCGAGGTGCGTCGCGACGCCGGGTTGCGCGAGCGCTTCCACACCGATCTCGACGGGCTGATGGCGGAGTATGGCTTGTCTGACGAAGAGAGACAGGCGCTGCGCGGCGTCGATTTGAGGCGTTTGGGCGAGCTCGGCGTCCATCCCTATTTTCTGCCGCAGGTCGCGCGTCTCTTCCGCACCGCGAAATACAATCACAATGAGAGCGCCGCGGCCAAGCTCTATGCCGCGAAAATGCTGAGCGCCGCCGAGAGCGACGCCGATGGCTGATATCGTCTCGATCATCGCCCTCGCCCATGCGCCCGGCGCCACGGGCTGGCTCGACAAGGCGCCGCAAAGCCAGCAGAACGAGCTGCGCGCCGGCTATGCAAGAATGGCCGATCGGTTCCGCGCCGCAAGGCCCGACGTGATCGTCGGCATCGCCAACGACCATCTGCTCAACTTCCGTCTCGACAATATTCCCGATTGGTGCGTCGGAACCGCCGAGCGCTGGCACGGGCCGGCCGAGTGGTTTCGCGACTGGGTCAATTTGCCGGAATACGACGTGCCGGGGCACCGCGAGCTCGCGCGCCGGATCGTCCGCCAATCGGCGCTCAAAGGCTTCAACCTCGCCTTCTCGGATAGGCTCGAATTCGACGACAATTGGTCGGTGCCGCTGCACTTTCTGACGCCGCAGCACGATGTGCCGCTCGTGCCGATCCATATGAACTGCGTCGTGCCGCCGCTGCCGGCGCCGCAGCGCTGCGTCGAATTCGGCCGCGTGCTGAGCGATCTCATCCGCGCCTGGCCGTCGGCGACCCGGGTCGCGATCATGGCGACCGGCGGACTTTCGCACGATCCCGGCGGCCCCAAATATTTCGCCGTCGACGAAACTTTCGATCGCTGGTTCCTCGACCTCTTGGGCCGCGGCGATCCCGAGCGCGTGCTGCGCGAAGTCACGATCGAAAGGATGATTGCCGCGGGAGACGGCGGGACCGTGGAATTGCTGGCATGGCTCGTCGCGCTCGGCGCGGCCGGAGGACGGGCGGCGGATCCCATCTTCTATGTCCCCTCGGTCGAGCTGCGCTGCGGCATGGGCGGGGTCGATTGGAACATCGCTTCGTGATGTTCGCTCGGGAAGGCTGACCCTTGGACGATCTTCTGCTGACTCTGCCCGACCGGCTTGCGCCGCGTCACACGGCCTTGCTGGTCGTCGACCTGCAGAACGATTTCTGCGCCAGCGGCGGCTATATCGAGCGCGTCATGAAGCGGGATGCGAGCCCCTGCGGCAAGGTCGCGGACGAAGTCGGCCCGCTCGTCGCCCTCGCGAGGCGGGCAACCGCGCCGGTTGTTTGGCTGCGCGCCAATTACGAGCCGGCCGGCTTGCCGGCGAGCATGCGAAGCCGGCTGATCGAGCACGGCATCACCGACGGATGCTGCATCCCGGGAAGTTGGGGATATGAGTGGTATCGCGTCCGCCCGGAGCCCGGCGAATGCGTCGTGGACAAGCGTTCCTATGACGGTTTCGTCGGCACGCCGCTCGAGGAGACGTTGCGCGCCAAGGGCATTCGCACGATCGTCTTCGCGGGCGTGCAAACCAATATCTGCGTCGAGGCGACGCTTCGCCACGCACATGCGCTGGGATTTTATTGCGTCGTCGCCGAGGACTGCGTCGCTTCGCACACGCTTCCCGCGCATGAGATGACGCTCGCGACCGTGCGCTTCGTTCTCGGGGACGTCATCCCTTTCGCGACGATTGCGGAGCTCTGGGAAAACGCTGCCTCGCGGTAATCGGCGAGCAGCGGCAGTTCCGTCGATTCAACCCCGGCTGGGAGCGCGGCTCGTCTCGCCCGCGGCGAGACGGACTTCGGCAAAAAGATTCTTGCCGACCGCCCATGAGGGATGGCGCTTGAAGGTTTCCATGTCGTGGCCGGGAATGATCCGATCGAGATGATCCTCGCCAACAAGAGCGCGCAGCTCGCGGTAGGTTTCGATCAGCCGCCACGTATCGCCTTGAAGATAGCCGGGCGGCCACATGCGCTCGACATTCGCGTACCAATAAACGCAATCACCCGCGAGCACATAGGGACCATCCGAGGTCGCAACCTCGACCCATTGCGAGCCGAAGGTATGGGTGTTTTCTGCAAGGCGGCAGTTGACCCCGGGAGCGATCTCCTCATCTCCGTCGAGAAACGTCACGCGCCCGGCTTCGATCGCACGGTCGAGTTTGGCGAACACCTCGACATCGAGAGACGACAGCATCCAGGATTGCTTGCCGACAGTGAGGTCTGGGATCGCCGCGATAACCGACTTCCAGCGCTCGTACTCGATCCGCTGAACATAGATGCGCGCTTGCGGAAAGGCGTCGAAATTTCCCGCATGATCGAAATGCAGGTGGGTCAGGATGACGGTCTCGATATCCTCGGGCCGATACCCCACCTTCGCCAGCACGGTTCCCGGGGTCTCGAAATCGTCGAATTGCCGTCCCGTCATCGATCGGCCGGAGCTGAAGCCCGTATCGACGAGGATGGCCCGCCTGGGGTCGCGCGATGCGATGAGCGAATAGACCATCGGAACTTCGATGAGGCCTTGATTGCTGCAGACCGGACAGCCGCCCATGAAATCGGCCGGCAGATGGCCGCGCGCATAACAGAAGCTCCAAATCGAATGATCGTGCCGCGTAGCGCTCATCGTCGGATCGCTTTTTTCGCCGAGCCATCCCGGCCCATGAGAAGCTGGCGCCACGGCTTCGCATTTGCAAAGACTTTTTACGGCAAAGGCGCCATCCGTTCCGCGCTTGGCAGGCGATCAATTCCGTCATTGCCAAATCGGCGTCAAATAACCGAAGCTAGTCTCGAGGAAGGGGCTGGAGGTGACGATGAAATCCGCTTATGGCCGTACCACACCGGGTGAAAACGTCGAGCTCACGCATGTCGAAGCGGGATCGCCCATGGGCGAGCTTTTGCGCCGTTATTGGCAACCCGTCGCGGTCGCCGACGAATTGAACGACCTGCCGAAGCGCGTCCGCATTCTCGCCGAGGATCTCGTCGTGTTCCGCACAGGCCGCGGCGATGTGGGCTGTCTCGAGCTCCATTGCGCTCATCGGGGCAGCTCTCTCGAGTTTGGCCGAATCGAGGCCGAGGGTCTGCGCTGTTGCTATCACGGCTGGCTCTATGACGCCGAGGGCCGGGTCATCGACATGCCGTGCGAAGCGCCTGGGTTTTGCGAGAGAATGGCCGTCGCACAGCCCGCCTATCCGACCATCGAGTTCGGCGGGCTTGTGTTCGTCTATATGGGGCCGCCCGACACGAAGCCGGAATTCCCGCTCTATGACGTGCTCAAGCCGTCATCGCACGACGTCGCTTTGGTCGGCATGAAGATCTGGGGCGAGTACTCGATCGGCTACGTGAAAGATTGCAACTGGCTGCAGCACTACGAAAATATCGTCGATCCCTGGCATGTTCTCGTTCTTCACCAGTCGATTAGCGGCGATCAATTCAAAGGCGCGATGATGCAGGGCGTACCGCGCATCGCGTTTGAGAAGACGACGCTTGGGATTCGTTACAACATGGCGCGCGATCTCCCGAACGGGAACCGGTTCCTGCGGCATGCCGAGTGCGTGCTGCCGAATATTTTCCTGATCCCGAACCTGCATGACCCGGGAAGCGAACCGAAGCGAAAGGATCGCTGCTCGGAGCTTTCCTGGTGCGTGCCGATCGACAATGAGCATATCACCGCGTTCAGCATCGTGGCCTGGCCGTTGGAGAACGGCGAGCCGCAGAAGAATTGGCGTCCTCGGACCGACACGGTGCTCGACATAAGACCGGCCACAATCGACCGGCCCTACGAAGAGCGGCAACGCCGGCCGGACGATCTCGAAGCGCAGGAGAGCCAGCGCCCCATCGCGGTTCATGCTCTCGAGACTCTCGGTATGTCGGACATGGGTGTCGTCATGATCCGGAAAATGCTGCGCGAGCAACTCGATCGCCTGAAATGCGGCCAGGATCCGATCAATGTGGTGAGGGGCGCCGCGGCGAAAGACATCATCGCAACGCATGCATGGAACACGGTCTTGTCGCCGCAAGAGGCCGCCCAGCATTCGAACGAGGATTTGTGAGGTTGGACCTCGGCCCGAGGAACCGCTCCCTGAGAGAATAACCGACGTGCGGGTCGCGCGCCTTGAAAAGAACTCCGGCGGCGAGAGCCCGCCGCGATGGGCGGCGGGCCGCAAGCGATGCCGGTTGCGGGACGCTCAAGCCTTGACTTGACGTCACGGCGCCGGTTTTTCGGCCCTCGCTGCTGTTTGGGTGGCCGCATTTGACGCCGTGAATGTCTCTGGCGGCAGAAAGACGCCGGCGGCGGCCCCGAGTGTCGCCCCGACGGCAACGCCAATCGGTCCGCCGGGAACGCCGAGAGCGCTCCCCATTAAGGTCGAACCAGCAACGCGATTGCCTTCCTCTCCGCCGCATCCAACGAGCGTGACGAGGACCGCCAAAGCGAATGTGCGCCACATGATCACCTCCTTTGCGACGAAACCGCGCTTCGGCACCGCGGCGTTGAAGCAGAGGCGATGAAAATCCCCCGCGCCGCGGAGCCTCGCGAAACGCTGCGCGTTCCCGATGGCGCATGCAAGCCCAGACACCGAAATCTCGGGGATTTACCTGATACGGCGATGCCGCTGCGCCCTCCACGATCCAACCCGATAGCGCCTCTCAAGACTCGGCATTGATTGCAACCGGCCGCGCAACACATGCGGCGGGGATGGCGGCGGCGTATGTTTCGATCTGAGCCAAACCTCTCGCCTTTGCGCCCAAACCTGTCGGCTTTGCGCGGCGAAAAGGAGCGAGATCATGGATTTCTATGAAGCGGTCGCCGTAATCGCCGTAGCCACAACCTTGCTTGCGTTTGTGGCGTGGCGAGGAAAGGCAAAAAGCTTTCCGGCGATCGAGGATCGCGTTCATCTCTGGACGACCGTCGCGTCGTCTCTATGCGTGGCGATCGCCGTGATTGCGGGATTGGTATTTCTGAGTTCCGAGAATCTTACGGCGACCAGTTATTCCCAGCAGGCGGAGACGGACCATTCCTCCGCGGTCCACCGTATCTACTTCGGGCATTGAGCGGGGAACGGCGCCGATCGAGGTTAGGAAACGATTGACCGGCGGTGCAACGACAACTCGGGAAGCAAAGACCGCGATGAGAAGATCTCGCGGCGCCGCCTCGCGCCGCCATGATCGTGCCGCTGCCGCGGACACACCACGCGAAGTCGGCCGACTGTCGGCGCCGCCTCCAGCTTCTCCCGCGGCGCCCTTGCCCATGCCCGGACGGGAACGAGACGACGACGCATCGTCTCGAACCCGCCTTCGAAGCCGCCAAAAAAGAGCCCGCGCGAGCGACTGCGTGTTATGGTGTCATCCCGGCGAGGCCGAGCCAAAAGGCTGGAACGTTCCGCGCAACCGCAAGGAAAGCCTGTCGGCTAAGAGGCCGTTGCGAACGTAATCTCGACGCGGCGGTTCTCTGCGCGACCGGCTGCCGAATCATTCGGCGCGACGGGGTGCGATTCGCCCCACCCTTTCGCTTCCATGAATTCAGACTTTACGCCCTGTGTCTTCAGGAACTCCATGACCGCCTGCGCGCGCCGCTGCGACAGAATTTCATTCGACTCGACTCCTTGCTTGCGCAGCTGCGAGCCGATGGGCTGATTGTCGGTATAGCCATTGATCACGATGTGCCGCGTTTGGAAGGGCGCGAGCTGCGAGGCGATCCGCGACATGAGCGACTTTCCAGGATCCGACAATCGCCAGGAGCCTGATGCGAACAGCAGATCGCTGTTGACCGTGTACCGGACCGCGTTTTGAATCCGGTTCAGCTGCTGCTCCAGGGAAGCGACCTGCTGCTGCAGTTGCTGATTTTGAGATTTAACCGCGTCGTAGTCCGATTGCCACACGCACGCGGAAAGGAGCACCGCAGGCGAGAGGGCGAGGGCGGTGCGTTTCAGGAAATTCGAGTACATGCCTCGTTACCTTTCTCTGGTTGGTCGGCCCGGCCGGCGCGTTGGGCTCGGAGATCCGATCCCTACGCCCTGCCAAACGAACGCCCAAAATTTCCAACCTGGGCCGAAATCTGAAAATCGGGAAATTTCCTGAGACGCCAGACAATAAAGGGGGGGGCGGACCGCCACCGAGATTGGTCTGCGACGAGCGCATCGCACTTGCCCGTGATTTTCTGACGGCCATTCCGGTGCGCGACCCTCCGAGAGGCTCGCCCATCCCATCGGATTGACAAGGGGTCGCCGCTTCGCTTTCGGCTTCGACGAGTTCGACGAGCTCGAAGGATACGGCGAAAAACGGAGCCGTATCTGCGCAACGAGAATACGGCACTTCCACCGGGAAGCTAACGAACTCTACCGATGGGACGACCATGTCCGCTGAGTAGTCTCGTCCTCGAACCTAGGCGAACAGCGGTCAAGCAATGAATAATTCTGGCGCGGCCTCGCTTGTACGCGAGCCTCTCACCCCGATTTCCCCTGCCCGGCCCGATAGCGAAGCACGGTCCCTCCTTCCAGGGAGCGACGATGTCCGCGCCGATTAGCTTCGAGATCGTACTCGGCTTGATATTGTTCGCTGTTGTTTTCGTTCCGTTGGAGCGTCTATTTCCCATTCGGCGCCAGGATGCGCTGCGGTCCGGATGGAAAATCGACCTTGCTTACTATGTCGTAGGCTGTTTTGTCGGGCATCTCTCGGATGCCCTCAGCCTGGGAGCGATGCTTTGGCTCCGGCAGAAAACGGGGCTCGCCTTTCAATCAGCGGCCGCAAGCCAGTCGGCGTGGCTGCAGTTCGTCGAAATTCTGGTCATGGCGGACTTCCTGGCGTATGTCTTCCATCGTTCGCTTCACCGGAATCCCCGTCTTTGGCGATTGCATCGCGTCCATCATAGTTCCCAGCGGATGGATTGGCTCGCCAACGTGCATTTGCATCCCGTTGATAAGCTGATGGGGGATTGCTTCCAGTTCATACCGATCTTTTGCGTGGGCTTCGCGAGCGCGCCGCTTCTCGCTTATACCATCTTTCTCGGATTTCAGGGCTTCCTCAACCACTCGAATATTCGGGTGAACTACGGCCCGTTGCGCTGGCTCGTCGCAAGCCCGCAATTTCACCACTGGCACCATTGCAATCACCCCGAGGCCTACAACAAGAATTTCGCGCCGCATTTGGTATTGTTCGATCTATTGTTCGGCACGGCGTACATTCCGCCGCCCGGCGTCATGCCGTCTCTTTACGGCGTCCCCGATCCCGTGCCCGAGAGCTTCTCGGCGCAAATGATCTACCCGTTTGTCCACAGATCCGGCGTGATCGACAACGCGCGGCTGCCCCTCGGGCGAGTGTTGGAAAAGCTCGAAGCGCGTTGCCCTGCTCGCGTCCCCGGCGACACGTCAATGGAAAATTGACGGCAATGGCCACGCGCCGGTTGCGGCGGGCGGGCCTCAAGATGCGGGCGGCGCTACGACATAGGGCGGCCCGCAATTTTCCCTCAAGCCATGCGAGATGATTTGACGTGCCGAATCCTGTTCGGGGAGATCCTCCGGCGGCATGACCGCCGAAGCGCCCGCTGCTGGCGCCGCCAATAGCACGCTGCCGACGCAAAGCGGGATTTTGAAGGCTATGAGGAATGGCGTGCCGAAGATACTGACTGCCGCTGCTTCACCACTCGGCTGGCC
>DATEKH010000076.1:0-10204 GCA_035277525.1 Allostellaceae bacterium
GAAGCCGCAGCCACCCAAACCGCCGCCGCCACCACCGCCGCCGCCCGCGCCGAAGCCGCCGGTGCCGCAGGCGGCAAAGCAGGACAACACCTCGTTCGATCAGCTGTTGAAGAATCTCGCCAACCGCAAGCTCGAGCCGCAGCAGCAATCGCAGGGCCAGGCGCAGAAGAGCTCGCAGCCTCTGGCGCCGCTCGCCGCCCAGCTCTCGACCAGCGAGATCGATCTCGTCAAGCAGCAGATCGAAGCGTGCTGGAACGTTCCGGCGGGCGCGCGCGACGCCGAAAATCTGCGCCCCGAGTTTCGCGTCGTCATGAATCGCGACGGCACGGTTCGCTCGACCCAGCTGCTCAACCCCGAACGGCTCAACGATCCGTTCTTCCAAGCCGCGGCCGACAGCGCCAATCGCGCGCTGCTCAATCCGCGCTGCCAGCCCCTGAAGCTGCCGCCGCAGAAATTCGATCAGTGGCAGACTTTCACCATCACATTCGATCCGAAGGATATCACATGATGCATCTTGTTCGTCGTTGGCTCATGCCTGTCGCGGCCCTTGCGGTCCTCGTCGTCGCGCCCTTGAGCGCGCGCGCCGAGCTCCACATCGACCTGACGCGCGGCAAGATCGCACCGATGCCGATCGCGATCCCGACCTTTGCCGGCGGCGCGGGCACCGCGGCGCAGGACATCACCCAGGTCTTGTCGGCCGATCTCGAGCGCTCGGGCCTGTTCCAGCCGATCGACCCCAAGGCGTTCGTCGATCCGGACGCGGCCACGCGCATTCCGCCGAACTACAACAATTGGCGTGTCATCAACGCCCAGGCGCTCGTCACCGGCGATGTCGCCGCCCAGCCCGACGGCAAGCTGCAGGTCGAATTCCGCCTCTGGGACGTGTTCGCCGAGCAACAGCTCACCGGCCTGCGCTATACGACGACGCCGCAGAACTGGCGGCGCATCGCGCACATCATCGCCGATGCGATCTACAAGCGCATCACCGGCGAGGACGGGTATTTCGACACCCGCATCGTCTACATCGCCGAAAGCGGCCCGCTCGACAAGCGCGTGAAGCGGCTCGCCATCATGGACCAGGACGGCGCCAACAACCGCTTCCTGACCAATGGCAGCTCGCTGGTGCTGACGCCGCGCTTCTCGCCGACCGCGCAAGAGATCACCTATCTCTCCTATGCCCGCGGCACGCCGCGCGTCTATCTCTTCAACATCGACACCGGACAGCAGGAGGTGCTGGGCGACTTCCCGGGCATGACCTTCGCGCCGCGCTTCTCGCCCGACGGCAACAGGGTGATCATGAGCCTCGCCGTCAACGGCGCGAGCCAGATCTACACGCTCGATTTGAGGACCCGCAAGGCAACGCAGATCACCAACACGGATTCGATCGACACCTCGCCCTGCTATTCGCCCGACGGCTCGAAGATCGTGTTCAACTCCGACCGCGGCGGCTCGCAGCAGCTCTATGTGATGAATTCCGACGGCAGCGACATCCACCGCATCAGCTTCGGCAACGGCCGCTACGGCACGCCGGTCTGGTCGCCGCGCGGCGATCTCGTCGCCTTCACGAAGTTCGACGCGAGCCAATTCTATATCGGCGTGATGCGGCCGGACGGCAGCGGCGAGCGCCTGCTCGCGCAAGGCTTTCTGGTCGAAGGCCCGACTTGGGCGCCCAATGGCCGCGTGCTGATGTTCTTCAAGCAGTCGCCGAGCGACTCGAAAGGTCGCGGCGGCGATACGCATCTCTACTCGATCGACCTTACCGGATACAATGAAAGGCAAGTCGTGACGCCAACGGATGCTTCCGATCCCGCTTGGTCCCCCTTGATTCCATAGTTAACCCTTCGTATAGTCGCCCCGGTCGCAAGGGCGCGGGATGTTCGCGGCCCGACGACTGTCACGTGGGATGCCTCGGGGGCAACGCTGTCCCTCCCAACTCGATCCAAATCACATCCGAGTTGTTTAATTAAAGGGAGTTCACAATGAATCTTCGGCCATTGAGCCTGATCGCGGGCCTGCTGCTGCTGGCGGCATGCGCGCAGAATCCCTCGACGAATGCCAGTGCGGGCGGCGGCGGCGGTCAGGCGACGACGGCGCCCGGCTCGGCCAGCGTCGCGCCTGGCTCTTCCCAGGACTTCGTCCAGAATGTCGGCGATCGCGTCTTCTTCGATTTCGACAAGTCGGCGATCAAGCCCGAGGGTCGTACGACGCTGCAGCGTCAGGCAGAGTGGCTGAAGAAATATCCCAACGTGACGGTGACGGTCGAAGGCCACTGCGATGATCGCGGCACGCGCGAATACAACCTGGCGCTGGGCGAGCGCCGCGCGACCGCGGTGCGCAATGCGCTGGTGGCGCTGGGCATTCAGGCCAACCGCATCAAGACCATCAGCTACGGCAAGGAGCGTCCGGCCGTGCTCGGCGACAATGAGGCCGCCTGGGCGCAGAACCGCCGCGGTGTGACGGTCATCAACTGATTTCGGGCTCAATCGGCAGTAATGTGGGCGTCTGCCCGCGCCGCGGCGATCATGCGCTGCGGCCCGGGCGGGCGCTTTTTTTTGCTGATTTGCCGGGCCTTTCGGCCCATTTTTCGCCCGAATGTCGGAGTACTGGCTAAAGCTGCGGCGGCTTTTGGTCCGCTCGGCGGGCGAAGGCCCCGGGCCGCAGCGAACGGAAGGCAAGATTCCATGCGTCGCCCCTTCATCCTTTGCGCCGTGAGCCTGATCGGCGTGCTGGCCGCTAGCCCGTCCCACGCCCAATCGGGCGGGCCGGGCCAATCGGCGCTCAACGAAGAAATGCGCATGAGCGCGATCGAGGATCAGATGCGTGACCTCAATGGCCGCATCGAGGAGCTGAACAACAGCCTCCATCAGCTCAAGGACCAGCTCGATCGGCTGTCGAGCGATGTCGATCTGCGCTTCAAGCAAATGCAAGGCCAGGGCGCTTCGGGCCCCTCGTCCTTGACCGCGACCGGCGCACCCGCAGCGACATCGCGGCCGAGCCGGCCGGAGGAGCCTCGCCCCTCGCAAAGCGCCGGCGACATGTCGCGGCCACCCACCCGCGCGGGAACGCTCGGAACGGTGGGCGGTCCGTCGCCCCGGGCGGCGGCCGGGCCCAACCAGCAGACGGCGGCGGCTGGCGCGGATCTGCCGGAGGGTAGCGCGCAGGAGCAGTACAATTACGCCATGGGTTTGTTGACTCAAGCTAACTATCCCGCAGCGGAGCAGGCGATGCGCAGCTTTGTCCAGCGCTGGCCGAACGATCCGCTGGCCGGCAATGCCCAGTACTGGCTCGGTGAAACCTTTTACGTCCGCAAGGACTACGCGAACGCCGCGACCGCCTTTGCCCAAGGCTATGAGAAATATCCCAAAGGGTCGAAGGCCGCGGACGATCTGCTGAAGCTCGGCATGTCGCTCGCCAATCTCAATCAAAAGGCCGATGCGTGCCGCGCCTATGCGCGGCTCCAGCACGATTTCCCCTTGCCGCCACAGGCGGTGCGCGACCGGCTCGCGAGCGAAAAGCAGCGCGCGGGCTGCCCGTCCTGATGACCACGATGCCGCTCGTCGCCCTCCACGAGGCGGCGGAAGCGGTGACCGCGGCGGAATTTGCGCGGTGCATGGCGGCGTTCGCGCCGTTCGAGCCGGCGCCGCAGCTGGCCGTGGCGGTCTCGGGCGGCAGCGACAGCATGGCCCTGACGGTGTTGGCGCAGGAATGGGCGAGCGCGCGCGGCGGCTGTGTCTTCGCGCTGACGGTCGATCACGGCTTGAGGGCAGAGTCGACGGCGGAGGCGCAGCACGTCGCGGCATTCTGCAGCGCGCTCGGCATTCCCCATGCGACGCTGCGCTGGTCTGGGCCCGCGCCGAAGAGCGGTATCCAGGCCGCGGCGCGGCAAGCGCGCTATCGCTTGCTCGAGGCGTGGTGCGCGGCGCACGCCGTGCTGCATCTGCTGCTGGCGCATCAGCGCGAGGACCAGGCCGAAACGCTGCTGATGCGGCTTCGCCGCGGCAGCGGCCCTGATGGTCTCGCCGCCATGCCGGCGCTCGCCGAGCGGCGCGATGTGCGGGTCTTGCGGCCCTTGCTCGGCATCCCGCGCCGCCGTCTGCGCGCGACGTTGGCCGCGGCGGGCCAGGGCTGGATCGACGATCCGAGCAATCTCAACCCGGCTTTCATGCGCGTGCGCTTGCGCGCGGAGATGGACACAATCGCATCGCGCGGCCTCGATACCGAACGGCTCGCCGCGCTTGCTAAGCGCTTTGGCGAGGCCCGCATCCACGCCGAGCGCGACACCGCGGCGCTGCTCGCGCGCGCCGCGACGCTCGATCCCGCCGGCTTTGCTTGGCTCGATTCCGCGCTCATCGCCGCGGCGCCGCATGACATTGCGATGACGGCGATGGCTGCGCTCATCGCCACCATTTCGGGCGCGGAGTATCCGCCGCGGCGCGAAAGGCTGGAGCGGTTGCTGTCCTGCCTGCGTCAGGGACTCGCGAGCGGTCGCAGCCTTGGCGGCTGCCTCATTCAGCCGCGGCGTGGACGCACGCTGATCTGCCGCGAGCCGGCCGCGATCGCACCGCCGGTCGCGCTGGCTCCCGGCGCGCGCGTGGCGTGGGACGGGCGATTTACCATTGACGTGCCGGAGACGCTGCCGCCCGGTCTCTTTCTGGGCGGTCTCGGTGTGCCGGCCGCGCTCGATGGTGCGGCGCGGCGCGCGCTGGCCGCGATCCCGGCCCCCGTGCGGCCGGGACTTGCGGCGTTGCGGTGCGGCGATGCGATTGCGGCGGTTCCGGCTCTGCGCTACGTCGCCGAGCCATGGCGGAAATGCGCGCTGCCCGAGGCGATTTTCCGCCCCACTCGACCCCTGATGGGCGCTGGGTTTACAATTGTTTAATCCTGGCGCGCTTCCTATCTAATAATGTGGAGCGGGGGCCTGTCGGGAGCGTTACCCTGTCGTTCGATTTCGGGCTCGGCGCGGAAAGGTGTCGCACGTGAATAGCTTCGGCAAAAATCTGGCGCTGTGGATCATCATCGGCCTGTTGCTGGTGGCGCTGTTTAACCTTTTCCAAAGCTCGACGACGCGCACGCCGCAGAACAGCCTCGCCTATTCCGAGCTCATCAACGACGTGAACAAGGGTCAGGTTCGCGAGGTCACGATCCAGGGCAACAGCCTCAACGGCAAGTTCACCGACGGGCGCAGCTTCTCGACCTATGTGCCGAACGATCCGAACCTCGTCAGCCGGCTGATCGACAAGGGCGTGCAGATCCGTGCCGCCCCGTCGGACGACAACGTGCCCTCGCTGTTGAGCGTGATCGTGTCGTGGTTCCCCATGTTGCTGCTGATCGGCGTGTGGATTTTCTTCATGCGCCAGATGCAGGGCGGCGGCGGCCGCGCCATGGGCTTCGGCAAGAGCCGGGCGCGGCTTTTGACCGAGAAGGTCGGCCGCATCACCTTCGACGACGTGGCCGGCATCGACGAGGCGAAGCAAGAGCTCGAAGAGATCGTCGAATATCTGAAGGACCCGCAGAAATTCCAGCGCCTCGGCGGCAAGATTCCGAAGGGCGTCCTGCTCGTCGGCCCGCCCGGCACCGGCAAAACGCTTCTCGCTCGCGCGATCGCAGGCGAGGCGAATGTGCCGTTCTTCACCATCTCGGGCTCGGACTTCGTCGAGATGTTCGTCGGCGTCGGCGCCTCGCGCGTGCGCGACATGTTCGAGCAGGGCAAGAAGAACGCGCCCTGCATCATCTTCATCGACGAGATCGACGCGGTCGGCCGCCATCGCGGCGCTGGCCTCGGCGGCGGCAATGACGAGCGCGAGCAGACGCTCAATCAATTGCTCGTCGAGATGGACGGGTTCGAGGCCAATGAGGGCGTGATCCTCATCGCCGCGACCAACCGCCCCGACGTGCTCGACCCCGCGTTGCTGCGTCCCGGCCGCTTCGACCGCCAGGTCGTCGTGCCCAATCCCGACGTGGTCGGGCGCGAGAAGATCCTCAAAGTCCATATGCGCAAGGTGCCTTTGGCCTCGGATGTCGATCCGCGCATCATCGCGCGCGGCACGCCGGGCTTCTCGGGCGCTGATCTCGCCAATCTCGTCAACGAGGCGGCGCTGATGGCGGCGCGCAAGGGCAAGCGCTCGGTCACCATGTCGGAGTTCGAGCTCGCCAAGGACAAGGTGCTGATGGGCGCCGAGCGCCGCTCGATGGTGATGACCGAGGACGAGAAAAAGCTCACCGCCTATCACGAGGGCGGGCATGCGCTTCTCATGCTCTATGTCGAAGGCCACGAGCCGCTGCACAAGGTGACCATCATCCCACGCGGCCGCGCCTTGGGCGTCACCATGTTCCTGCCCGAGCGCGACAAATACAGCCAGTCGCGCATGGAGCTCGAGGCGATGATCACGAGCCTCTTCGGCGGCCGCGTCGCCGAGGAGCTGATCTTCGGCTCGCAGAAGGTCACGACCGGCGCCGCCGACGACATCCGCCGCGCGACCAACCTCGCGCGGCGCATGGTGACCGAGTTCGGCTTCTCCGAGAAGCTCGGACCCTTGCGCTATAGCGAGAACGAGGAAGAGGTCTTCCTCGGTCACTCGGTGACGCAGCGCAAGAACGTCTCCGAGGCGACCGCCACGGTGATCGACGAGGAGATTCGCCGCATCGTCGAGGAAGGCGAGATGCGCGCCCGCAAAATCCTCACCGAGCATCTCGACGAGCTGCACGCGCTCGCCAAGGGGCTGCTCGAGTTCGAGACGCTCTCGGTGGACGAGATTCGGCGCGTCATCCGCGGCGAGAAGATCATTCGCGACACCGGCGGCTCGGTCGAGCCGCCGCCGGCTCCGGCCCCGGGCCGGCGTTCGTCGGTGCCCCCGGCCGGCCGCGACAAGCCGGCAGGCGGATACGAGCCCGAGCCGCAGCCCGGCGGGTGAGCCGCCGCTGCAAGGCGTCGACACTATCGCAACCGTCGTCCCTGCCGGACGGCGGTTGTTTTTTGCGCGCAGCCAGCCCAAGGTCCGAGCAGATTGAATTAGGTCCCTGTATCGTCACCCGCGGGCTTGACCCGCGGGTCCATGGATTGCCGGGTCAAGCCAGGTCAAGCCCGGCAATGACGATAATGATGGGGCCCGCTCGATCGGACGAGCTGTTATCGCGGCGCCGGCGCGGCTCTTTAAGCCTTTCTTGACCGCGTTCGGGGCAATTTCGGGGTAGACTTGCCGATGCCGATGCACGACAGCGCCAAACCCGCCCAGCTGCGCCGCCTGTTCGGAACCGACGGCGTGCGCGGCACCGCCAATAGCGAGCCGATGACGGCCGAGATCGTGCTGAAGCTCGCCATGGCGGCGGGGCTCGTTCTGCGCCGCGGCGATCATCGTCACCTTGTGGTCATCGGCAAGGACACGCGGCTCTCGGGCTATATGCTCGAGCCGGCGCTCACCTCGGGCTTCATCGCTATGGGCATGGATGTGGTCCTGGTCGGACCCTTGCCGACGCCCGCCATTGCCATGCTGACACGCTCCTTGCGCGCGGATCTCGGGGTGATGATCTCGGCCTCGCACAATCCGTTCGAGGATAACGGCATCAAATTCTTCGGCCCCGACGGCTACAAGCTGTCCGACGCCATCGAGGCGCAGATCGAGGCGAGCATCGAGCGTGCCGCCGCCGAGCGCGCGCCGTCCGCCGCGCTCGGCCATGCCAAACGGCTCGACGATGCGGGTGGCCGCTATATCGAATTCGTCAAGGGAAGCTTCCCGCGCGGCCTGCGCCTCGACGGCCTCAAAGTGGTGGTCGATTGCGCGCATGGAGCGGCTTACAAGGTCGCGCCGACCGTACTGTGGGAATTGGGCGCCGAGGTCATTCCGCTCGGCGTCTCGCCCGACGGGCACAACATCAACCGTGACGCCGGCACGGTCGCGACCGCGGCGATGCAGCGCGAGGTCGCGGCGCAGCGCGCCGATCTCGGCATCGCGCTCGACGGCGATGCCGACCGGCTGCTGATGGCCGATGAGACCGGACGCCTCGTCGATGGCGACCAGCTGATGGCGCTGATCGCGCGCCAATGGCGCGGCGCGGGCAAGCTCGCGCCGGCGGGCGTGGTCGCGACGGTCATGTCGAATCTGGGGTTCGAGCGATTCCTGCAAGGAGAGGGCATCGCGCTCACCCGCACTGCGGTCGGCGACCGCTACGTGGTCGAGGCGATGCGCCGCATCGGCGCCAATCTCGGTGGCGAGCAATCGGGCCACATCGTCCTGAGCGATTATTCGACCACCGGCGACGGGCTGATGGCCGCGCTGCAAGTGCTGGCGGCGATCATCGAAGCCGGCAAGCCGGTGAGCGAAGTCGCGAAGGTCTTCGCGCCCGTGCCGCAGCATCTCCACAACATCCGCTGCGATGCGGGGGCAGCGATGCAGGCCGCCCCGGTCAAGGCGGCGATCGGCGCCGGCGAGCGGCGCCTCGGCGCGGGCGGGCGGCTCTTGGTGCGCAAATCCGGCACCGAGCCGCTGCTGCGCATCATGGCCGAGGGCGAGGATGAAGCGCTCGTCCTGGCCGTCATCAAGGACATCGCCGCGGCCGTCGCCGGGCTCGCGGAGGAAAGCGCGGCCGAATGAAAGGCCGCGTGCTGATCATCGCCGGCTCGGATTCAGGCGGCGGCGCCGGCATCCAAGCAGATATCAAGACGGCGACGGCGTTAGGCGCCTATGCGGCGACCGCGCTGACCGCGCTCACCGCGCAGAACACCGAGGGCGTCCAGGGCATCCTGCCCGTGGCGCCCGCTTTCGTGAAGCAGCAGATCGCGTCGGTGCTCGACGATATCGGCGCCGATTGCATCAAGACCGGGATGCTGCTCGATCACGGCGTGATCGAGGCCGCGGCGGACGCGATCGAGCGCGGCGCGCCCGGGGTGCCGCTGGTGGTCGACCCCGTGATGGTCGCCTCGACCGGAGCCCGGCTCCTCGACACCCGTGCTTTCGATGCGCTGGAGCGCCGCCTGATCGCGCGCGCGACGCTCGTCACGCCCAACGCGCCCGAGGCCGAGGCATTGACCGGCGGCCGCGTCGCCGATCTCGACGGCATGCGCCGCGCCGCCGAGGCGCTGCTGCGCGCCGGTGCCAAGGCGGCGATGGTGAAGGGCGGGCATATCGCCGGCGAGATGGTGCGCGACCTCGTCGTCACGGCGGCAGGCGACAGCTTCGTGCTCGAGGCGCGCCGCATCGCGACCCGCAGCACGCATGGCACGGGCTGCACGCTGGCTTCTGCGATCGCGGCGGGCTTGGCGCAGGGAATGGCGTTGCGGCAAGCGATCGAGCGCGCGCATCGCTTCGTCCAAGAGGCGATCCGTACCGCGCCGGGGCTCGGCCGCGGCCATGGACCGCTCAATCATTCCTGGGCAATCGAGCGCTGAGCGCGCCGCCGTCGGCGCGTTTTAATTGACCGCCTCCGCCGAAATGGAGAAACTGCCGCGCAATTTCGTGGCCGCGGGCCGGCGCAATCCTGAGACGGGGAGGGAACGCAAATGACGAAGGCCTATCATCGCGGGCTGCGCGCGGCGGCTGCGGCAGCACTCGGCATCGCCGTGGCGCTCGCTTCCATGCCGGTTCAGGCGCAACAGGAAGCGAAGCTCGCCATTCCCGGCCGCAACATGCTGTTCCTGTCGCAATACATCGCCGATGACGAGCATCTGTGGCAAAAGCAGGGGCTCGACGTCAAAGTCCTCTACATCACCGGCATCGGCTCGATGAACGCGGTGATCTCGGGCTCCGCGGATTTCTCGATGTCGTCGGGTCCCTCGATCGTGCGCGCCAATGTGCGCGGCCAGAAGCTGACCGCGCTCTTGACCGCCATCAACCAGTCGGGCCAGTCGATCGTGGTGCGCAAGGAGATCGCCGACGCGGCTCATTTCGACCCGAAAGCGCCGCTTTCCGTTCGCGGCAAGATTCTGAAAGGCCATATCTTCGCGGTCGGCGCGCCCGCCGCCATTCCCGACATCATCCTCAAAGTCGTCGCCAAGGATGCCGGCATCGCGCCCAACGACGTGACGACAGCATCGATGCAGCCGCCCGAATTCATGGCGGCCTTCGTGACCAAGAAGATCGACGGCTTCTCCAACAGCCCGCCCTTCGTCGAGCAAGTGCTGCTCGACGGGACCGGCGTCCTCGTCTCGGATTCGCGCATCGGCGAGCCCAAGGAATATTCGCCGGTCTCGGCTGCGCTGTTGCTGGCGCGC
>DATEKH010000077.1:0-6222 GCA_035277525.1 Allostellaceae bacterium
TCGAGACGAGCCCCGCCGCCGCCGCTTGCTCGCCATAGGCGCCGACCCGCGCGACGTGATGCGTGTTGCGCAGCGCAAAGACGGCCAGACCCGCGGCTTTCGCCTTGGCGATCGCCCAGTCGGTTGCATCGCGCGCGGTCACCTGCCCATAGCCCATCTGCCCGTCGAAGATCGCGATCGGCCCACTCTCGCTGACAAGCGTCGCGTGGCGGTTGGGATGAAGCCGGCCCACGCGAACATTCGCGACATAGGTCGGAATCATGCCGACGCCGTGGCTGTCATGGCCCTTGAGATTGGCCTCGACCAGATGGTCGGCCACGGCGTGCGCCTCGGCCGCTTCGCTGCCGGCTGCGCCGATGATCGCGGCCGCGAAATCGCGCAGCGCCTTGTCGTCGATTTTCATCGCTTTTCCTCCAGGGCCAGCCCCCGCGTCAAAATATTGAATTGCACGGGGGCGCGCCAGACGGCAAGCTGCGGCGCAAATCCGTCACGGAGGCCGGCCCGATGAAGATCATTGCGATCGAGGAACACATCGCGACGCCGATGGCGAACGAGGCGGTGCCGCCGCATCTGCGCCGCGCCGCGGTGCTGGTCGATCGCTCGCGCTATCTCGGCCACGACATGCCGACCGAGCTGTTGGACATCGAGGCCTCGCGCCTCAAATTCATGGACGAGGCCGGGATCGCGCTTCAAGTGCTCTCGCTGGTGGCGCCGGGTCCGCAAGGCTACGACGCCAAGACCGGCACGGGCGTCGCGACCGATTGCAACGACCGGATCCATGAGGCGTGCAAGCGCCATCCGACGCGCTTTGCCGGTTTCGCCGCGCTGCCCACGGCGGACCCCGCGGCCGCGGCCAAGGAGCTTGAGCGCTGCGTGACCAAGCTCGGCTTCAAGGGCACGATGATCAACGGCCATCACGAGGGTGAATTCCTCGACAACAAGAAATTCTGGCCGATCTTCGAGGCGGCGCAGGCCCTCGACGTGCCGATCTATCTCCATCCGCGCAATCCGGCGCCGGCGGCGATGAAGGCCTATTTCGAGGGCTATGAGGATTTGGCCTTCGCCGCCTGGGGCTACGCGATGGACACGGCGACGCATTTCCTGCGCGTCGTGTTCTCGGGAGCGTTCGACGCCTATCCGCGGCTCAAATTCATCCTCGGCCATATGGGCGAGGGTCTGCCCTTCTGGATCCATCGCCTCAACGATCACGCGCAATTCTCGGCGAAGAAGCGCGGCCTCAAAAAGGCGCCGAAGGATTACCTGATCGAGAATCTCTTGATCACCTGCAGCGGGAATTTCTCGCTGCCGGCTTTCCAATGCGCGGTCGGCGCCTTCGGGCTCGACAATATGATGTTCTCGGTCGATTGGCCGTTCGAATCGAACAAGGTCGGCGTCGATTTCCTCAATCACCTGCCGCTATCGCCGGCCGATCTGGAGAAATTCGCGCACGGGAATGCCGAGCGCGTGCTGAAATTGGGGAATTGACGACAGCGGCTGGGATCAGCGCCGTGCGTGCTTCGACTGCGCGCCGTTCGGCGCGCGCTCAGCATGAGGATGGATTTTTGATGCCATCAAACAATTGTCCTCAGCCTGAGCGCGACCCTGAGCGTTAGCGACAGGGGAGCAGTCGAAGGCCGCACGACCTCCATGCAGCAATACTCCTCGCCTATCAGCCGAGCCACCAGGCTTGCTATTTCTCGTCGACGATCGGGTTAACGAGTTTGCCGATTCCGGTGATCTCGATCTCGATCGTATCGCCCGCCTTCATGAATTGCTTGTCGCTATAGGAAACGCGGCCGCAGGTGCCCGTCGCGATCATGTCGCCCGGGCGCAGCCGGCTAATGCCCGAGAAATAGGACAGCAGCGCCGGCACCGGGAAGATCATGTCGGCGATATTGGTTTCCTGCTCGACCTTGCCGTTGAGGCGCGAGATCAGCTTCATCTCCGTAGCCGGCGGAATTTCGTCGAGGGTCACCAGTTCCGGCCCGACCGAGCTCGAGCGGTAAAAATTCTTGCCCTGGTCCGTCGTGCGGCGCTGGAAATCCCTGAGCGAGCCGTCGTTGAAGAGCGTGTAACCGGCGACGTATTTCATCGCATCGGCCTCGCTGACATGGCGGGCTTCCTTGCCGATCACCGCCATGAGCTCGCCTTCGAAATCGTATTCGATCGAGGCTTTGGGGCGGATCATCGGCTGCTTATGGCCAACCAGCGATTCGTCGAGCTTCATGAAAAGCCGCGGGAATTTCGGCTTCTCGAGCTTGGTCTCGTCGATATGCCCCTGATAGTTGAGGCCGGTGCAATAGATGTTGATGCGGTCGGGAATGACCGGGAGATACGCGATCTCGCTTTCGGGAAAAGCCGGCTTCTGACCCTCGATCGCGCGCCGCGCTTCGTCGAGCCCGCCCTTTTCCAAGAGGGCGAGGAGGCTTGGATATTTCTGGCCGATGCGCTTGCCCAAATCGACAATGCCGCCGGCGGTGACGGCGCCATAGCTCTTCGTGCCGCGATGGGTGTAAGTCGCGATCCTCATCCGATCCTCCCGATTCTTTTCGTGCGTCGATTATAGCGGCGCGGCGGGCTCGGGCGAGCGCCGTTTCGCCTGCCGCGCCCGGGCCCGCGGGCTTCCCATTGATGGGCGATTTGATAGACTGCGCGCCATAACGCTCGACTCCTCGGAGAAACGCCGATGCCCGCCATCATCGACCCTCAATCGGGGCTGAAATTCTATGAGCTCAGTCACCGCTGGGGCTACAACTCGCCCACCTTTCCGGGCTACGAGGATGTGAAGCTCGAGCGCATCACCTACCACGCCAAGCATGGGGTGATGACGCAAAAAATCATCGCGGTCATGCATGTCTCGACCCATGTCAATGCGCCGATTCATCTCGTGCCGGGCGCCAAGGGCGTCGGCGACATCGCCATGGACCGGTTCTTCGGCAGCGGCGTCATTCTCGGCATTCCAAAGAGGAAATGGGAGCTGATCACGCCCGCCGATCTCGAAAAGGCGACGCCTGCCATCGAGGCGCAGGACATCGTTCTCATCAATACGCAATGGCATCACCGCTATTCCGACAGCCAGGAATATTTCGGCCATGCGCCCGGCCTGTCGAAGGAAGCGGCCGAATGGCTCGTCGCGAAGAAGGTGAAGCTCGTCGGCGTCGATACGGCGACGGTCGATCATCCGCTTGCCACCTCGCTCGGGCCGCATCGCAATGGGCCGCAGATCAAGGACCTGCCCAAGCAATACAAGGACGCGACCGGCCGCGAGGCGCTCAACGACTTCCCGGAATGGAACGCCGCGCATAAGGCGCTCTTGAAGGCCGACATCCCGACCATCGAGAATGTCGGCGGCGATCTCGACGAGGTCACCGGCCGGCGCGCGACCTTCCACGCCTATCCCTGGCTCTGGCGCGGCGGCGATGCCTGCGTCATCCGTCTCGTCGCCTTCTTCGATCCGAGCGGCGCTTACCGGCTCGAATCCGGCGAACGCGTGGTCGAGTGACGTGAGCAGGACAAGACGTGATAACCCTCTCCGCCCATCGGGGGGAGAGGGTGCGAGCGCCAGCGAGCGGGTGAGGTGCGCTCGTCCTAGAGCACCTCACCCTCCCATCGCTGCGCGATGGGACGTCCCGTTCGATCGCTCTCGCGATCGAACCCTTCGGGGCCAATCGCGAAGAGCGATTGGCCGGGGCGTCCCCTCTCCCCGCTTCGCGCAGAGAGGGACCAATTTGCTCTGAGGAATCTTTCCATGCCCAAGACCGATACGACCGGCCTCGAATTCTACAATCTCAGCACCGAGTGGCGGCACGGCATGCCGCAATGGCCGTCGAAGGCCAACATGAACATCCGCGTCAAAGAGTTCCATGCCAAGGACGGACTCCAGGTGCTCGAATACGAGGGCATCATGCATCGCGGCACGCATATGGATGCGCCGATCCACGTGCTTGAGAACACGCCCTTCATCACCGAATACGAGACCTGGCGCTTTTTCGGCACCGGCGTCGTCGTCTCGATCCCCAAGGGCAAATGGGGCGTGGTGACGCCGGAGGATCTCGAGAAGGCGCGGCCCAAGATCCAGCCCAATGACATCGTCATGATCAACACTGGCAGCCATCGCAACTGGGGCGACAATCCTGATTACTTCGCTTACTCCCCCGGCCTCTACAAAGCCGCGGCCGAATGGCTCGTCGCCAAGAAGGTGAAGCTCCTCGGCATCGACGTGCAGGCGCTCGACCATCCGCTCGGGACCTTCCTGGGGCCGCACGGGCCGGGCCCGGCGCAGCCCCATCTCGACGACGAATATTTCGCCGAAAAGGGCCGCCACATCATCGACGATTTTCCCTATTGGGAGCCGTCGCACAAGGTGCTGATGACCAACGGCATCCCGGGGATCGAGAACGTCAATGGCGACATCGACAAGGTGACGGGCAAGCGCTGCACCTTCATGTGCTTCCCCTGGCGCTGGCCCGAGGGCGAAGGCTGCGGCATCCGCATTATCGCCGTGATCGATCCGGCGCAGAAATTCCGCATCGAGAAGTGGTGAGCCGGCGATGCAGGTCACCAAATTCAAAGACGCGAAGCGCTACGAGGCGGCCAATCATTTCGATGTCAGCGCCTTGCGTCTCCAAGGTGCCGAGGCGACCAAGACCAGCACCTTCTGGACCGGTGTCTCGCATTACCTGCCGGGCGGCAGGGCCGAGAAGAGCGCGTCGGATTACGAGCGCGTCTACATGGTCTTGGACGGCGAGATCACGGTGACGACCGATCAGGGCACGGTCACTCTCGGGCCGATGGATTCGGTGCATATCGCGCCCAAGGAAGTGCGCATGGTCGAGAACCGCGCGAACAAGGTCTGCACCATGCTGGTGATCGTCTCCAACGCCAAGGTGACGCCATGATCTCCGACACGCTCAAAAACCCGTTGAGCCTCTTCGATGTGCGCGGCAAATCCGCGCTCATCACCGGCGCCTCGGGCGCTTTCGGCCGCGGCTGCGCGCTGATGCTGGCCTCGCTCGGCGCCAATCTGACGCTCGCCTCGGGCTCCAAGGGCGAGCTCGACGCGGTCGCCGACGAGGTCAAAAGCCTCGGCGGCAAGGCGACGCTCGTCTATCGCCGGCCGGACACCTTGGCGGATGCCGAGGCCATGCTCAAAGCCGGGCTCGATGCCTATGGCAAGGTCGATCAGCTCGTTGTCGCCTCGGGCTACAACAAGGCCGGCTTCATCAACGAGATGAAATACGAGGATTGGCAGGCCGTGATGGACGCCAATGTCCGCGGCGAATGGTTCATGGCCAAGGCGGTCGGCACCTATTGGATCGAGAAGAAGGTCAAGGGCAAGATGCTGATGATGTCGTCGGTGCGCGGGCGCCACGGCAACATCTCGGGCTATACCGCCTATTGCACCTCGAAGGGCGCGACGGATGCATTGACGCGCGTGCTCGCGACCGAATGGGCCAAGCACGGCATCACCGTCAACTCGATCGCGCCGACCGTGTTCCGCTCGAAGCTCACCGCCTGGATGTATGGCGATGACGAGTTGGGCCAGGCAACCCGCGCCCGCTCGCTCTCGCGCATCCCGCTAGCTCGCTTGGCCGAGGTCGAGGATCTGATGGGCATGGCGCTTTATCTCCTGTCGCCTGCCTCGGGTTTCTTCACCGGCCAGGTCGTCTATGTCGATGGCGGCTTCACCGCCGGATGAGCCAGCCCGTGAAGGCGAACATCGCCGTCATCGGCGCCGGGCTGATGGGGCACGGCATCGCGCAGATTTTCGCTGCCGCCGGGCACAAGGTCGCGCTCCACGATCCCGATGAGGCGATCCTCGGCTCCGCGCCGCAGCGCGTCGAGGCCATTTTCACGCTCTTAGGGCAGGACAAGGCGGGCCTTGCAAATCTTCGCTACGAGGCCGATTTCGCCGCCGCCGTCGCGGACGCCGATTTCGTGTTCGAGGCGGGACCGGAGAAACTCGAAGTCAAGCGCGCGATCTTCAAGTCTCTCGGCGAGACGACCAAGCCGGGCGCCATTCTCTGCACCAACACCTCGGCCATCCCGATCGGCCGGATTGGCGAGGCGGTCGCCGAGCGCTCCCGCGTCGTCGGCACGCATTACTGGAACCCGCCGCATCTCGTCGCTCTGGTCGAGGTGGTGCAGGCCAAGGAAACCGCGCTTGCGACCGTCGAGAAGACCATGGCGCTGTTGCGCGCGGTCGGGAAATCGCCCGTCCAT
>DATEKH010000078.1:0-3733 GCA_035277525.1 Allostellaceae bacterium
ACCGGCGGGAGCGACCGGCGCCAAAGCACGGCGCCGGTTGCCTTATCCCGAACACGGGGAGCCGACTCAGTAGGTCTGGCTCAACGGAATGACGAAGTCCGGGCCGTCATAGGGGCCGGAGTTCGACGGCTGGTGCGGCGCCGCAGCCTGCTGTTGCGGTGCGACCTGGGCATTGCTGTTGTCGGCAAAAGCCGGAGCCACCATGCCGAGCGGCGCGAGCAGCGACAGAGCAATCGCGGCCGAGCTCGATTTTGAGGTTAGAGCAGACTGATCTGGCCGACGTTGATTCGGACCGCTTCTGACCGTTTGCAGGCGAGACGCCCGCATTGGACACCCTTCCCAACCGGCCATACACTCCCGGGTTCCGAATTAGGGGGATTCAGGGGGAACCGTCCGCATGGCCGAAGAGCGCCTGCAGAGGAGGCTGACGGCGATCCTTGCCGCAGATGTGGTGGGATACAGCCGGCTCATGGCCGCAGACGAGGCCGCGACCCTCGCCGCGCTCAAGTCGCTCCGCAAAGAGGTTATCGATCCAAAAATCGGTGAGCATGCTGGGCGTATCGTCAAGCTCATAGGCGATGGTGAGCTCGTCGAGTTCGCGAGCGTCGTGAATGCCGTCGAATGTGCCGTGGCAATTCAACGGGCCATGAGGCAGATCAATTCCAGTCTCCCAAAGGATCGTCAAATCATATTCCGCATCGGTGTCAACGTCGGCGACATTATCCTCGAGGACGAAGACATCTATGGCGACGGCGTCAACATCGCGGCGCGGCTCGAGGGCATCGCCGAGCCCGGCGGAATCTCGATTTCCGAAGACGCTTGGCGGCAGGTTCAGGGCAAAGTGGCGGCGAGCTTTATCGATATCGGCGAGCAAACGCTGAAGAACATCCCGCAACCGGTACGCGTCTACCGCGTCGAGCTCGACCAGGGAAGCGCGACAAAGCCGACTGCGCCGGCATTGGCAACGCCCGAAAAGCCATCGATCGCGGTTCTGCCGTTTCAAAACATGAGCGGCGACAGCGAGCAGGACTATTTCTGCGACGGCATGGTCGACGACATCATCACCGGCCTGGCGCGCATCAAATGGCTCTTCGTTATCGGGCGTAATTCGAGCTTCGCCTACAAAGGCAAGTCGCCGGACATCCGCCAGGTCGGGCGGGAGCTCGGCGTACGCTATGTGCTCGAGGGTGGCGTGCGCAAGGTGGGTAATCGCGTACGCATCACCGGCCAGTTACTGGAGGCGGAGACGGGAAGTCATGTCTGGGCGGAGCGCTACGATCGGACCCTCGATGACATCTTCGCTCTGCAAGACGAGATCACGATGAGCGTCGTCGGTGCCATCGAACCGAGCCTCAGGAAAGCCGAGATCGAGCGGGCCAGGCGCAAGCGGCCCGAGAGCCTTGATGCCTATGACCTCGTGCTTCGGGCGGCGCCATTCACCTACAGCCACACGGCCGAGGATGCGGAAAGAGCCATTCCCCTGCTCGAGAAGGCGCTTGAGCTCGAGCCCGGATATGCATCGGCGCACGCCGCACTTGCTTGGTGCTATCACTTCCGCTTTCGCTTCGGGCTTCGCGAGACGGATCGGGCGGGGGCGATTCAGAATGCACGCGCGGCGATCGCCAATGGCGGCGATGATGCAACAGCGCTCGGGATCGCCGGATTTGTCATATCGTTGGAAGCGCATGATCACGCCACGGCGCTCAATGTTTTCGACCGGGCTTTGACGCTCAGCAACAGCAATGTTTTTGCCCTCCACTGCAGCGCACTCATTCTATCCTTCATGGGGAAAACCGAGCAGGCGATCGAGCGTGCGCAGCGAGCGCTGCGCCTCAGCCCTTTCGATTTCTTGAATTACCTGTCGTTCAATGCGCTGGCGATTTCGTACCTTCACACCGGACGGTATGAAGATGCCCATGGCGCCGCACGCAGCTCGGTTCAACTGAACCCGCGCTTTAGCGTGTGCCACCTCTTTCTCATCGCGGCGCTAGTGCGGCTTGGACGCCACAAGGAAGCAACAGCCGAGGCGCGGGAGGTGCTTGCTCGCGATCCAGCGTTCACGATCAATCGATTTTCGATCACGGTCGGAATCGAGCCGGCCGTGTTCACGCCATTGGCGGAGGCTTGGCGAATGGCCGGGCTGCCGGTCGAATAGAGCCGCACAACGCATTGGATGCGTGACGGTTGCTTTGGAGGAGGTTGCATCGGCCTTACGGAAGGAGTGTGCCCATGCCCGACATCACACCCGATTCAATTATGAAGATCGCCATGGGCTTCATGGCTGCGAAGCACCTTTTTGCGGCAAATGAGGTCGGACTGTTTGAGGCGCTCGCGGCGGGTCCAGGGAGTATCGCCGAGCTCGCGCGGAAGACAAACACCCCGTCCCGGACGTTGGCAATCGTCGCCAATGCCATGGTCAGCCTCGGGATGCTCGAACTTGACGGCGAGCACTATCGAAACAGCGATGCGGCATCGAAATTCCTCGCGGGCAGGCCAGGCCCCGATATGCGCCCGATGCTTCACTTCTGGAATCGTATCAGCTATCCGACTTGGCAAAAGCTCGATCAGGCCGTGCACACCGGCGAGGCGCAGGCCCTATTCGGGGGTTTTAGCGAGGAAGAGCAACGGATCTTTTCTGCCGGGGTCGAATCCTTCACGGCTCCGATGGCGGCGGCACTCGCCACCGCCTACGATTTTGGTCGCCATCGCCGAGTGCTGGATGTCGGCGGCGGCACAGGCTCTTTTTTGCTTGCAGTACTGCGCCGCCATACCGCGCTGAAAGGCACCTTGTTCGAGCTGACAGGCGCGAGCGAGGTCGCGCGCCAACGGCTGGCGCGGGAGCCCGAAGGCGCACGCATTGAGATTGTAGCTGGAGACCTCGCCAAGGATCCGTTGCCCCAGGGCCATGACGTCTTGATCGTCGCGAACACCCTTCACGTCCTCTCCGTACCCCACAACATCGCGCTACTCGAAAAACTCCGCATCGCTATTTCCACGGGTGCCCGCCTGCTGCTCGTCGACTTCTGGACCGATCCTACGCACACTCAGCCACCGGCTGCCCCGCTGATGTCCGGTGAATTCCTGGTCATTTCGGGCGAAGGACAAGCCTACAGCGAAGCCGAGGTCGATGGGTGGCTTGATCAAACCGGGTGGAGAAAGATTGAGCGCAGACCGCTGGCCGGACCCGGGAGCCTGATTGTCGCCGAGGCGATATAGTTTTCTCGCGGATCAAACAACATGAGCGGGGGATGACACGCGAAGTTCTTCCTGCGCAAGGCGCTGGCGTAGCGTATTTCCGCGCGACGCTCGCGGATGACGGGCGCTCGCATTCGCCCTATGTGATGAGCACGCAATCTTTGCGGAGGAGAAGGCCATGGCCACGATCACCGGCGGCTGCTTGTGCGGCAAGATTCGCTATCGCGCCGATGCCGAGCCGCGATTCGTCTCGATCTCGAAGGCGAATGGTTGCGCACCGGCGACGGGGCGGCGGTCGAAGGGCTGAACTCGATCGCGATCGCGGCGCATGATCCGCGCACCGAAATCCTCCTGTTCGATCTGCCCTGAGCGCGATTTTCGGGTCCGGTTTCGCGCGCGGAACCGGCGGGAGCGACCGGCGCCAAAGCACGGCGCCGGTTGCCTTATCCCGAACACGGGGAGCCGACTCAGTAGGTCTGGCTCAACGGAATGACGAAGTCCGGGCCGTCATAGGGGCCGGAGTTCGACGGCTGGTGCG
>DATEKH010000079.1:0-16341 GCA_035277525.1 Allostellaceae bacterium
TGGAGATCGAGCTGATCGCGCCGATCGCCATGGACGAGGGCCTGCGCTTCGCCATCCGCGAGGGCGGCCGAACCGTCGGCGCCGGCGTCGTCGCAAAGATCATCAAATAGCGGTTGGCTCTCGACCCGTTGCCGGCATCCCAAAACGGCGGCGACACTCAGCCAGGCTTGTCGGGTCGCGCGGCGTTGTCGATCTTCCAGCTGCCATCGCCGAGCCGGCAGGACGTCAGCACGTAGGAACCGCCGATCACCTCCGCCGGCTGCTTCGAGCCGGGCGTGATGACGTAGCGCACCCGCCGGCAATCGCGGCCGGCCGAGTCGAAGCGGTCAAGCAGGGTGACCGTTCCCGCGTTCCGGCTTTCGGGGTTGCTCCACGGAAGGGTGGTGCCTTTTGGCTTTCCCGTCAGATCCTCGCGCACCGCCTTACGGATGATCGCAATGTCCGTGTTCGTAAGCTTGGGGAAACTTCGCAACGCCTTGCTATATTGTGCGGCCCCTTCCGGAGAGCGAAGCAACAGAGCTGTCGCCGCAAGCGGCGCCAACAGCAAAAGCCGTATAATTATCCGGGAGAGCGCGCGCATTCAGTCTCCATTTGTCGAGGGCGCGAATCATCCGGCCCGGGGATTGGGCGGTCAAACAGCGGAACTCGGTAGAAACGCCCGGAAAGAGACCGAAAACGCCTACCCGATTTACCGGGTCCCGAGCGATTCTTGGCGCAACGCGTCGATCCTGCCGATAAAGGCCGGCGGCCGCCGAGAACGATCTGATGCTGGGCTACGCCTTGCCGCTCGATTTTTAGCGCGCGAGCTTCGTCGCCGGTCGGCACATTCGTCCCCTTCCAGACTTCGCGCTAAGTGCCTGCTGGCGCTCGCGCCCGTCCCAGCCTCATCCGGCCCGCCAAGATCGAAGTGAACCAAAGCGGGGGTTTTGGCTTTTTCTGCTTGGCGCTCGCGCTGTGTGGCGCTCGCATAGAAGGGATCGAAATGATGTCGCTTCGCTGCCGGGCATTTGCGCCGCGATCTCTTCTCGCCTGCGGTTTGGCGTTCGCCCTGCTCGGTTGGGGACGACCTCACCCGGCCGAGGCTGAAGCCGCGACAATTCCCAGCCACCAGGCCGGCGTCTATGTCGATTGGGGAAATCCCAATGGCCGCGAATCCAACGTTGAAGCGTTCGAAAAATGGCTCGGCCGCAGCGGGCTTCTCGCGCTCGATTACATGCCGGGCGACAGCTGGCAGAATTTCACCGCTACCGCCAAATGGCTTCCGGGCTATTGGTGGCAGTACAACCACAACCGTAACCTGGTCTGGTCGATTCAGCTCACCATGGGCGACACGAGCTTGGCCCAAGTCGCGGCCGGCCAAGAGGATTCAGCTTACCGCTACGTCGCATCGCAAATCGCGCGCGCCCAGCCCAATGCGATCATCCGGATCGGCTGGGAGGCGAACGGCAATTGGTTTCCCTGGTCTGCGGCCGCTGGCAGGCAAAAGGATTACATCGACGCTTTCCGGCATGTCGCGGCGATCTTCAAGGCGGCCTCGCCCGGATTTCTCATCGACTGGTGCGTGAATTTCGGACAAGTCAAAGCACGGCCGGAGCAGATGTATCCGGGCGATGACGTCGTCGACGTGATCGGGATGGATATCTACGACAAGAACCCGATGAGCAAGATCAGGCCGGAAGCAGCCTGGCAGAACTATGTCAATGGCCCCTACGGATTGAATTGGCACAAGCAATTCGCGGCCCAGCACAACAAGCCGATGTCCTATCCCGAATGGGGCGTCGGTCAAGAGGGCGACAACCCGACCTTCATGGCCGGAATGGCGCAATGGATCAAAGCCAATAACGTGCTTTACAATGTTTATTGGAACACCGATGCCGCCTACCCCGGCATGATCTCGAACGGGCAATACCCGAAATCGGCGAAGGTGTATCTGGAACAAAAGCCCTAAGCCGTCGCGAACCGCTCTTCCTGCATGTCGAATCCGGTCGCGCGCGGCGACATCTCCAACTTCGGTACGCCCCGCAAGAATCCGGGCGAGTCGATTTGGTGTTGAGCAAAATCAGGCCGACTGTTCCTAGCGTGGCGTTGAAGCCAAATTCGATTTCTGTTCTGCGTCGCGAGGATTCGCACCTTGGTGTTGTTCCAGCCTTTGCGATAATCGCCTATCAGCGCTCCTCATCGTCGCGACCGCGCGATTTCACGCGAATGAAATCGCCGCAAACTGATTCGCTTCGCAGCACATCGCGTCGTGACCGATTGGTGACTTCTTCATTTTTTTAACGCGTCCATATCAAATTTAACAGATGCTCGGCGCCACGCACATTTTCCACGCGCGTGCTCGTCACGTCGGGGGCGTGGCGCTCTCATAGGGGGATTTAAACGATGTCGTTCTTTTACCGCGCGTGCGCGCGTGGGTGCATTTTTGCCTGCGGTTTGGCCATTTCTTTGCTTGGTTGGGGACAACCCCATTCGGCCGAAGCTTGGCGAAGCCATCATCACCGATCCACCAGCACGAGCACGAGCACCAGCACGAGTACCAGCGGCAGCACTGGCACCAGCACAGACACCAGCGGCAGCACGAGCACCAGCGGCAGCACAGACACCAGCAGCACGACCACGAACTCCGGCCAGCAGACCGGAATTACAAGCCAGGCCGGCGTCTATGTGGATTGGGGAGATCCATATGGTCGCGAGTCGAATGTCGAAGCCTTCGAGCAATGGCTTGGCCGCACCGGGCTTCTCGCGCTCGATTACACGCCGGGCGACAGTTGGGATAACTTCACCGGCACGATGGCGTGGCTGCCGGGCTATTGGTGGCAATACAACCCCAACCGCAATCTGGTTTGGTCAATCCAACTCACCATGGCCGATACGAGCTTGGCCCAGATCGCTTCAGGACTCGACGATTGGGCTTACCAATATGTCGCATCGCAGATCGCGAACGCCCAGCCCAATGCGATCATTCGGCTCGGCTGGGAAGCGAATGGTGATTGGTTTCCCTGGTCCGCAGCGACCGGCGAGCAAACCGACTACATCGCTGCTTTCCGCCATGTCGCGGCGATCTTCAAGGCGGCTTCGCCCGGATTCCAAATCGACTGGTGCGTGACGATCGGCACGAACAGCGTGCCGGCGGATCAAATTTATCCCGGCGACGATGTGGTCGATATCATCGGGATGGACATCTACGACACCAATCCGCAAAGCCTGACCGACCCGCAAGGCGCCTGGCAGAACTATGTCAATGGCCCCTACGGATTGAATTGGCACAAGCAATTCGCGGCCCAGCACAACAAGCCGATGTCCTATCCCGAATGGGGCGTCGGTCAAGAGGGCGACAACCCCACCTTCGTCAGTGGGATGTCGCAATGGATCGCAAGCAACAACGTCCTTTACAACGACTATTGGAACACCAACGCCGCCTATCCCGGCATGATCTCGGACGGGCAATACCCGCAATCGGCCCAGATGTTCCTCCAATACAAGCCGTAAGCCCAAGGCATGGGGGAAACCCTCGGGTTGGACGAAGCGCGCGCCGAGCGATCGGCGCGCGTTGTCCCTTTGCAATCGAACGGCGAGAGCTCGCGGCGCCGCAGCTGCGAAGCCAGGGGAGAGTTGGCTCGCCCGCCGGGCCGCCAGAGCGAGCGCGGCTTCGCGCTCATCCTGGAAATCTGGGTGCTCGCCTTGCTATCGGTCATCGCCGCCGTGATGGCGGCCGACGTCCACGCCGGAGCCGTCGAAGCGCGCAACCGTCTCGACCTTGCGCAGGCGCGTGCGACCGCCGATGCCGGCGTTGCGCTCGCCATAGAGGGGCTTCTCAACCCCGATCAAACGGCACGTTGGCAGGCCGATGGGCGGCCCTATGCGGTCGAGTATGACGGCAGCCCGGTCGAGGTCCACGTGACCGACGAAGGTGGCAAGATCGATCTCAACGGCGCGCCCATTGAATTGATCGCCGGCCTGCTCGACGAGTTTGGTGTCGCCGCCGGACAGCGTTCGGCGCTGACCCAGGCGATCCTCCGGCGCCGCAGTGCTTTTGCCGCGGCGGCGCTCGCTGCCGCGGCCAAGCGGGCCATCGAGGACCGGTTTCGTTTCAGACGCGATGTTACGTTCACCAATGCCGATAAACTCGCCTTTGCGAACGTATCGGAGGTCCGGCTGATCCCGGGCATGACGGGTGAGCTTTATCGCCAACTCTTGCCCTACCTCACGACCTACTCGCAAAGCCCGACGATCAATCCGCTGACGGCCCCGCGCGCAATCCTGCTCGCGATCCCGGGCATCAGCCCTGATGACGTCGATGCCTTCCTCGCGGCGCGTGCGCAGGCCGCCGATCAGCCGACGCCGCCCCCGTTGCCGGGGGCTGGCCGGTATGTCCGAATCGCCGATTTGCGCATCGTGACGATCAATGCGCAGGCCGGGTTCGCCGGACCCGCCCGCTTCGAGCGCCAGGCCGTCGTCTTGGCGTCGCCGAACCTGCCGCTCGACGAGGTGAGGGTTCTGGAGTGGCGCCTGGCGCGGGACCCCGCTGCCGCCGATCCGGCGGCACCGGTCGCAGTCGGGCCGATCGCCCGCAACTAAGCGCGGGGTTGAGGTCGCGGCCATCGGGAGAAGCTTGACGCGGGGGCCATCGCCGCTATGACAGGCCCGGCCGCACAAAGCTGCCGGCTGAGCGTCGATTTCGCTAAGATCGCGGCTTTCTCGGCGGTCCGACGCGAGCTTAAGCCGCCGAACAGACGACTAGGAGTGTAGCTCAATTGGTAGAGCACCGGTCTCCAAAACCGGGGGTTGGGGGTTCGAGCCCCTCCACTCCTGCCATTTGCCGCGTATAGGGCTGGAAATATTCGGGGAAGAGCGCTATATACAGCGCCTTCCCTACGGTACATGATGGCAAAAACCACCCCGCTCGAATTTCTGCGGCAGGTCCGCCAGGAAGTTGGACGTGTTACCTGGCCGAGCCGCAAGGAGACGACTGTCACCACCGCCATGGTGTTCGCCATGGTGATCATTGCTGCGATCTTTTTCTTCCTCGTCGACGAGGTGCTGGCGCGCGGCGTGCAATTTGTCCTGGGCTTGGGAAGCTGAGCGATGACCTCCCATTGGTATGTCATTCACGTCTACTCCGGCTTCGAGAAAAAAGTCGCGCAGTCGATTCGCGAGCAGGCGGAGCAGAAGGGGCTGGGCGATAAATTCGAGGAGGTCCTGGTGCCGACCGAAGAGGTGGTCGAGGTTCGGCGCGGCGCGAAGGTCAGCGCCGAGCGCAAATTCTTTCCCGGCTATGTGCTGGTAAAGATGGATCTGACCGACCAGACTTGGCACCTCGTCAAGAACACGCCCAAGGTCACGGGCTTCCTCGGCGGCAAGGGCAAGCCCGCTCCGATAAGCGAGGCCGAAGCCACCCGCATCATGAAGCAGGTCCAGGAAGGGATCGAGCGGCCCAAACCCTCGATCACCTTCGAGATCGGCGAGCAGGTCCGCGTCTGCGACGGGCCTTTCACCTCGTTCAACGGCCTCGTCGAGGATGTCGACGAGGAGAAGGCGCGGCTCAAAGTCGCGGTCTCGATCTTCGGCCGCGCGACGCCGGTCGAGCTCGAATATTCGCAAGTCGAGAAGGTTTGAGGTATGGCGAAGAAGGTCGTTGGCTTCATCAAGCTTCAGGTCCCGGCCGGCAAGGCCAATCCCTCGCCGCCGATCGGCCCGGCGCTGGGCCAGCGCGGCCTCAACATCATGGAGTTCTGCAAGGCCTTCAACGCCCAGACGCAGAAGCTCGAGCCCGGTATGCCGATCCCGGTAGTGATCACGGCCTATGCCGATCGCAGCTTCACCTTCGTCACCAAGACGCCGCCCAATTCCTACTTCCTCATGAAGGCGGCCGGGATCGAGAAGGGTACGCAGACGCCGGGCAAGGGCACGGTGGGCAAGGTGACGATGAAGCAGATCCGCGAGATCGCGCAGCAGAAGATGACCGATCTCAACGCCAAGGATCTCGAAGGCGCGTGCAACATGATCATCGGCTCGGCCCGCTCCATGGGCCTCGAAGTGGTGGAGTGAGGAATGGCGCAGAGGGGCAAAAGGCTGACCAAAGGCTATGAGGGGATCGATCGCGCCGCCTTTTATGACGCGGCGCAGGCGGTGAAGCTCGTCAAAGAGCGCGCCAAGGCAAAGTTCGACGAGACGGTCGAGGTCTCGCTTAACCTCAACATCGATCCGCGCAAATCCGAGCAGAACGTGCGCGGCACGGTGCAGCTTCCGAACGGCACCGGCAAGGCGGTGCGGGTCGCGGTCTTCGCCAAGGGCGACCGCGCCAAGGAGGCGCAGGCCGCGGGCGCCGATATCGTCGGCGCGGAGGACTTGGCCGAGAAGGTCAATGCCGGCCAGCTCGATTTTGACCGCTGCATCGCCGCGCCCGATATGATGGCGATCGTCGGCAAGCTTGGCAAAGTGCTGGGCCCGCGCGGTCTCATGCCCAATCCCAAGCTCGGCACGGTCACCGCCAATGTCGCCGAGGCGGTCAAGGCGGCAAAGGGCGGCCAGGTCGAGTACCGCACCGAAAAGGCCGGCATCGTCCAAGCCGGGGTCGGCAAAGCGAGCTTCACCGAAGCCGCGCTGATCGAGAATCTGAAAGCCTTCGTCGGCGCGGTCAGCCGCGCGCGGCCAGCCGGGGTCAAGGGCGCCTTTATCAAGCGGGTCAGCCTCTCCACCACCATGGGGCCGGGCCTCAAACTGGATTTGACGAGCGTTGCCGGCGAGGCCGGCACGCAGAACTGAATCTCCGCCTTGCCCCGCAAGGGGCGAGACGGCGTAGCGGGGTGGGAAACCATCCCGTCCTGTCCGAGATTGCCGGTGCCGGTCACGGCCCAAGGTTCCGAAAAGGCGAAAGCCTTCAGGACGCCAGCATGAGACGGGGTCGCCAGCCGCCCTAGGCGGCAGGCGCTTCTGGGACAGGCGAACCGGGCGGACGGGTCTTTGCCGGCCGCCCTCGTGCAACCGATCCGCCGTCAGGCTCCTGCGGGACCGAGGGCGGGTCAAAGGTCGGAGACGAAAGCGTGGACCGGTCACACAAAGAGGCCCTGGTCACAACGCTGCACGAACAACTATCCGACACCGTATGCGTCGTCATCACCCACCAGACGGGCTTGACCGTCGCGGAGGTGACGGAGCTGCGGCGTCAGATGCGTGCGGCGGGTGCCAGCTTCAAGGTGACGAAGAACCGGCTCGCCCGTATCGCTCTTACCGGCACGAAATTCGAGCGACTCTCGTCGCTGTTCACCGGCCCGACCGCGATCGCCTTTTCGCGGGACCCGGTGGCGGCGGCGAAGGTGGCCGTCGAGTTCGCCAACAAGAACGAAAAGCTGGCCATTGTCGGGGGCAGCCTCGGCGACCAGCAACTCGACGCCCAGGGCATCAAAGCCCTGGCCACCTTGCCGTCGCTCGATCAGCTTCGCGCCAAGCTTCTGGGCCTGCTGCAAACCCCGGCGAGTCGCATCGCCAGCGTGTTGCAGGCGCCCGGCGGCCAGGTCGCGAGGGTGCTGGGCGCCTATGCGCGCAAGACGGGTTAGCGGTTTAAAGCGTCGAAACGACTTGAAAATTTCTCAGGAGTGCTAAAATGGCGGACTTGAATAAATTGGTCGAAGAGCTGTCGAGCCTCACCGTGATCGAAGCGGCGGAGCTGTCGAAGAAGCTCGAAGAGAAGTGGGGTGTCTCCGCGGCGGCGCCGGTTGCGGTGGCTGCGGCGGCGCCCGGCGGCGGAGCGGCTGCCGAGGCGGCGGCGGAGAAGACCGAGTTCACGGTTGTCCTCGCCGCGGCTGGCGAGAAAAAGATCAACGTCATCAAGGAGGTGCGCGCGATCACCAGCCTCGGCCTGAAAGAGGCGAAGGATCTGGTGGAGGGTGCGCCCAAGCCGGTGAAGGAAGGCGTCAACAAGGACGAGGCGGCGAAGATCAAGAAGCAGCTTGAAGAGGCGGGTGCGACAGTCCAAATCCAATAGCCCGCCGTGGCATTGCCGGGGGAAAGCGGGTGCGACAGCGACGTTCGAGATCGCAGTCGCCCCGGTTTCTCGCCGGTTCGGAAGCCGGGACGCGGTTGATCCGCGGCCAAGGGCTTTCGTCGTCTTTGAAAAGGCTGGCGGCGACGAGGTCGGCGCTGCCCGAGGGAAAGTCGAGTTTTTGACGAGGAGAATCCATGGCTAAGTCGTTCACCGGCCGGAAGCGCATCCGTAGGAGCTTTGGGCGCATCCCCGAAGTGGCACCGATGCCAAATCTCATCGAGGTGCAAAAGAGTTCCTACGATCACTTCCTGCAGATGGGCGTGACGGCGGACAAGCGCACCAGCGTCGGCCTCCAGGAAGTCTTCAAATCGGTGTTCCCGATCCGGGACTTCTCCGATCGCGCGCGGCTCGAATTCGTCAGCTACGAGCTCGAAACGCCGAAATACGATGTCGAGGAATGCCAGCAGCGCGGCATCACCTTCGCCGCGCCGCTGAAGGTCACGCTCCGCCTCGTCGTCTGGGACGTCGACGAGGAGACCGGCGCGCGCTCGATCCGCGACATCAAGGAGCAGGATGTCTACATGGGCGACATGCCGCTCATGACGAAGAACGGCACCTTCATCATCAATGGCACCGAGCGCGTCATCGTCTCGCAGATGCATCGCTCGCCGGGCGTGTTCTTCGACCACGATAAGGGCAAGAGCCATTCCTCGGGCAAATATCTGTTCGCCGCGCGCGTCATTCCCTATCGCGGCTCCTGGCTCGATTTTGAGTTCGACGCCAAGGATCACCTCTATGTCCGCATCGACCGGCGCCGCAAGCTGCCGGTGACGACGCTGCTCTATGCGCTCGACAGCACCGAGACGGCAAAGCTCCGCGCCGAGCGCGCCGCCCAGGGCAAGGGCCTGCAACCGCACGAGGCGCAGGGCATGTCGAAGGAAGAGATCCTCTCGGCCTTCTACGCCCCGGTCGCCTTCTCCTTCGACAAGAAGGGCTGGAAGATGCCCTTCGATCCATCGCGCTATCGCGGCTTCAAGACCACCGCCGACATCGTCGATGCGCGCAGCGGCAAGGTCAAAGCCGAGCTTGGCACCAAGCTCACGCCTCGGCTCGCGAAGAAGCTCTACGACGACGGCCTCAAAGAGATTCGCGTCGGCCGCGAGGACATTCTCGGCAAGTATCTCGCCGTCGACGTGGTGAACGATCAGACCGGCGAGATTTACGCCGAGGCGGGCGAAGAGGTGACGGAGCAGCTCATCGACACGATCGAGCAGTCGCACATCACCGAATTGCCGGTGATCTCGGTCGATCACATGTCGGTCGGGCCCTATATCCGCAACACCCTGATGATCGACAAGAATGCGAGCCGCGAGGAAGCGCTCATCGACATCTATCGCGTGATGCGCCCCGGCGAGCCGCCGACCCTCGAGACCGCGGAAGCGCTGTTCAAGAGCCTGTTCTTCGATGCCGAGCGCTACGATCTCTCGGCGGTCGGCCGCGTCAAGATGAACTCGCGTTTGGGGCTTCAGACCGAGGACACGGTCCGCGTGCTGCGCAAGGAGGACATCATCGCCATCCTGCGCGTGCTCGTCGAGCTAAAGGATGGGCGCGGCGAGATCGACGACATCGACCATCTCGGCAACCGGCGCGTGCGCTCGGTGGGCGAGCTGATGGAGAATCAATACCGCGTCGGCCTCTTGCGCATGGAGCGCGCGATCCGCGAGCGCATGAGCTCGGTCGAGATCGACACGGTGATGCCGCACGACCTCATCAACGCCAAGCCGGCGGCCGCCGCGGTGCGCGAATTCTTCGGCTCCTCGCAGCTGTCGCAATTCATGGATCAGACCAATCCGCTCTCCGAGATCACGCATAAGCGGCGGCTCTCGGCGCTGGGGCCGGGCGGCCTGACCCGCGAGCGCGCCGGCTTCGAGGTGCGTGACGTGCACCCCACCCATTACGGCCGCATCTGCCCGATCGAAACCCCGGAAGGGCCGAATATCGGCCTCATCAACAGCCTCGCGACCTATGCGCGCGTCAATCAATACGGCTTCATCGAGAGCCCCTATCGCCGCGTCGTCAACGGCAAGGTGACCGACGAGGTCGTCTATCTCTCGGCGATGGAGGAAGGCCGCTACGCCATCGCCCAGGCCAATGTCGAGCTCGACGCCCATGGCCGGGTGAAGTCCGACCTGACCAATTGCCGCAAGAGCGGCGATTTCGTCATGGCGCGGCCGCAGGACATTGACTTCATCGACGTCTCGCCCAAGCAGCTGGTTTCGGTCGCGGCGGCGCTGATCCCCTTTCTCGAGAATGACGACGCCAACCGCGCGCTGATGGGCTCGAACATGCAGCGCCAGGCCGTGCCGCTCATCCAGGCCGAGGCGCCGCTCGTCGGCACCGGCATGGAAGAGACGGTGGCGCGCGATTCGGGCGTGACCATCATCGCGCGCCGCGCCGGCATCGTCGATCAGGTCGACGGCATGCGCATCGTCATCCGCGCGACCGAGGACACCTCGGCGGACGCGCCGGGCGTCGATATCTACAATCTGCTGAAGTTCCAGCGCTCGAACCAGAACACCTGCATCACCCAGCGCCCGCTGGTGCGCGTGGGCGATCACGTCAAGACCGGCGACGTCATCGCCGACGGGCCCTCGACGCAGCTGGGCGAGCTCGCGCTCGGCCGCAATGTGCTCTGCGCCTTCATGCCGTGGAACGGCTACAACTTCGAGGATTCGATCCTCATCTCCGAGCGCATCGTCTCCGACGACGTCTTCACCTCGATCCATATCGAGGAGTTCGAGGTGATGGCGCGCGACACCAAGCTCGGCCAGGAAGAGATCACCCGCGACATCCCGAATGTCGGCGAAGAGGCGCTGAAGAACCTCGACGAGGCCGGCATCGTCTATATCGGCGCCGAGGTGAAGCCGTCCGACATCCTGGTGGGCAAGGTCACGCCCAAGGGCGAATCGCCGATGACGCCGGAAGAGAAGCTTCTGCGCGCGATCTTCGGCGAAAAGGCGTCGGATGTGCGCGACACCAGCCTGCGCCTGCCGCCGGGTGTTTCGGGCACGGTGGTCGAGGTGCGGGTGTTCTCGCGCCGCGGCGTCGACAAGGACGAGCGCGCGCTCGCCATCGAGCGCGCCGAGATCGAACGCCTGACCAAGGACCGCGACGACGAGAAGGCGATCTTGGAGCGCAGCTTCCAGTCGCGCCTCGAGCGGCTGCTGCACAATCAGGAGGTGGCGAGCGGGCCGAAGGGCCTCAAATCCGGCACCAAGCTCACCAAGGACGAGCTCGAGAAGCTGACGCTCGGCCAATGGCGTCAGATCGCGATCAAGAACGATCGCCGCATGGGCGATATCGAGGCGCTCAAGAAGCAGATGGACGAGACCACCCGCAAGCTTCAGGAGCGCTTCGAGAGCAAGGTCGAGAAGCTCCAGCGCGGCGACGAGTTGCCGCCGGGCGTGATGAAGATGGTCAAGGTCTTCGTCGCGGTGAAGCGCAAGCTGCAGCCCGGCGACAAGATGGCCGGCCGTCACGGCAACAAGGGCGTGATCTCGAAGATCATGCCGGCCGAGGACATGCCCTATCTCGAGGACGGAACGCCGGTCGACATCGTCCTCAATCCTCTGGGCGTGCCGAGCCGCATGAATGTCGGGCAGATCCTCGAGACCCATCTCGGCTGGGCCGCGGCGGGTCTCGGCCGGCAGATCGGCGAGATGGTCGACAAGGCGAAGCGCAATGACAAGCAGACGCGCGAGCTGAGGCGCCACCTCAACGCGATCTACACCGACCGCACCGATCAGAACGACATCAAGGAGCTCGACGACGATCAGCTGATGGAGCTCGCGGACAATCTGCGCCACGGCGTGCCGATGGCGAGTCCCGTCTTCGACGGAGCGCGCGAGGACGATATCGTCAAGATGCTGCGGGAAGCGGGGCTCGACGCGTCGGGCCAGGTGCGGCTCGTCGACGGACGCACGGGCGAGTATTTCGATCGCCGCGTCACGGTGGGCTACATCTATATGCTGAAGCTGCACCACCTCGTCGACGACAAGATCCACGCGCGCTCGATCGGGCCTTACAGCCTCGTCACCCAGCAGCCGCTGGGCGGCAAGGCGCAGTTCGGCGGGCAGCGCTTCGGCGAGATGGAGGTCTGGGCGCTCGAAGCCTACGGCGCGGCCTACACCCTTCAGGAGATGCTCACCGTCAAATCGGACGACGTCTCGGGCCGCACCAAGGTCTACGAGGCGATCGTCCGCGGCGACAACAACTTCGAGGCCGGCATACCGGAATCCTTCAACGTCTTGGTGAAGGAGCTCCGTTCGCTCGGCCTCAACGTCGAGCTCGAGCAGCGCAGCTACTGACGAGCGGCGACAGCGACAGGATTTATCGAAAGAGGGATCGTTCATGAATGAATTGATGAACATCTTCGGCCAGGTCTCGGGCCCGCAGAGCTTCGATCAGATCAAAATCTCGATCGCGAGCCCGGAGCGCATCCGCTCCTGGTCCTATGGCGAGATCAAGAAGCCGGAGACGATCAATTACCGGACCTTCAAGCCCGAGCGCGACGGCCTGTTCTGCGCGCGCATCTTCGGGCCGATCAAGGACTACGAGTGCTTGTGCGGCAAGTACAAGCGCATGAAGTATCGCGGCATCATCTGCGAGAAATGCGGCGTCGAGGTGACCTTGTCGAAGGTCCGGCGCGACCGCATGGGCCATATCGAGCTTGCCTCGCCGGTGGCGCATATCTGGTTCCTGAAGTCGCTGCCCTCGCGCATCGGCCTGCTGCTCGACATGACGCTCAAGGATCTCGAGAAGATCCTCTATTTCGAGAGTTATGTCGTCACCGAGCCGGGTTTGACGCCTTTGAAGCTTCATCAACTCCTCACCGAAGAGGAGTACATGAAGGCGCAGGAAGAATTCGGCGAGCAAGGCTTCGAGGCGTCGATCGGCGCCGAGGCGCTCAGGAAGATGCTCGAGAAGATCAAGCTCGAAGGCGAGGACGGCGAGCGCGAGCGCCTGCGGGTCGAGTTGCGCGAGACCACATCGGAAGCCAAGCGCAAGAAGCTCGTCAAGCGCCTGAAGCTGGTCGAGGCGTTCATTCAGTCGGAAAGCCGGCCGGAATGGATGATCCTCGAGGTCGTCCCGGTGATTCCGCCCGAGCTGCGGCCTCTGGTGCCGTTGGACGGCGGGCGCTTCGCGACGTCCGACCTCAACGATCTCTATCGCCGCGTCATCAACCGCAACAACCGCTTGAAGCGCCTCATCGAGCTGCGCGCGCCCGACATCATCGTGCGCAACGAGAAGCGCATGCTGCAGGAGTCGGTCGACGCCCTGTTCGATAACGGGCGGCGCGGCCGCATCATCACCGGCGCCAATAAGCGGCCCTTGAAATCGCTCTCCGACATGCTGAAGGGCAAGCAGGGCCGCTTCCGCCAGAACCTTCTGGGCAAGCGCGTCGATTACTCGGGCCGCTCGGTCATCGTCGTCGGGCCGGAGCTGAAGCTCCACCAATGCGGCCTGCCGAAGAAGATGGCGTTGGAGCTGTTCAAGCCCTTCATCTACTCGAAGCTCGAGCTCTACGGGCTTGCGAGCACGATCAAGGCCGCCAAGCGCATGGTCGAGAAAGAGCGGCCCGAGGTGTGGGACATTCTCGAGGAGGTGATCCGCGAGCATCCGGTGCTCCTCAACCGCGCGCCGACGCTCCACCGCTTGGGCATCCAGGCCTTCGAGCCGATCCTGATCGAAGGCAAGGCGATCCAGCTGCACCCGCTCGTCTGCACGGCCTTCAACGCCGATTTCGACGGCGACCAGATGGCGGTGCACGTGCCCCTCTCGCTCGAGGCGCAGCTCGAGGCGCGCGTGCTCATGATGTCGACCAACAACATCCTGTCGCCCGCGAACGGCAAGCCGATCATCGTGCCGTCCCAGGACATCATCCTGGGGCTCTACTACATCACGATGGAGCGACCCGGCGAGCGGGGCGAAGGCATGTCCTTCGCCGATATGGGCGAGATCGAGCACGCGCTCGAATCCGGCAAGCTGTCGCTGCACGCCAAGATCAACGCGCGGGTCGAGACCGTCGACAAGGACGGCAACGTGGTCGTCAAGCGTCTCCCGACCACCGCGGGCCGCATGATGCTGTCGACCATCCTGCCGCACAATCCGAATGTCGGGTTCGACCTCCTCAACCGGCTCCTGACCAAAAAGGAGATCTCGAACGTCATCGACCAGGTGCACCGCCATTGCGGCCAGAAGGAAACCGTCATCTTCTGCGACCGGCTGATGACGATCGGCTTCCAGCAGGCCTGCAAGGCGGGCATCTCCTTCGGCAAGGACGATTTGATCATCCCGCCCGCCAAGGAAAAGCTCATCCGCGAGGCGCAGGAGAAGGTGAAGGAGTACGAGCAGCAATATCTCGACGGTCTCATCACCCAGGGCGAGAAATACAACAAGGTGGTCGATGTCTGGTCGAACTGCACCGAGAAAGTCGCCGACGAGATGATGAAGGCGATCCGCACGCCGAAGAAGGACGAGCCGATCAATCCGGTGTGGATGATGGCCGATTCCGGCGCGCGCGGCTCGGCGGCGCAGATCAAGCAGCTTGCCGGGATGCGCGGCCTGATGGCCAAGCCCTCGGGCGAGATCATCGAGACGCCGATCATCTCGAATTTCAAGGAAGGCTTGACCGTGCTCGAGTACTTCAACTCGACCCACGGCGCGCGCAAGGGTCTTGCCGACACCGCCTTGAAGACCGCGAATTCGGGCTATCTCACGCGGCGCCTGGTCGATGTCGCGCAGGACGCGATCATCACCGAGATCGATTGCGGCACCACGCGCGGCTTGACCATGCGCGCCGTCGTCGAGGGCGGCGAGGTAATCGCGCCGCTTGCCGACCGCATCCTCGGCCGCACCGCGGCGGTCGACGTGGTCGATCCGTTGAGCGGCAAGGTTCTCGTGCCGGCGGGCGAACTCATCGACGAGCCGGCGGTCGATCGCATCGACCGCTCCGGCATCGACTCGGTGGTGATCCGCTCGGTGCTGACCTGCGAGACCCATGTCGGCCTTTGCGGCAAGTGCTATGGCCGCGATCTGGCGCGCGGCACGGTCGTCAATATCGGCGAGGCGGTCGGCGTCATCGCCGCGCAGTCGATCGGCGAGCCCGGGACGCAGCTCACCATGCGCACCTTCCATATCGGCGGCGCGGTGCAGCGCGGTGCCGAGCAATCCTCGATCGAGGCGGCGTTCGACGCCAAGGTTCGGATCAAAAACCGCAACGTCGTCGTCAACTCGGCCGGCATCCCGGTGGTGATGGGCCGGAATTGCGAGCTCGCGCTCCTCGACGAGGCGGGCCGCGAGAAGGCGCGTCATCGCGTGCCCTATGGCGCCAAGATCCTCGCCGATGAAGGCAAGATGGTGACCAAGGGCCAGAGGCTCGCCGAATGGGATCCCTACACCATCCCGATCATCACCGAGCGCGACGGCATCGCGAGCTATGTCGATCTCGTCGAAGGCGTGTCGATGCGCGAGGTGGTCGACGAGGCGACCGGCATTTCCTCGAAGGTCGTGATCGACTGGAAGCAGCAGGCCAAGGGCGGCGATTTGAAGCCGCGCATCCTGTTGAAAGGCGCCAACGGCAAGACCCTGACCTTGGCGAACGGCATGGAGGCGCGCTACTTCATGTCGCTCGACGCGATCCTTTCGGTCGAGAACGGCGCCGAAGTCAAGGCCGGCGACGTGCTGGCCCGCATCCCGCGCGAATCCTCGAAGACGCGCGACATCACCGGCGGTCTGCCGCGGGTCGCCGAGCTGTTCGAGGCGCGGCGGCCCAAGGACTTCGCGATCATCGCCGAGTGCGACGGCCGGGTCGAGTTCGGCAAGGACTACAAGACCAAGCGCCGCATCCTGGTGATCCCGAACGAGGAGGGCGCCGAGCCGGTCGAGTACCTCATCCCGAAGGGCAAGCACATCTCGGTGCAGGAAGGCGATTTCGTCCAGAAGGGCGACCTGCTCATGGACGGCAACCGCGTTCCGCACGAGATCCTGCGCGTCCTCGGCGTCGAAGAGCTGGCGAGCTACCTCATCAACGAGATCCAGGAGGTCTATCGCCTCCAGGGCGTGCGCATCAACGACAAGCACATCGAGGTGATCGTTCGCCAGATGCTGCAGAAGGTCGAGATCGACGACCCCGGCGAGACCACCTTCCTCTCGGGCGAGCAGATCGACCGGATGGAGTTCGAGGCCGAGAACGCCAAGGTCGCGGCCGAGAATCTGAAGCCCGCCAAGGCCCACCCGGTGCTGCAGGGCATCACCAAGGCGAGCCTGCAGACGAACTCCTTCATCTCGGCGGCCTC
>DATEKH010000080.1:0-11211 GCA_035277525.1 Allostellaceae bacterium
TTCAACACGACCATGATGCGCGAGCTGGGCACGCTTTGGAGCGAGCTCGGTCAAGGCGGCGCGGCGGGGCCGCGCTGCGTCATCCTGACCGGCGCGGGCGAGCGCGCCTTTTGCGCGGGCGCAGATTTGAAAGAGCGCAACGGCATGACCGATGCGCAATGGATGGCGCAGCACGTCATTATCGAGCATCACTTTCGCTCGCTCGTCGCTTCGCCCGTCCCCGTGATCGCCGCCGTCAACGGTCATGCCTTTGCCGGGGGGCTCGAAATGCTGCTCGCCTGCGATTTCGCCTATGCGGTGAAGAACGCGCGCTTCGCCCTGACCGAAGTGACGCTCGGCCTCATGCCGGGCGCGGGCGGCACGCAGACCTTGGCGCGGGCCGCGGGCGAGAGGCGCGCCAAGGAGGTCATTCTGACCGGTCGGCCCTTTAGCGCCGAAGAGGCGCTGCGCTGGGGCGTCGTCAATGCTCTCTACGAGCCCGAGGCATTGATGCCGGCGGCGCTCGAGACCGCCCAGCGCATCTCAGCCAACGCGCCGCTCGCCCTCAGCGAGGCGCGGCGCGCGATCCATGGCGGGCTCGGCATGAGCCTCGAGGCCGGCATGCAATTCGAGATCGAGTGCTACAACAACCTCGTCCCGACCGAAGATCGCCGCGAGGGTATTCGCGCCTTCAACGAGAAGCGCCCTCCCCGCTTCGAGGGCCGCTGACCCGTGGCGCCAGCGATCGCGATCGGCGTGGATCATGCCGAGATCAGGGCCGGCGTCCAGAAAATCTGCGCCGATTTCCCAGGCGCCTATTGGCGCGAGCGCGATGAACGGCAGGAATATCCCGAGGACTTCGTCGCCGCCTTGACCCGCGCCGGCTATCTTGCGGCGCTCATCCCCGAGGCCTATGGCGGCGCGGGTCTCTCCTTGCGCGCGGCGAGCGTCATTCTCGAGGAGATCCACGCGGCCGGCTGCAACGCCTCGGCCTGCCACGCCCAGCTCTACATCATGGGAACGCTGCTGCGGCACGGCAGTGAGGCGCAGAAGCGCCGCTATTTGCCGAAGATCGCCGCGGGCGAGCTGCGCTTGCAGGCTTTCGGCGTGACCGAGCCCTCGACCGGCACCGACACGACGCGATTGAAGACGCGCGCGGAGCGCGATGGCGATGCTTATATCGTGCGCGGCCAGAAGGTCTGGACCTCACGCGCGCTGCAATCGGATCTGATGCTGCTGCTGGCGCGGACCACGCCCGAAGCCGAGGTGAAGCGCCGCGGCGACGGGCTCTCGGTGTTCCTGGTCGATCTCCGCACCGCGCTCGGCCAGGGGCTCGAGATCAAGAAGCTGCCGGCGATGATCAATCACAACACAACGGAGCTGTTCTTCGACGGGCTGCGCGTCCCGGCGGACAATCTCATCGGCGAGGAAGGCAAGGGCTTCCGCTACATTCTCGACGGCATGAATGCCGAACGCATCCTGATCGCGGTGGAGGCCTTGGGCGATGCGCGCTGGTTCATCCGCACCGCGAGCGATTACGCCAAGACGCGCATCGTCTTCGACCGTCCGATCGGTCAGAACCAGGGCGTGCAGTTTCCGCTGGCGCGCACCTATGCCGAGACGGAGGCGGCCGATCTGATGACGCGCAAGGCCGCGGCGCTGTTCGACGCGGGCGAGCCCTGCGGCGCCGAGGCCAATATGGCGAAGCTGCTGGCGGCGGATGCGTCCTGGCATGCGGGCGAGGCCTGCCTGCAAACCCATGGCGGGTTCGGCCTCGCGCGCGAATACGATATCGAGCGAAAATGGCGCGAAACCCGGCTTTTCAGCATCGCACCGGTCTCGACCAACCTCATCCTCGCCTATATCGGCGAGCATGTGCTCGGCCTGCCGCGCTCCTATTGAGCGGGGCGCACCGGGGCTATACACGCCGCCGAAATTTAGCCGCAATGTTCGCCTCGAATTCGCATGTGGTCCGCCATCCCCCGGAAGCGGCGGCCGAGTCTTAAGCGAGAGAATCGGGATGCGCGTCTTCCTCGCCGCCGTCCTTGCCGCGAGCGTCGCGGCGCCCGCCTTTGCCGCCGGGCAGATCACCTGCAGCCAGATTCCAGCAGCGCAACGCTTCGTATCCGGGCTGAAGCCCGGACCCAACACGCGCGAGGCGCAACGCTATCTCGATCAGGCGCGCAAAGCCAAAACCGACAAGGACTGCGTGACGGCGCTTGGCCATGTCAATTATTACGCCAAGCGCTCGGCTGCGGCCGATAAGCGCCTGGAAAACCCCGCCCATGGGCGAAAGCAAGCGTCGCCCGCGCAGCCGAAGCCGGGCAAACCTTCCTCCACCGCCAAGCCAGGCACCCTGCCAGCCCGGGCGGTCAAATCCGCGCCCACCGGCCCTGTTCCAGCCCGCAAGCCGCCCCTGCCAATCAAATGCGCCGATCCGCTGCATCAGGACCGGCCGGGCGGGAGCGATTATCATGGGCCCCCGGTGCCGGGCTGCAGGGGAATACTCTAGCCCCGGCCGATTCTCCGGCTCCGCCCCAGTTTTGCCCAATCTCCTTGCGCAGCGCAGCAAAGCCGTGCGAAGCTTGGTTAACAACAAGGGGGTGCGGCAATGTTTCGCCTGGTTGGTGGGACGGTATTGCTACTCTTGTTCATCGCGGCGGGCGCGCGGCTCGCGGCGGCGCAGGTTGCCCCGCCAACGCCGATGACCGGCTTGCCAACCGTGCCGAAAACTCTGCCCGTGATCGGCGGCGGCCTCAACAGCGACGCGACCAACGTGGCGCTCGCCTCGGCCGCGGACAATCCCGACCACGTCACGACCCTGATCGCGATCGGCTCGAGCCCCGACGATGTCGACAAGACCGGGCGCAGCGGGCTCATCTATGCGGCGCTCTCCAATTCCGTTCGCATCGCGCAGACCCTGATCGACCACGGCGCGACGATCGATCAGCGCGACAAGCTCGGCTACACCGCGCTGCATTGGGCGGCCGAGCATGGCAGCATCGCGGTGATGCGTCTTTTGCTCACGGCGCGGGCGCTCGTTGATGCGCAGAACGTCCAGGGCATCACGCCGCTGATGCTGGCGGCGCGCAGCGGCAACCTCGCGGCGGTGCGTCTCTTGCTGCAAAATCACGCCGATCCCAAGAAGGAAGATTACACCGGCCGCGACGCCGAGGGCTGGGCGCGGAATCGCGGCCAGGTCCTGCAGCTCCTCGCGAGCGCCACCGCCGCACGATAAATCGCCGAGCGCAAGCGCCCGCCGGAATGGCCGACATCGCCGATCAAATCACCAAATCGATCATCAGCGGCGAGGAAGCGACCAGCGGCTGAGTCATTCGCCGGCGAGAGCTCGAGCCGGCTTGAGCCAAGGATGCAGCAGCAAATAAAACGCAACGCCGTGCGTGATCATCAGCACAGGCACGTAGATGACCGGGATCGCGTAGGTGGCGCCCAACTCTCCCGCCAGCGCAGGCAGGCCGAACTGGATGCCGTGATAATAGTCGAGAATGATGTCGATCGTTCCGACGAGATTGAAGGCGATGACCAGCGGCCAGAAGAGCGATCGGACCCTGACCGTGAGAAGCGCCAGCATCGCCAGCACTCCGGTCGCGAAGTCGCCATAAGCGGCGAACGCGGCGAAGCCGGCGGGCAGATTGGGGCCGACGATACCGGGCAGGATGAAGACGAGCCCGAAGAAGCGGAAGCTATGCAGGGTGGCGATGACGCGCTGCGCCTCGAGCGGGTCCATCGACTTAAGCCTCGGCAGAGCATAAGCGCCGAAGAAAAGCAGCCACGGCACGTAACCCAGGACGAGATGAATCTGGAAGATGGTCGTGGGCGACATGTTTGCCTCCTGTCAGATGTTGATTGACGCGGCCTCGAACACCGCGATCAGGATCCCGATGAGCCATGTGTCACGGGTTGCTGACTGACTGCTTGGCTGACTGGCTCCCGAGCAGCAGGCGTAACGGCATCAGCGGGCCGACTGGAATGTACTCGTGATCCAGCAAGTCTTCTTTGGCGAGCGGCAACGACTCCATAATGGATTTCGCCTCTGCCACGCCTCCAGCGTTTAAGAGGAAAACACCTCCCTTGCCGTCTTCCCGCGCGTACCATTCGCGGATTTTTCCTTCAAGATAGAGCTGGACCGTCGCGCGTATCTCGGCGGGCATGACCGCCATCACCCGCTCGCGTTTTACGCCGGGCTTCGCTGTTAGCAGGGCAAAGACGCCCGTGGTCGTTGTGGTGGGAGCTTGGGTTTGGGCGTGAGATTGGTCGGTCATGAAGACGGCTCCTTTCAGGATCAACGGAGGGCAACCACTTGCTGACCGCGGCCACGGCCCGGACGGCCCCCGTTTTGCCAGTCCGATGTATGACCGCTTCCGGCGAGCGGCTATCCGCGATAATGTCGATGGGGCATGAAGCAGCGCTTCACAGTCAGACACAGCGCGCTCGACGGCATTGAGGCGTTCCTGAGCGTCGCCCAGCACCGCAGCTTTCGCCGCGCGGCCGCGCAGCTCGGCGTTACGCCGTCATCGATCAGCCAGGCGGTGCGCACGCTCGAGACGCGTATCGGCGCCACGCTCTTCATGCGCACGACGCGCAGCGTCGGCCTGACCGAAGCCGGCCAGCGATTCCTGTCGCGTGCCAAGCCCGCCTTCGAGGAGATCGTCGCCGCAAGCGAGGTCGCGCGCGACCTCGGAGGGCGGCCGGCCGGGCGGTTGCGCCTCACGGTGCCGCGCGCGGTGGTGCCGATCCTTCTGGAGCCGCTGATCGCATCCTTCTGCGACGCCTATCCCGAAATCGAGGTCGAAATCGCCGCAAGCGAAGAGCTGGTCGATCTCGCGGCCGAAGGGTTCGATGCCGGCATCCGGCTCGGCCAGTTCATTGCCGCCGACATGGTCGCGGTGCGGCTGACCGCGCCGTTTCGGCTCATCATCGTCGGCAGCCCCGCCTACTTCGCCCGCCACGATCGTCCCGAGCGCCCGGACGATCTGCGCGGGCATGCCTGTCTGCGATTGCGGCGATCGAACGGCGCGCTCGCCTTATGGTCGCTCAACGACGCCGGGCGCGCGATCGAGATCGCCGTATCGGGACCCCTCATCGCCAACGATTTACCCACCATGCTCGGCGCGGCCATCGAAGGCGTGGGCCTCGCCCAAGTGCCCGAGCCGATCGCCGCCGGCGCGGTGGCGGCGAGAAAACTCGTTCGCGTGCTGGAGCGGTTCGCACCGACGGCGCCGGGCGTGTTTCTCTACTATCCCCATCGCCGGCAAATCACGCCGAAGCTGCGCGCCTTCATCGATCATGTGAAGAGCCGATCGGACGCCGCCGGCAAAGCCCGAATCCGCATCGATGAGGAACGAAAACGCGGCGCAAAAACGCGTCGAGCCGTGGCGAGCGGCTGAGTGGTCCGCGCGTCGGCGATGCGGTCGCGCGCGTCATTCTTGCTGGTGTTCAGCCGGCTGACGCGTGCAGGACGATGCCCGCGATCGCGCCGATGAAAAGCAGCGCGCAAGCGGTCGATTGGATGAAGAATCCCGGCCGGCGCTTTTCCACGGCCTTGGCGTAGCCGGCGTAGTAGAGCGCGCGGCCCACGACCCAAACCAGGCCGAGCAGCGCCGCGACGGTGTCGCTCAGAAAAAACGCGCAAATCCACAACGGCACCAGGAAGGTCGGCATCCATTCGAGCGTGTTCATTTGAATGCGATAGATGCGCTCGAAGCCGGGATTGCCCGCCATTGCCGGCAATCTCACGTCGAATTTGCGGTGCGCGACGGCGACACGCGTGGCAAAGAAGAAATACAAGGCGATCGCGAGCAAGCTGACGATGGCGGTGTAATACGGCATGACGACCCTCTCGCTCGAATTTCGGGCTTCCGGATAACCCGCATGCTTTCGGAACTCGGCAAAGCCCGCAAGCGTGGCGCGGCGGGGCATGGCTTTTCTGCCAAACTCCCGGCGCAAGGCCAGCTCGCGCTGCAGCAGCCGGCCGCGGGCCGCTCGAACAAGCGAATAAGACGCGTTTATCAGCGCGGCAGGCGCCGCAATGCTTTGCCCTTGTGGAGCGCGACGTGATCCGTCTTGTCGCTCTTGATTTCGTACTGCGGCTCGTCCTCGCTGGCGTGATGGACATAGCCTTTGTAGTTCACGTCGCTCTGATGCACCCGCACGATCCGGCCACTGACCCGCCCAGCCTCGGAGTTCCAAGTCACGTGATCGCCGACTTTGAATCTCTTTGCCATCGCAATCTCGTCGATTTGATTCAACGCGCAACTGGGGGCCGGACCGGCCGGTTGATGGTGCAGCCGCATCAAGACGGTGCCCGCCGACAGGATAGCACGCGAAACTCGTCGATGCCGCGGACAGGGCTCAAACTTTGGACTTGTTCAAGGCCACCGCGGCGCGAATGAGCGCCGTCAGCGCCGCCTCGTCGATCCTCTCGCCTTCGTGGAAGTCGATGGCGCGCCGGGTGTTGCCGTCGAGACTGGAATTGAAGAGGCGCGAAGGGTCTTCGAGCGCCGCGCCCCGGGCGAAGGTCATCTTCACCACGCTCTTATAGGTCTCGCCGGTGCAGATCATTCCGTCGTGATACCACACCGGGACCCCTCGCCACTTCCACTCCTCGACCGCCTCGGGATCGGCTTGCTTGATCAGCGCGCGCAGCCGCGCGAGCGTCTCGCCCCGCCAATCGCCGAGCTCCTTGATTCGCGCATCGATCAGCTCCGAAGGAGATTTGCTGTTCGGCGATTTGCTCTTTTTCATGCCAGTTTCTCCTCCTGGGTCGCGCGGCTTCGGTGCGCCAATAGGGCGACGGGAGCGACGATCCCGATCGCAAATCTCACCCTATTCTACGCTCGAAGCTTCAACTTGTTCAGAAGAGCGTCAGCCGGGCCGTGCCAGGACCTGCTCCAGCTTCGCCACGAAGCGCGGCCACCCCTGCCGGGCGCCCTGATAGGCCTGCTGCTGGTCTGGCCCGAAGCCGGTTTGCTCCATGCGCAGGCGGGTCCCCACCCGCGTCGGGGTGAGTGTCCAAGTGACGACGCTATCGAGACCATAAGCGCCCCAGCTGTAGGACAAGGTTCGGTTCGGCTCCACGGTCATGACCCGACAGGAGACGGCGCCCCAATCCGCGCGCAGATCGAAGCGATGGCCAACGATGGGCGCGAAGTCGTTCTTCATGAGCCATTCCTCGATCAGGTGCGGCTGGGTGAGCGCGCGCCAGATCTTCTCCGGCGGATAAGGCAGCTCGCGCTCGACAATGACGGAGCGCGTCTCGGCCGTGGCTTCGTTCATTGGTCCATCCTTTTGAGCAAATCTTCGAGACGGTCGAACCGGCTTTGCCAGAACCCGGCCATTTGGCTGGTCCAGTCGAGCAGCGGGGCCAGGGCGCTGCGCTGCGCGCTGTAATGCGTCTGGCGGCCTTCGTGGCGGTCGCGTACCAGCCCGGCCTCTTTCAGGACGCCGAGATGCTTCGAGACGGCAGGTTGCGAGATCTTAGCCCGGGCCGTCAGCGCCCCGACCGTTTGCTCGCCGTCGCGGCAGAGCCGTTCGAAGATGGCCCGCCGCGTCGGATCCGCGAGCGTTCTGAAAAGTCGATCTTGCGCGCTTGGCATCGTCAATCAATAACCCGTTGGTTATTGATTTACATATAACCGCCAAGATATGCATGCGTCAAGCGACAACGTGGAACAGGTCGGGGCCTCTCGACCAGCGCGGCAAATCAGCCATGAGCTCGTCAGCGCCGTGCTTTCACCCGAGCGCCTCGCTGTCGTCCGGATGCGGCGTTCCCGTGCCGGTCTGCAGGTATCGTTTGAGACTGAGAAGATAAAAGCCCCAGCGCGTCGTCGCACTCGCAAGCCCCTCGTCGGCACGCGGGAAGCCGCGATGGGCAAAGACAAGGGTCGTGTCGTTGCCGTCGGCCCTCAAGTTGAACTCGATATCGTTGCCCTGCCAAGCCGCGTTGGCGACCTTCCACCGCACGCGCGCGGGCGGGTCAAGCTCTTCGACGGTTACCTTTGCCATAAAGCGCTTCCCATTGAACCCAAACTCTCCGGCAGCGCCAATTTTCGGCTCGATTGCCGCGTCGCGCGTCCACCATTGACGAATTCCATCGGCCGTCGTGATGGCCTCATAGACACGGTCCGAGGGCGCATGAATCTTGATCAGGTGCATGATGTCTTGCATGGTGTCATCCTTTCCCAGTGCAGGGGCTCCGTCGGGGGTTCCGGAGGGATGACGAGCGGCGCGTGCCCGATTTTGACAGGGCGGCGCGATTTTTTGTGAGGCGGCGATGACGCGGCAAAGCCCGTTCCGGATCGCTCCGCCCAAACCCTAGGGCCGAGCGATCGTCCGCCCGTCAACGCAGGCGCGCGCCCGGCTCCGGATCGCTGGGTCCTGGCAGATCGACAGCGGAACGCAGCCGTCCCATGCCTCGCCGGTAGAGCATCGCATATCCTGCGGATGCCAGCAGGTCGGCATAGGGGACAAAGCCATCGACGACTTTGTTGAAAGGGACGGCGCCGCAGCCTGGCACGAGACATTGCGGCTTGTCTTTCGGGCAGGCGCTGAAATTGCACAGCCTACCCAAATACCGATCGGTTCCCGGCTCGATCAGGAAGATTTCGACTTGATGATTGGCGGTGCTCGGACCCTTCCCGCTCTCATAGGCTCGGCGCAGCGCTACGTCTCTGGTGCGGCGCAAGTCACCAAGCCTGTGCTGCGATGAAATCCATACCGCCAGATCGACATCTTTGCACTCGTGCCAGACCTCGATCCCGGCGCGACGGAATTCGCGAAACCGCGGGACTTCCTTCCACAACGCCTTGGCCACGGAGCCGATCACGGCGATTTTCTCGACTTCCTCGAAACTCGTCAGCGCGTCGGTCACGATATCCGCGGCCCGACGAAAATCATGCTGCTGTTGCAGCAGATAGCGATTTTCCTCCTCGATCCGCGCGCGTTTCATGAAACACCTCGAAAGCTTCGTACCTCGTTTTGCGCTTGGCGCCTCGCCACCAGCGGCAGCCAGGATAAATCTATTCCGAGCCCATTTGTTAGACCCCATTTCTTAGGGCTGCCGCCCGGTGACGCACCGAATTGCCGCAAGCGGAGAGACCGGTTAACCTGCCGCCCGCGTCAGGGAGGCTCCCCGTGCTCGTTCACCCGACCGGCAAATTTGACAACGCTCCTGCGAAGAACAGCCACATCGCGGTGAAGCCGCTCGGCGCCGCGATGGGCGCGGAGATTTGCGGCGTGAACCTCGCCGCGCTCAGCGCAGAGCAGTTCGCGGAAATCCGCGCCGCGCTCTTCCGCCACAAGATGATCTATTTCCGCGATCAGACCATCACCCATCGCGATCAGGAGGCGTTCAGCCGCCGCTTCGGCGATTTCGCGGAGGATGCCTACACGAAAGGCGTGCCCGGCCATCCCGCCGTGCAGCCCTTGATCAAGGAGAAAGACCAGAAGATCGGCGTCGTCTTCGGCGCCGGCTGGCACACGGATTCGGCCTTTCTGCCGGAGCCGCCGGCGATCAGCATGCTCTATTCGGTCGAGATTCCGCCTTACGGCGGCGATACGATCTGGGCGAATTGCGTGCTCGCCTACGCGACGCTGAGCGACACGATGAAGCGCATGCTGGCGCCGCTGAAGGTGCACATGTCGATGGCGAACGTTCTCGCCGCGGCGCAGAAATATCAGGCGCCCGACGAAACGCCGATCGGCCGCGTCGCGGCGACGAAAGACATGAACCGGCTGCCGCCCGAGATCCTGCGCAAAGTGAAGGGCTCGTTCCATCCACTGGTGCGCACCCATCCGGCGACGGGCGAGAAGTCGCTCTATTGCGACGAGACTTACGCTTGCGGGATCGAGGGCCTGAGCGAGGCGGAAGCCGAGCCGCTCTTGAAATTCCTCGTCGCCCACATCACGCAGCCCGCCTTCACCTGCCGCCTGCGCTGGGAGCCGAAAATGCATGTCTGCTGGGACAACCGCATCTGCGTGCATCAGGCCTTCAACGACTACGACGATTTCCGCCGCGAACTCTACCGCACCACCATCGCCGGAGAGCGGCCGGCCTAGGATGCCGAGCAGAGCCGGTGCTGGGTTTTCGCGGCGCCAGCCAAATCGCACAGCGTCCTTGAACGAATGGGTCATCGAGGCGAGCCCGGGATAAGTGAGGCGAGGAACTCGTGCGTGAAGGCGAAGCTGTCGGCGGTCATGCCGTCGATCGAGGTGTCGGCGCAGTGGACGGAGACGTTGTTATTTCGGGCCAGAAATCTACTCCGACCCTGCTTATTCCGACCCTGCTTATTCACTGCTTAAAGCAGTGCGTGCGATGCCACTCGAGAAAATGCGGGTGTGGCCTTTCTGAGTTACGCAAAGGGGGCAAAGCTCGCCCCGTTTGATTGATAAAGGTCCGAATGGCGTCGGGGTCGTTCGCCTGCCGAGAAATCAAAATTTGCAGATCGTCCGACAAGCTGATCAGTCCACGATCGAACATCCAATGCGCAGTGCCAGAAAGCGCGATACCATTGTTCACGATGTCGGGCCCGCTCGCTTCAACCGGCCGGATATGAGCTGCCGCGACCTCCGCACGACCGCCGCCGTTCAGGAACCTCAAGCCGGTAATCGCGCAGCGCTGGTCATAGGCGCGCAGCACGACTTGTCGAAAGACGCGGTCCCGCACGATCCGAGATACGGAAAAATTGATGCGTTCCCGCTGCTGATCGAATACAAACGGCATTTGTTGATCTTGAAGGCCAGACAATTCCGGAGCGCCGAGGCGAGGCAGTAAAGGAGCTTTTCCCGCAAGACCGAATTCAACGATGCGCTTGAAATCGTCAGGCGAGAGCGGACGCACGGCTGACTGCGCGCGGCCCGATATTCGGCCTTCCTCATTTAAAACGCCTCGTTCAACCGGACCGGCCGAATCCCTGAATGGAACGGAATTGGCAAACTCGAGAAAACTTCCCGGTTCGATTAAAGCGAGATACATCCCGGAAGCCGAAGGATCGGGGATTACTTGCTGAATTTTAGCGACGGCAAAATAACCGCGTGCATCGGCTGCCTTTGTCGGCTCGTAATAGACGATCCAATCGCCGACACATTCCTTGATCCGACCCAGGTACTGGCGAGGAAACTGATACTGCTCGGCCAGACTGTCTTCGTAGATTGAATCCGACCGATGAACCAGCACACCGAATCCCATGGTCTTATCTTTCTGCGACCCGCAAT
>DATEKH010000081.1:0-3426 GCA_035277525.1 Allostellaceae bacterium
GAGCCCAGCGGCGCCTTGACGCCCCAGCGTCCATGATCGAGCCAGGGCCGGGCATCGGGCGCGCCTTGCGGCTCCAAGCCGAAGAGATCCTTGATGGTGCGTTCGAGGCGGATCGCCGGCGGGTGCAGCCGGCCGAGCGACGGGAACTCGCCTGCCAAGGCCTTGAAGCTCAACACGGCGATCTCGCCGCTGTTGGCGTCGATCAAGCCCAGATGCACCACGCCGCGCTCGCCCCAGAGGCCGAGCAGGCTCGCCTGCCCGGCCGCGAGCGCGCGCCCGGCGCCATCCCAAGCGGCCTCGTCGGCGGTAGCGCGGCGCCATTGCGTCCGCACGACGAGCGGGGCCGCGTTGCCGAGGATTTCGCCGATCGGGCTCAAGACAGCGCGCTCCTAGCCCAGAAACGTCGAGACGTGCTGGAACCAGGCGACGAGCGCAGCCGGCAGATAGAAGCCTGCTACCAGCACCAGCGACAAATGGACGAACATCGGCACGTAGGACGCCTCGGTGGGCGCCGAATGGCCGCGCGGCGGGCCGAAGACGAGGCCGTTCAAGCGCAGCAGCAGCGCGCCGAAGGCGATGAGTAAGGTGGCGGCGAGGAGCAGCGCCAGCACGGGCGCGCGGCCGAAGGTCGAGCTCACGACGAGAAACTCGCTCATGAAGATTCCGAGTGGCGGCAGCCCGGCAATGGCGACAACGCCCAGCACCAGCCCCCAGCCGAGCCACGGATGGGTTTCCGTCAGGCCGCCGATCTCGGCGATGCGCTGCGTGCCCTTGGCCTGAGCGATATGGCCGACGGCAAAGAAAATGCCCGACTTGGTGAGGCTGTGCATGGTCATGTGCAGCAGCCCGGCGAAATTGGCGAGCGGCCCACCCATGCCGAAGGCGAAGGTGATGATCCCCATATGCTCGATCGAGGAATAGGCGAACATGCGCTTGATGTCGCGCCGGCGATAGAGCATCAGCGAGGCGAAGAGCGCCGATCCGAGGCCCAAGGTCACCATCAACGGGCCGGGCGCGACCGCGGCCGCGTTGGCCGCCATCAGGATCTTGAAGCGCAGCACCGCGTAGAGCGCGACATTGAGGAGCAGGCCGGAGAGCACGGCCGAGATCGGCGTCGGTCCTTCGGCATGAGCGTCGGGCAGCCAGGCATGGAGGGGCGCAAGCCCGACCTTGGTGCCATAGCCCAGAAGAAGAAAGACGAAGGCGACGTTCAGGAGCGCCGGATCGAAGGCGGCGGCATGGGCGACGAGGCTCGTCCACACCATCGACTCGCCGCCCTCGCCGATCACCGCCTCGGCGGCGACATAGACGATGATGGTGCCGAACAGCGCAAGGCCGATGCCGACGCTGCCGAGGATGAAATATTTCCAGGCCGCTTCGAGCGCCTCATGCGTGCGATAAAGCCCGACCATGATGATCGTGGTGAGGGTCGCGAGCTCCACCGCCACCCACATCAGCCCGATGTTGTTGGCGACCAGCGCCAAATTCATGGCAAAGAGGAGCATCTGATACATGGCGTGGTAGAAACGCAGATGGCGCTGGGTAAGGCGGCCAATCTTCAATTCGTGGCCGATATAGGTCGCGCTGAAGACGCTGGTCGTGAAGCCGACGAAATTGTTGAGCGCGATGAAGACGATGTTGAGATCGTCGACGAAGAGATAAGCGCCCGGCGCCGGCCTCGGTCCCGCAAAGAGCGCGAGCGCGGCGAGGAGCGTCAGGAACGTCGCGGCGATGTTGAGCCCGGCGCCGAGGCGATAGCCGGGTAGGATCGCGAGCAGCGCGGCCGCTGCCGCGGGGATGAGAAGCACCGCGGGCAGCGTATCGGCGATGGGCGCGATCATGGCATCTCTCCGCGGAAGCGGTCGAGCGCCTGCACGTCGACCGTGTCGAAGCGCTCGCGGATGCGGAAGAGAAAGATGCCGATCACGATGAAGGCGATGAGGATCGAGAAGGCGACGCTGATCTCGACCACGAGCGGCATGCCCTTGGCGCCGGTGGCGGCGAGCACCAGCCCGTTCTCGAGCGACATGAAGCCCACCACCTGGCTCACCGCGTTGCGCCGCGTCACCATCAGCAAGAGTCCGAGAAGCACGACCGCCAGGGCGAAGGCGAGGTCCTCGCGTGCCAGCGGATCGGCCGCCGCCGCGGCTTTCAGCATCACCACCATCGAGAGGGCGACCAGCGCGATGCCGCCCAGCATGGTGAGGCCGGTCCCGACCACGTTCTCGATCTCGCGATGAATGCCGAGGCGGACGACGATGTGCCGCAGGCTGACGGGTATTACGATCGCCTTGAAGCCGAGCGCGATCGCCGCCGTGACGTAGAGATGCGGCGCGTGCTGCACTTCCGCCTGCCAGGCGACCGAGGCCGCGAGCAGGCTTGCATGGATCGCGTAGATGTTGAGGAGGGAATAGAGCCGGTCCTGATAGAGCAGGACGAAGCTCACCAGGACGAGCCCGCCGGCCAGAAGATGCGCGGTATCGAAGGCAAGAGCGGGCATCCTAAAAGCTCCGCGACACGAAGCGCAGCAGCGTTCCGAGCAGGCCCAGCATGAGCGCCGCGCCAAGGAAGTCCGGCACGCGGAAGACGCGCATCTTTGCGATCGTCGTCTCGAAAACCGCCAGCAGACCGCCGCCGCAGATCAGCTTGCCGACATAGCTCGCAAGGCCGACGCCGAGCGCAGCGGCGGGCGCGCCGAGCGGCGCCAGCCCCCAGGGGACGAAAATGCAGGCGATGAGCGAGACGTAGAGCAGCAGCTTCACCGCCGCCGCGAGCTCGAGCATGGCGAGATGGCGCCCGGAATATTCGAGCAGCATCGCCTCGTGCACCATGGTGAGCTCCAAATGCGTCGCCGGATTGTCGATCGGGAGGCGGGCGTTCTCGGCGATCGCCACCATCACAAGCGCGGCGAGCGCCAAGCCCAGCGAGACGCGCAAGCCAACCCCGGACGACGCCATGAAGGCTGCGACCGAGGAGAGTTGGGTCGAGCCGGCGATCAGCGCCAAGGTGAAGACGATCATCAGCATCGCCGGCTCGGCGAGCGAGGCGATGAGCATCTCGCGGCTCGCGCCGATCCCGCCGAAGCTCGTGCCCACATCCATGCCGGCGAGCGCGAGGAAGAACCGGCCGCTGCCCAGGAGCGCGATGATGGCGATGAGGTCGGCCGACCAGCTGAAAGTGAGGCCCGTCGCGAAGGTCGGCACCAGCGCCGCCGCGACCCAGCTCGAGGCAAAGACGAGGTAGGGCGCCACGCGGAAGAGCCAGCTGGCATTCTCGGCAAGGACCACGTCCTTGCGCAAAAGCCGCGCCAAATCGCGATAGGGCTGAATGATCGAGGGGCCACGGCGGCGCTGCAGCCGCGCCTTCGCCTTGCGCACGATGCCGGTCAAGAGCGGCGCGAGCAGGAGAACCAGCGCCATCTGCGCG
>DATEKH010000082.1:0-17461 GCA_035277525.1 Allostellaceae bacterium
TGCCGACAGCGCCAGCCTTTTCCAAACCATGCTCGGCGCCGCCTGTCCGGTCGAGATCATCAACCGCAGCCCGTGGCATGCGGGCTATTCGCTGGTGGCGCAGCGTTATCAGCGCGGGCGGGTCTTCATGGCCGGCGACGCCGTCCATCTTTTCACGCCAACCGGCGGCCTCGGCTACAACACCGCGATCGAAGACGTCGTCAATGTCGCCTGGAAGCTCGCGGCGATGGTTAAGGGATGGGGCGGGCCGCGCCTTCTCGCGACCTACGAGACCGAGCGCCGCCAGGTCGCGCAGCGCAACACCGGCTTCGCGCGCTATTTCGCAGATTCGATCGGCAGATTCGTGGCGCCACAAGAAATCGAGGACGAAACGCCCGAAGGCGAAGCCGCGCGCGAGCGCGCCGGCGCCTATCTCAACCGCCATGTGCGCGAGGAATTCAATATTCCCGGCATCACCTTTGGCGCGCGCTATGACGGCTCGCCGATCATCATGGGCGAGAACCGCGCGCCGCCGCCCGACCGGATGAATGATTACGTGCCGACCGCGCTTCCGGGCGGCCGCGCTCCGCATGCCTGGCTCGCCGATGGACGCTCGCTCTATGACGCCCTCGGCTTCGAGTTCTCGCTGTTGCGGCTGGGACCGAAAGCGCCCGACGCGGCCCCGTTCGTCGCAGCCGCCGCCGCGCGCGGCATGCCTCTGAGCGTCGTCGATCTGCCGCAAGACGAGCTGCGCGATCTCTACGAAGCCGATCTCGCCCTGATCCGGCCGGATCAGATCGTGGCCTGGCGCGGCAACGCCGTCCCGCCGGATGCGGATCGCTTGCTCGGGCGCGTGACCGGCGCTTGATCGCGCGCGGCCTCGCCTCTATTGATGCGTCTTAGAACGCCAAGGATCGCGCATGACCGAAGCCTCCCGTCCGATCGCGCGGGCGCTGCTGTCCGTTTCCGACAAAACCGGCCTCACGGACTTCGCAAAGAAGCTCCGCGAGCGCAATATCGCGTTGATCTCGACCGGCGGCACCGCCAAAGCGCTGATCGAGGCGGGGATCGCGGTCGAGGACGTGACCTCCGTCACGCATTTTCCGGAAATGCTCGATGGGCGCGTCAAGACGCTCCACCCCGCGATCCATGGCGGCATTCTCGCGCGCCGCGATCGCCCGGCGCATCTCGATGCCATCGCCGCGCAAAGGATCGCGCCGATCGATCTGGTCGTCGTCAATCTCTATCCCTTTGCCGCGACCCGCGCGCGCGGCGCCTCCTTCGAGGAGTGCCTCGAGAACATCGATATCGGCGGGCCGGCGCTGATCCGCGCCGCGGCGAAGAACCATGATGGCGTCACCATCGCGACCGATCCCGCGGATTACGCCGAAATCCTCGCCGAGATGGCGGCGCATGACGGCGCGACGAGCCTCGAGCTGCGGCGCAAGCTTGCGGGCCTCGCCTATGCGCGCACCGCGGCTTACGATTCGGAGATCGCAAGCTGGTTCGCCGAGCTCGCTGGCGAGACCTTCCCGCCGACGCTCGCCCTTTCGGGACAGCGCAAGGAGGTGCTGCGCTATGGCGAGAATCCGCACCAGCGCGCGGCCTTTTATCTCGGCGGCAAAGCGCGGCCCGGAATCGCCACCGCCAAGCAGCTCCAAGGCAAGGAGCTTTCCTTCAATAATCTCAACGACACCGACGCGGCCTATGAATGCGTCGCCGAGTTCGATGCGCCCGCCATCGCCATCATCAAGCATGCCAATCCTTGCGGCGTCGCCATCGGCGCGGATTTGACCGAGGCTTTCAAGAAAGCCCTCGCCTGCGACCCGGTGAGCGCCTATGGCGGGATTCTCGCCGCCAATCGTCCGCTCGATGCGGCGCTGATCGAGGCGATCGGCAAGCTCTTTCTCGAAGTCATCATCGCCCCGGCGGTGACGCCGGAGGCGAAAGCGCTTCTCGCCAAGAAGCAAAATTTGCGCCTTCTCGAAGCCGGAGCGCTGCCCGATCCGGCCGCGCCGGGCCTCGCCATCCGCTCGCTCGCAGGCGGCTATCTTGTGCAGACGCGCGATGATGGGCGCATCGGCATGAACGATTTGAAGACCGTCACGAAGCGCGCACCGAGCGCGACCGAGCGCGCCGATCTGCTCTTTGCGTTCCGGGTGGCGAAGCACGTCAAATCGAATGCCATCGTCTATGCGAAGGCGGGCGCCACGGTCGGGATCGGCGCGGGTCAGATGAGCCGGGTCGATTCATCGCGCATCGCCGCCCAGAAGGCCGCGGAGGCGGGGCGGGCGGCGGGGCTCGCCGAAAGCCCGGCCAAGGGGTCGGTGGTCGCCTCGGACGCCTTCTTCCCTTTTGCCGACGGGCTCGAAGCGGCGATCGCGGCGGGCGCGACCGCAGTCATCCAGCCCGGCGGGTCGCTGCGCGACAATGAGGTGATCGCGGCCGCCGACAAGGCCGGAATTACCATGGTTTTCACAGGGATGCGCCATTTCCGGCATTGACGAGGGCGGCCGGAAGCTTGGTTAGCAGGTGCAGCCGGGCCGTTCTGGTGCTGGATTAAACCCGGTCCGCCCCATAGAATTGCTCGTGGCCGCCAGCGCCCCTAGAGGAGGATCCGCATGACCTCACCCGACAATGGACCCGTCATCGTCGAGCGCGAACGCACGCGCCAGAGCGGGCTCTATCCGATCGACATCGCCTTTGCCGATTACGACCGCACGCGGCCTTTGATCGACGGGCGGGTCAAGCCCGAAGGCATCGCCTTGAAGGCCAACACCTCGTGGATCGGCGATTTCTGCACCCGGCCGGTTTATGAGGATTACGACGCGGCCGAGATGTCCTTCTCCTGGTATGTGGCGGCGCGCGACCGTGGCGAGCCCTGCGTCGCCATCCCGATCTTTCCGTTGCGCATGGCGGTCTGGGCCTATGTCTTCGTGCGCGCGGATTCGAACATCACCAAGCCGAGCGACCTCATCGGCAAGCGCATCGGCGCGCAGGGCTATCGCTATACCGTCAATCTCTGGCTCCGCGGCATCTTCAAGGAGCATTACGGCTTCGCGCCGGAGCAGGCCACCTGGATCACCAACGAGCCCGAGGGCGCGGGCTATGTGATCCCGAAGAATGTGAAGGTCGAGATCCGCAAGGACAAATCGCCCGAGCAGAAATTGAAGGACGGCGAGGTCGATGCGATCTGGTGCACCTCGGTCACGCCGGCCTTCGAACGCGGCGAGAGCTGGGTGCGGCGCCTCTTCCTCGATTGCCAGGGCGAGATGCAGCGCTTCGTGCAGCGCACGGGCATCATGCCGATCACGCATACGCTCGTCTTGAAAAAGCAGCTCGCCGAGCGCGAGCCCTGGATTGCGGAGAACCTCTTCCGCGTATTCGTCGATGCGCAGAAAGCCGCCGACGAGGTGCTGCAGGACGACCCGAAGCGCTTCTCCTATCTCGATTCGGTGTTCGTCCAAGAGCAGCAAAAGGCGGCTTACGGCGCCAATCCCTATCAGCACGGGCTGAAGCCCAACCGCAAGATCGTCGAGGCCTTCGTGCGCTATGCGCATGACCAGGGCTACATCTCGCGGCGCATCCCGGTCGAAGAACTGTTCGCTCCGGGAACGCTCGATCTTTAAGCCCGAAGCTCTCAACAATTAGCTCCCGGCAACGGCCGCAGCGAAAGCTGCGGCCGTTGTTGATTGAGCGTGGCCAGGTTTATCCTGGCGCGACCAACAACAATCGTCCTTGGAGGAACGTCATGGATCGTCGGGCTTTCCTGCACTCCGCCACGCTTGCCGCCGCCGCGGGCGCCGCAGCCGCCGGCACGACCCGCGATGCGACGGCCGCCGAGACGCCGCACATGACCCATGCGGCGCAGCGCGACTGGTCGCATCGCAGCCCCAAGGGCGAGCCGGTGGTGAAGCGCTTCAACGAACAGCGCTGGATCCTCGACAACGTCATCCAGGCGAATGGCGTCGATTGGGATCAGAGCCACACCGGCGTGGTGATCGGCTCGGGCGGGCCGAGCACGATTCCCGAAATGGCGGAGCTGAAGAAGCGCGTCGTGCGGCTTTGCGACATCGCGCCGGCCTTCGAAGCGCTCGCCACCGCGCGCGAGGCCAAGGCGAAGGAGGCCGAAGCGGCCGGCAACAAAGAGTCGGCGCGCGAGCATTACTATCTCGCCGCGAATTACTGGGCCTCGGCGATGTGGACGATCGACGAGGTCAACGCGCAGATCAAGATGCAGAACGCGAAGAAGCTCGAGAACTATAAGAAATTCATCTCGGTCGCGGATCATCACATCGAATGGATCGAGCTGCCCTATCGCGGCAAGACTCTGCCGGCGATCTTCCATCTGCCGCCCAATTACCAGGCCGGCAGCAAGGTGCCGGTCATCGTCGTGGTCTCGGGCATGGACGGCTTCAAGGAGCGCTCCGTCGCGCTGAAGGACGACCGCTTCTTGAAGCGCGGCTATGCCGTGCTCGCCTTCGAAGGGCCCGGCTATTGGGAGCCGCCCTTGCGCGGCATCTATGTCGACGTGCCCGGCTGGGCCCAGTGCGGCAAGCTCGTTTGCGACTGGATCGCGAAGCGTCCCGAACTCGATGCCACGAAGATCGGCATGACCGGGGTCAGTTTCGGCTCGTTCTTCTCGGCGATCATGATGGCGGGCGACCGGCGCTTCAAGGCCTGCGCCATCACCGGCACCTGCTACGAGCCGGGCGGCGAGACCATCTTCAACCAGGCTTCGCCCACTTTCAAAAAGCGCTTCATGTTCATGTCGGGCATCACCGATGAGCGCGAGTTCGATGCGTTCCGCAAGACGATCGACTGGAACGGCTATGCGCAGAAGATCAAGGGCGCCTATTTCGTCGCCTGCGGCGAATACGATCAGCTCTGTCCGCTCGAATATACCGAGGCCTTTGTCAAGGCGCTCGGCGGGCCGAAGCAGCTCATCGTCTATAAAGGCGGCAATCACAGCATCGCCTTCACTACCGCCTCGACCAAGGGGCCCAACCCGCGCGAGGTGCAGGCCGAATGGCTGGCGGCGCGGCTCGAAGGCAAGGCGTTCGAGAGCGAATACTGGACCGTCGATTACGACGGCAGCGTCAGCAAGGGAAAGCTGGCGTGAGCATCACCCCCCGCCCGCCGATTAAGGGAGGGGGCGGTTTAGATGCAACGCCCGCCATCGACCTCGAGCGCGACGCCGGTGATGAATTCGGCCTCGTCGGAAGCGAGATAGAGAGCGGCATTGGCGACGTCTTGGGGCGTCGAGAGACGCCCCAAGGGCACGGTCGCGACGAAGCGCTGGCGATGCGCCTCGGTATTGCCGCCCAAAAAGCTCGGCAGCAGCGGCGTGTCGCCCGCCACCGGGCAAAGCGCGTTGACGCGGATCTTGTCGGGCCCGAGCTCGGCCGCCATGCCCTTGGTCAAGTTGATCACCGCGCCCTTGGAGCCGTTATACCAGACAAGGCCGGGCCGCGGCCGAATACCGGCGGTCGAGGCCGTGTTGATGATGGAGCCGCCCTTGCCTTGCCGACGCAGCACCGGCACGAGGTGGCGCGCGCTCAGGTAAATCGACTTCACATTGACGGCGAAGATGCGGTCGAACTCTTCCTCGCCGACTTCGAGCATCGGCTGGTTGACATGGGTGATCCCAGCATTGTTGACCATGATATCGACATGGCCGTAGCGATCGAGGCTCGCCTTGATAAGGGCGGCCATGTCGTCGCTCTGCGCGACATCGGCACGAACATAGATCGCGCTGCCCTGGCCTTGCGCGGCTTCGATCGCGCGCGCGACACGCGCGCCGCCGGCATCGTTGACGTCGTTGACGACGAGCTTTGCGCCTTCCTCGGCGAAACGCTTGGCGATCGCCTCGCCAAAGCCCGAGCCGCCGCCCGTGACGATCGCAACCTTGTCTTTCAAGCGCATGGCGCCCCTCCCTGCCGAGCTGGTGGCAGGCAAGTATACGCTTTCATGCCGCCTAGTCTTGGGCGGATTGCCAATAGCCGTAGGTGAGATTGATCGGGCCTTGCGCGGCCGCCTTGCGCCAATTGGCGTTGGGCTCGAACATCGCGCCGACGCTCGCGCGAATCGCGGCTTCGTCGGCATCGCCGCGCGGCTTCACCGGCACGGTCACGCAATAGCCATTGGCGGGCAGCGCCTCGGCCTCGGTCGTCACGACCGAGAGAAAGGGGCGCGGCTTCGCCGGTTGCGCGGCGTCCGCGTCCTCGAGTGCCGGATGGCTCTCGTCATATTCGGTGCCGGCCGGAATCCCGATTGTTTGGTAACTGCTCGAAGTATCCATCCCCGGGACGCGGCAAACGTGAAATTCGATCTTGCCCGCGGCCAGCGGAACCGGCTGGGCCGCGAAAGCCGCCGGCACGGAGAAACCCAAAGCGAAAACGACGGCGATAAGCCTTTGCTGCAATGTCATTGGTCTGTCGACGCGCGCCTCGCGGCGCTCCGTCTCCTCGCTGTCTAATGCCGAATTTTCACAGGCTGCCGCAAGTTACAAACCCGTAATTCGCCGCGGCCGGCGCCTCACACCACGATGTTGACGATCTGGCCGCGGCTGCGCGGTGCGACGGACAAGGGCGGGTCGGATTTCGCGGCGCTCGGCGCGGTCCCCGCCGGCGCGCCCGGGACGGAGACCGAGCGCGCAAGCGCGGCGCGGGCCTGCTGCAGCACCGCGATCTGCTGAGGAGAAAGAACGCCCGAGAGCGCCGAGGTGGCCATCGCCACAATCTCGCAAATCATGGTAAAGGGGCGGTAAACCCTGGCGCTTGTTGGCCGCCGGCGCCGGGTTTATTTTAGTTGGATAAAGCCAATGGGAGGCATGCCATGCCGGATACGAGCGTCATACCCGTCCCCGCCACCGCCGCCGCCGGCGCCTGGATCGACGAGGGCGGTTACTTCAAGCTCTATGAGGAATCGATCGCCAATCCCGAGAAGTTTTGGGGCGAGCAGGGCAAGCGGCTTCATTGGATCAAGCCCTACACCAAGGTGAAGAACACCTCCTTCAAGGGCGAGGTGTCGATCAAATGGTACGAGGACGGCACGCTCAACGCCTCCTATAACTGCATCGACCGGCATTTGACGACGCGCGCCGATCAGACCGCAATCCTGTGGGAAGGCGACAGCCCCCACGAGCACAAGCACATCTCGTTTTCCGAGCTGCACGAGAATGTCTGCCGACTCGCCAATGTGATGAAGGCGCAGGGCGTCAAGAAGGGCGACCGCGTAACGATCTATCTGCCGATGATCCCGGAGGCAGCCTACGCAATTCTCGCCTGCGCCCGCATCGGCGCCGTTCACAGCGTGGTTTTCGGCGGCTTCTCGCCCGACAGCCTGACCGGCCGCATCCTCGATTGCCGCTCGACCTATCTCATAACCGCGGATGAAGGCCTGCGCGGCGGGCGCAAAGTGCCGCTCAAAGCCAATGCCGACGAGGCGCTCAAATCCTGCCCCGATGTCAAGACCGTGCTCGTGGTGCGCCGCACCGGCGGCAGCATCGGCTGGAGCGAGGGACGCGACGTCTGGTACCACGAGGCGCTCGCCAAGGCATCCAAAGATTGTCCGCCCGAGGAAATGAAGGCGGAGGATCCGCTCTTCATTCTTTACACCTCGGGCTCGACCGGCAAGCCCAAGGGCGTGCTGCATACGACGGCCGGCTATCTCGTCTACACCGCGATGACCCATCAATACGTGTTCGACTATCACGACGGCGACATCTACTGGTGCACCGCCGATGTCGGCTGGGTCACGGGCCACAGCTACATCGTCTATGGCCCGCTCGCCAATGGCGCGACCACCCTGATGTTCGAGGGCGTGCCGAATTACCCCGATGCCTCGCGCTTCTGGCAGGTGATCGACAAGCACAAGGTCAGCATCTTCTACACCGCGCCGACCGCGATTCGCGCCTTGATGCGCGAGGGCGATCATTTCGTCACCAAAACCTCGCGCACCTCGCTGAAGCTTCTGGGCACGGTTGGCGAGCCGATCAATCCGGAGGCGTGGCTGTGGTATCACCGCGTCGTCGGCAATTCGCGCGTGCCGATCGTCGATACCTGGTGGCAGACCGAGACCGGCGGCATCCTCATCACGCCGCTTCCAGGCGCGACGCCCTTGAAGCCCGGCTCGGCGACGCGGCCTTTCTTCGGCATCAAGCCGCAGATCGTCGACGGCGAAGGCAAGGTCCTCGAAGGCGCGGCCGAGGGCAATCTCTGCCTCACCGATAGCTGGCCCGGCCAGATGCGCACGGTGTTCGGCGACCACAAGCGCTTCATCGAGACCTATTTCTCGACCTTCCCGGGCAAATACTTCACCGGCGACGGCGCGCGCCGCGACGAGGACGACTATTACTGGATCACCGGGCGCGTCGATGACGTGATCAACGTCGCGGGCCATCGTCTCGGCACCGCCGAGGTCGAGAGCGCGCTCGTCGCCAATCAGAAGGTCGCCGAGGCCGCGGTCGTGGGCTATCCGCACGACATCAAGGGCCAGGGTATTTACGCTTACGTGACCTTGAAGCTCGGCATCGAACCGAGCGACGCGTTGCGCAGCGAGCTCGGCCAGTGGGTCAGGAAGCAGATCGGACCGATTGCCACGCCCGATCTCATCCAATGGGCGCCGGCCTTGCCCAAGACTCGTTCCGGCAAGATCATGCGCCGCATCCTGCGCAAAATCGCCGCGGACGAGCATGACCAACTCGGCGACACCTCGACGCTCGCCGATCCCTTGGTGGTGAAGGATTTGGTCGAGAACCGGATGAATCGTGGCGACGCGTAGCACAGCTCGCGTGCGAACTCAGCACGCGAGTGTCGTGCGAAGCCAAGAGGGCGCGTAGCACAGCTCGCGTGCGAACTCAGCGCGCGGGCGTCGTGCGAAGCGAGACACAGGAGCTCAAGGAGGACCGCCATGCCGCATTCTCGCCGCTACATCAAACGCGACGTCACCCAGACGCGCGCCTATTCGCCCGCGGTCATTACCCAAGGCGGCACGCTCGTCTTTCTCGCAGGCCAGACCGTTTCGGTCGATGCGGCGGGCAAACCCTTGACCGGCGATTTCGACGGCCAGGTGCGGGCGATCTTCGCGGCGCTCGGCAAGACGCTCGAGGAGGCGGGCGGCAAGCTCGCCGACATGGTGACGATGACCGTCTTCATCACCGATGCGCGCTATGGCGACCGTTTCACCCAGCTGCGGCGCGAGATTTTCGGCGACAACTTCCCGGCGAGCGCGCTCATCACCGTGGCCGGCCTGGCGCGGCCCGAGCTCCTCGTCGAAGTGCAGGGCATCGCCGTCATCGATTGAGGCCGTGGGGGGCCCGCGCGGGCGGGCCCGTCAATCGACCAGGAATTCCCTCAGCGCGCGGGTTGCGACCGTCAGCATCGCGAGATCGGGCTGAGCCGCGGCCTCGATCTCGCGCACCAAGGCTTCGAGCCGAGAGAGATCCGCGGCATGGCCATGGATCCAGCCCGCGAAATCCCCTTCGCCGGCTATGGCGTGTCCGGTGAGCGCGGCCTGATCGGCGTAGAGATCTTCGATCAAGGCCGCGATCGCGAGCTTCTGCCATTCCGTCTCGGCGGCGAGCTTGCGCGCGGCCACGCGCAGCGCGTCGAGCCTGAAGCGCGAGCCGATCGCGAAGAAGCGCTTGCCGGTCTCGACCGCGTCTTTGCCGGCCGCGGTCGCGAGCCGCACGATGTCCACCGCGGAGAGCAGGAAATCGAGCCGCGCGACGCGCTCGGCCAATCCCGCGGGCACGCCCTCGCTCGCAAAGGCGGCGGCGCGGCGCTGCAACTCCGCCCAATGGGTCTCGGGCAGAATCTCGGCGATCTGCTCGGCGAGACCGGCGACGCCCGGCCGAAAGGCGGCGATTTGCGCCTCGATGTCGAGCTTCGTGCCCATCAGGAACCACGCGGTGGCGCGCTCAACGAGGCGCAAGGCGGCGCGGAACAGCTCGATCTGGGTCTTGGCCAAGACCTTGTTGTCGAGCGCATTGATCTCGGCCCAGAGCGCGTCGAGATCGAAAATCTGGCGAACGATCATGTAGGCGCGGGCGACATCGCCGGCGCGGCGCCCCGACCGCGCCCCGACTTCGCGCATAAAGGTGATGCCCGTGCGATTGACGAGGTCGTTCGCCGCCACCGTGGCGATGAGCTCGCGCCGCAAGCGATGGCTTTCGATCGCCGGACGAAAACGCTCCAGCAGCGGCTTCGGGAAATAGGCGAAGAGATCCTCAGCAAGCTGCGGATCGTCGGGAAAATCGCTCGCGATCAGATCATCCGTCAGGCTGTGCTTCACATAGGCGAGGAGCACCGACAGTTCCGGCCGGGTCAGCGCCTGGCGCGCCTGCGCGCGCGCCGCGAGCGCCTCCTCGCTCGGCAGAAACTCGATCGCGCGGTCGAGCCGGCCGGTCTGCTCGAGGTCGCGGATAAGCCGTCCTTCGGCATCGAGCCGCTCGTGTCCCTGCGCTTCGGCGATCGAGAGCGCCAAGCCCTGGAGGTAATTGTCACGGAGCACGAGCTCGGCGACGTTGTCGGTGAGCGCGTGCAGCAGCGCGTTGCGCTCGGGCAATGTCAGCCCGCCCGAGGCGATCACGGAATTGAGCAGGATTTTGAGATTGACCTCGTGATCCGAGGTATCGACGCCCGCGGAATTGTCGATCGCATCGGTGTCGATGCGCCCGCCCTTCAAGGCATATTCGATGCGCGCGCGTTGGGTCACGCCGAGATTGGCGCCTTCGCCGACGACCTTGGCGCGCAGCTCGCCGGCATCGACGCGCAGCGCGTCGTTGCTCTTGTCGCCGACATCGGCATGGCTTTCGCTCGACGCCTTGACGAAAGTACCGATGCCGCCGAAGAACAAGAGATCGACCGGCGCCCGCAGAATGGCGCGGATCAGCTCCGCCGGGGTCAGGTGCTCTGCCGCGATGCCGAGCGCGCGGCGAGCCTCGGGCGAGAGCGCGATCGACTTGGCGCTGCGCTCGAACACGCCGCCGCCGGCCGATAGCAGCGCCTTGTCGTAATCGGTCCAGCTCGAGCGCGGCAGCGCGAACAGCCTTTTCCGCTCGGCGAAAGAGGCGGCCGGCTCGGGGTCGGGATCGATGAAAATATGCAGATGGTTGAACGCCGCGATCAGCCTCATGTGCGGCGATTGCAGCGCGCCGTTGCCGAACACGTCGCCCGACATGTCGCCGACGCCGGTGCAGGTGAAATCGGCGCGCTGAATGTCGCGGCCGAGTTCGCGGAAGTGGCGCTTAACGAGCTCCCAGGCGCCGCGCGCGGTGATTCCCATCGCCTTGTGGTCGTAGCCCGCCGAGCCGCCAGAGGCATAAGCATCGCCGAGCCAGAAGCCATATTCCTCGGCGATCGCATTGGCGATGTCAGAAAACGTCGCCGTGCCCTTGTCGGCCGCGACGACGAGATAAGGGTCGTCGCCGTCATGGCGCACCACATCCGGCGGCGCGACCACGGCGCCGCCGACGATATTGTCGGTTAGGTCGAGCATGCCGCGCATCAGCGTCTTGTAGCACTCGATGCCTTCGGCTTGCTGCCGGTCGCGCTGAGCCGGCATGCGCTTGACGACGAAGCCGCCTTTCGAGCCCGTCGGCACAATGACGGCGTTCTTCACGATCTGGGCTTTCATCAAGCCCAGGATCTCGGTGCGGAAATCCTCTTTGCGGTCCGACCAGCGGATGCCGCCGCGCGCGATCTTGCCGCCGCGCAGATGAACGCCCTCCATGCGCGGGCTGTAGACGAAAATCTCGCAAAGCGGTCGCGGCAGCGGCAGGAACTCGATCTCGCGGCTCGCGAGCTTGACGGAGAGATAGGGTTTCGGCGCGCCGTCGGGCGCGCGCTGAAAGTAGTTGGTCCTGAGCGAGCAGGCGACGAGGCGCAGGAAGCTGCGCAGGATCCGGTCTTCATCGAGGCTTTCGACCTCGTCGAGCTCGCGCTCGATCTCGGCAACGCGCCGCGTCGTCTCGGCCACGGCGCGCTCGGCCAGGCGCGGATCGAACCGGGCCTCGAACAGCGCGACGAGACACGCCGCGATCGCCGGGTGGCGGGCGAGAGCGTCCTCCATATAGGCTTGGCTATAGGTCGAGCCCGCTTGGCGCAGCGCCTTGGCATAAAGCCGCAACACCGTGACCTGGCGCCAATCAAGGCCGGCCGCGAGCACCAGGCGGTTGAGGCCGTCATTTTCCATCGCGCCGGCCCAGACCTGGGCGAATGCGTCTTCGAAACGAAGATGCTCCTTGGCGAGATCGAAATCGCCGAGCGTCGACAGCAAGCCGAAATCTTGAATCCAGGCCGACCGCTGCGCCGCGCCCGAGACCACGATCTCGAAGGGGGCTTCGGTGATCGCCTTCAACCCCATATTCTCCAGCACCGGCAGAACATCGGCGAGCGAGCACGGCGCCGCTGCGCGGAAAATCCGGAACCGCAATTCGCCGGGCGCAGCCTCGGGCAGGCGATAAAGGCTCAAGGCGAGCGGTGCGCCTTGTCTCACCGCTTCGAGGCGCGCGATATCGGCGACCGCTGCCGCAGGCGTGTAGCGTTCGCGATAGCCCGCGGGAAAACCGGCACCATAGCGCGCGCCAAGCGCCAGGCCCGCCTCCTCGCCCGCGTTCTCGATCAGCGCCTCCGCGAGTTTCTCCGCCCAGCCGCGCGCGGCCTCGACGAGCCGGTGCTCGAGCGCTTCGGTGTCGAGGTCGGGCAAGCTTCCCGCCGCGCGCAGGACAAAATGGACCTGCGCGAGCGCCGAATCGTCGAGCAGCGTATTGAAGCTCTCGACTTTGGCGGCGAAAGCGTTTTCGAGGATCGCGGCAAAGCTTTGCCTGAGCGCGGTGTCGTAACGGTCGCGCGGCACGAAGACGAAGCAGGAAACGAACCGGCCGAACGGGTCGCGCCGCGTGAAGAGCGCGACGCGCTGCCGCTCCTGAAGGCGCAGGATGCCGGCGGCGAGATCATAGAGATCTTTCTCCGAGGCCTGGAACAGCTCGTCCCTCGGCAAGGTCTCGAGAATATGCGCGAGCGCTTTGCCGTCATGGCTCGCGGGATCGAGACCGCTGCGAGCGAGCACGCTCGCGACCTTGCCGCGCAGCAGCGGAACAGAGCGCGCCGAGCGGCGATAGGCCTGAGAGGTAAAAAGGCCGAGGAAGAGCCGCATGCCGACCGCTTCGCCATGCTCGCCAAAGAGCTTGACGCCGATCGCGTCCATATGGACGGGGCGGTGAATGACCGCGCGGCCGCTCGATTTGCTGACGAGCAGGAGCCGCGCCGTGCGCAAGAAAGCCTGCAGGTCGGGCGGCAGAGTGGCAAAATCTCTCAACCCGTCGAACACGCGATACGCGGTGTCGCGCAGAATGCCGAGGCCCGGCGCAATCCCGAGCTCGGCCGATGGCGCGAAGCGGTATTCGCGGTAGCCGAGATAGGTGAAATTGTCGTCGTCGAGCCAATGGAGGAAATCGAGCGCCTCGTCGAACTCGGCCTTGACGACCGGCGGCTTGCTGCGCTGAAGCTCGCGCCGCGATTGCGCCAGAGCGTCGCGCATCTTGCGCCAATCCGCGACTGCCGCGCGCGTTTGCGTGAGCGCGGCGTCGAGCCGCGTCGCAATCGCTTTCAGCCGCGCCGGATCGCGCAGCAGCCCGATCTCGACATGCATGACGGATTCGGAATGTCCACCCGGCTCGCCCGGCTCATAGAGACGCGTCACATTGCCGGTCTCGTCGCGATCGACGCGAAGGACCGGATGGACGATGAGATCGATCGTGCCACCTTCGGCATTGACGGCCATGCTGACCGAATCGACGAGGAACGGCATGTCGTCATTGACGATCTCGACGATTGTGCGGCGTGCCGGCCCCTGGTCCGGCGATGGCGGGTTGAAGACGCGCACATTCGCGGTTTGCGGCGGGCGGCGCTGCGCGAATTCCCACAGCGCGGAGGCGGCGCCGAAGAGTTGCTCGGCCGTCCGATCGGCGAGATCGGCAGGCGAGACCCGGGCATAGAATTGCGCAACGAACCGGCCGACCGTATCGGCGCGCACCGCGTCCAGGCGGTCGGCGGCGAGTTCCGATGCGGTTTCGACTATGCTCTGCTTTTGCTGCTCGGCACGAAGCGCCATGGAATTCTACCCGCTTGCATATGTGATACGGCGAATTAGCGCTTCCGGAGCATCGCCCGACGCTGATAACCGGAAGTGGGCGGGGCCGGTTTGCGACGGTCTGCCGGGGCAAGCGTAAGACGAATATCATGAAGAAACTGCGAGCGAATCTCAACAAGCTGCGACTGCCTCCCGAGGGGCTGTTCTTCGCGCGCTGGCTTGCCGCACCGCACAAGGTGGGCGCTCTGATCCCGGCCAGCCGGTATTTGGCGCGGGCAATGGCCGAACAGATCGTGCCCGAGAGCGGGCTCGTGATCGAGCTGGGCGCCGGCACCGGCAGCGTGACCCGCGCCCTCATCGCCGCCGGGCTGCCCTGCGAGGATCTGATCGTCGTCGAGCGCGATCCAGCCTTCTGCCGGATGCTGCGGACGGCGTTTCCGAGCGTTGCCGTGTTGTGCGGCGATGCGGCGGAGCTGCGGGCGCTGCTCGCGCCTTTGAGGCTCGGCTACGCTGCGGCGATCGTCTCGAGCCTGCCCTTGCTCAGCATGCCGGGCCTGATGCGCCAGCGCATCGTCGAGGAGTGCTTCGCGCTTCTGCCCGCGAATGGCCTCTTGATCCAATACACCTACGGCGCGTTCTCGCCTTTGCGGCGACGCAAATCGGGGCTCAAAGGCGAGATCGCGGAACGCGTCTGGCGCAATTTCCCGCCGGCCGCGGTCTGGCGCTTCCGACGGCGCGAGGTCTTGCCGGCGGCGTAATCGCCTCTGCAGGGCCGAAGCGCGCGAAGCAGCGCGTCCTCAGGCGCGCCGATCGGTACGCGGTTGGGGCATCCCGTCAGAGAGCCCCATGGCGGGGCGCAGCTGATCCGTGTCGAGCTCGGCGACCTGGCGCAGCGGCAGATCGAGCTTTTCTTGAATTTTCTGATAGACCGCGGCGACCGATTTCGCGGTGCGGCCGCCGCGTCCGTAAAACAGCGCGGGATTCTGGCGCGCTGCGGCGGGCACGATTTTAGCCGCGGCTTGCCGCTCATCGTCTTCATGCGCTTTCAAGAAGCGAACCGCGCCGCTTGGGCCAAGAAGATGCGCGAGATGGAGCTCCGCCGCCGTGGCGCGATGGCCGGTCGACCGTTGGAGACGCTCTGCGTTGGCCTTGGCGTATTCCCCGGCAAAGAGGGCCGACAGCCGATCGTCCTGTCGCAGCGCGAGAATTCTTTGCAAGGCCGCTTTGTCCGAGACGCCGAACGTGCCGTTGGGTGCAAGCTTCACCGCTGCCGCCAAATCCGCGTGGCCGTATTTTGCGCCGTGCGCGTGCATCATCTGCAGCCAGGTGGGGCCAGTGAACTGAAAGATACCGGCGGCGCTGCCGCGCGTCGCATGCGCCTTGCTGCGAAACCCGCTCTCGACGCTCGCCTGCGCGACCAGGAATTCGAAATCGACCCCGGTCTTCGCCGCGGCGTCGCGCAGATTCTGCATGAGCTCGGGCGTGAGATGTCGGCCGGCGATGGTCGGGCCGGGCTCGGAGCCGGTCGTCACCGTGAAACTTTCTGCTGCTTCGATGCGTTCCCCACGACGGGCTCAAGTATCCCGCCGCTTCGGGCGCGACGCAAGCGCACCCCACCGCAGGATCGGCGGCGCGATGGGTTGTTTCCGCCCACCGATAGCGCTGGACAACGGATTTTATGGCAGCGGCGGCGTTGAATCTTTTTTGACAGGTCCATAAACTTGGCGTCGAGGCCGTGATGGCTGTGCGGAGAATCGGCCTTGAACGCAGGCTTCGCGACAATTCTTTGGACCACGATCATCCTCGCCGACATCGCGCTCGCGGTGGCGCGCGTGTTCATGTCCCGCGGGCCGCTACGCTTGTCCTTCGCTTTGGCGATCCCGGTGCTGATCCTTCTCGGTGCGCTGATCAACGCCATCTACAATCGCATCACCACCGGCAGCGCGCTCGGCGGGCCGCCGCGGCGACCGTTTCCGCGGCCCTGAAGCGTGCTTTAGCCGCGCTTGACTCCTGAGCCGCGCGGCCCAATATCCCCACCAGAAATACGTGATTTTGCGCCGAATTCGGCCGCTTTCCCGGCGCCGGCGCCCGCTCGCGAGGAGACACCCCATGGCAGATGATGGCTTCGCTCATACGGTAAACCGTGAAGCCGAAAAAGGCCGCGTGGAATTCTATGGTCGGGCGGGCACGAAGAACCTGGCCCCCCTCTGGCGCGTGCTCGGCAACCTCGTGCTCGATGAGCCGAAAAGCCCCTGCGTCCCGGCGATCTGGAAATGGAGCGAGGTGCGGCCCTATCTGATGGAGGCGTGCAAGATCATCTCGGCCGAAGAGGCGGAGCGCCGCGTTCTCGTGCTCGAGAATCCGGGCATGCACGGCGAGTCGCGCATCACGCGCAGCCTTTTTGCGGGATTGCAGATCATCCTTCCGGGCGAGGTCGCGCCGGCGCATCGCCACGTCGCCTCGGCGTTGCGCTTCGTCATCGACGGCAAGAACGCCTATACCGCGGTCTCGGGCGAGCGCACCATGATGTCGCCCGGCGATTTCGTCATCACCCCCTCCTGGACCTGGCACGACCATGGCAATCTGAGCGATCAGCCGATGGTTTGGCTCGACGGGCTCGACATGCATCTCGTCAACCTGATGGATGCGGGCTTCCGCGAGGGCTGGCCCGAGAAGACCCACCCGGTGACGCGACCCGAAGGCGCGGCCGAGGCCGAATTCGCCTACAATCTGCTGCCGGTCGATTACGAGGCGCCGAGCAAGACCACGCCGATCTTCAACTATCCCTATACGCGCACGCGCGAGGCGCTCGACCGGCTGGCGCGGTTCTACAAGGCCGATCCGTGCTTCGGCTACAAGATGAAATACGTCAACCCGATCGATGGCGGCTGGGCGATGCCGACGATCTCGACCTGGATGCAGCTCCTGCCCAAGGGCTTCAAGACCATGCCCTACCGCTCGACCGACGGCACGGTGTTCGTCTGCGTCGAGGGCGCGGGCAAGACCACGATCAACGGCGAGGTCTTCGAATGGGGCCCGCACGACGTGTTCACCGCGCCGAGCTGGCTCTTTTATGAGCACCAGGCCTCGTCCGACGCCGTGCTGTTCAGCTTCTCCGATCGCGTCTCCCAGGAAAAGCTCGACTTCTGGCGCGAGCAGAGGGGCAACGCGTAGCATAGGCGCGACGCGAATCTTCAGCGTCGCGCCATCATGCGAAGCGAAAGCAAAAGCCGGTAGCACAGCGAGCGCGCGAGCGTCGTGCGAAGCGAAATCAAGAAAGCGTGGCGCGTCGAAAAGCCGTCGCTCGAATCCAGAGCGACCGTCTCTTGCCGTTAGCTTGAGGAGTCGGTCCTAGGCCTCTCTGACCGCGGCATCCACTTTGGAT
>DATEKH010000083.1:0-32268 GCA_035277525.1 Allostellaceae bacterium
AGCTCGCGCGTGAACCAAGGCCGCCAGACGTCGTTGTGCTCGCGCGCGCGCTCGGTCGCCGCAACATCCTCGAGCGCGGCGACGCCGGCGGCCTGCGCCGCCATGTTGACATTGAACGGGCCGCGAATGCGGTTGAGCACATCGGCGATCTCGGCGCTGCTGTAGCTCCAGCCCAAGCGCAAGCCGCCCATCGCGTAGATTTTCGAGAAGGTGCGCGTCATCACCACATTGGGCGCGCGCGCGGCGAGAGCGAGGCCCGATTCGTAATCGTCGCGCACGACAAATTCGGCATAGGCGGCGTCGATGACGAGGACCACCGATGTCGGCAACCCGGCATGGAGCCGCTCGAGCTCGGCGCGCGGGATGTAGGTGCCGGTCGGATTGTTGGGATTGGCGATGAAGACGAGCTTGGTCTTGGGCGTCACTCGCGCCAGCACCGCATCGACGTCGAAGGTCAGGTTCTTCTCGGGCGCGGCCACGGGCGTCGCGCCAACCGTCATCGCCGCAATCGGGTAGATCGAGAAGCCGTGACGGCCGTAGATCACCTCATCGCCCTCGCCGGCATAAGCCTCGGCAATGAGATGGATGAGATCGTCCGAGCCGAGACCGCAGACGATGCGCTCGGGCTCGATGCCGTGTTGACGGGCGAGCGCCTGGCGCAGCGCGGTCGAATGCCCGTCGGGATAACGGAACATCTCCGGCCCGACGGCGTGATAGGCGGCGAGCGCCTTGGCGCTCGGCCCCAGCGCGCTTTCGTTGGAGGCGAGGCGGATGGGCCGCTCGATGCCGGCGATCTTCGCTTCGCCGCCGACATAGGGCGCGATCTTCAAGATGCTCGCGCGCGGCTGCGGTGTCGCGGAGTTGCTCACGGCGCGCCGCCTTGAAGCTCGGCGGGGCTAAGCGGCCGCGCGTAGAATCCCAGCGAAGAAAGCCCGAGGAGCTTTTCGCCAATCGCCCTCGCGCCCGCCTGCAAGCGCCCATCCTCGGGCGCGATCCAGCCCTGAAGCTCGACGAGCTGCGCATCGCGCGCGCCTCCGGGCTCGGTACCGGCAAGCCGCGCCGCCTCGAGCCCGGCTTCGGCGAGCGCGGCGATGACGCGCGTGCGGCTCACGCCTTCGCTGGTCTCGATGATGTAAAGACTTACGTCATCGCCCGACGGCTCGGGCTCGATCCGTGCGATGACAAAGGCATCGGCGTCTTCGGGCCGCGCATTGCCGCGCGGGCCGAAAGGAAGCCGCGCGATGACGCGCGGCTTTTGCGGATCGGCCCCCATCAGACGGCGCCACCAGCCATCGCCCTCGCGCGGACCCGGAACGGGCACGATGCCGAGGCTTGCGCGTCCCTCGATCACGGCGCTCACCACCTCGCCGGCCGAGCGCAGCGGCGTCATCGCGGTGTGGCTGCCAAAATGGTCGCGCGCCAGGTCCCACAAAGCCGCACCCGTTTGCGGGGCCGACACCGCGATCTCGAGCTTCGTTTGCATCGCCGTCGTGCCTGACAAGAGCTCGCGCCAAAGACGCACCAGAACCGGCTTCGGAAAAGCGCCGTTATGGCGCTTCACCAGCCGGCGCAGGATCTGCGCCTCGCGTCCGGGCCGCAAAGGCGGCGTTGACTCGGCGGCTTTGAGCCGCGCCACCTCGGCCACCAGCGCGGCGCGGTGCATCAGCGCGTCGTGGAGCGCATCGTCGAGCCGGTCGATGCGGCGGCGCAAATCGTCGAGCGTGGGCGGCGTGTCGGACATCGGGACCCGGAAATCGCGGCCGAAACCGATCGTTCGGCAAAATGCTTAAAGCAAAGAAACCGTTGACAGGCTAGGCCCCTCCTCCCTAGCTATGCGCCGCTTTCCCAACCCCTTGGCAGGGTGGAGATGACCGCTTTCGCGCCCCCGCCGACCTTGGCGGGGCATTCGCGCATCGATGCGACGCAGGCCACGGCCGAGACCGACAGGCCGGGCTTCCGCTTGACCGTGGCCGAGCCGTTGCCGCTCGATTCCGGTACCGCGCTGGCACCTTACGCAATCGCCTATCAGACCTATGGCAAGCTCAACGCCGACCGCTCCAATGCGATCCTCATCTGCCATGCGCTGACGGGCGATCAATATGTCGCCGAGCCGCATCCGATCACCGGCAAGCCCGGCTGGTGGGACGTTCTCGCCGGGCCCGGCAAAGTGCTCGACACCGAGCGCTATTTCCTCATCTGCACCAATGTGCTGGGCGGCTGCATGGGCTCGAGCGGCCCCTCCGAGATCGATCCCGCGACCGGCAAGCCCTGGGATTTGACTTTCCCGGTCATCACCATCGCCGACATGGTGCGCGCGCAAAAGCAGCTCATCGATCATCTTGGCATCGAGCAGCTGTTCTGCGTGATCGGCGGCTCGATGGGCGGGATGCAGGTGCTGCAATGGGCTTCGGCCTATCCCGACCGCGTCTTCGCCGCCGTGCCGATCGCGACCGCCGCGCGCCATTCGGCGCAGAACATCGCCTTTCACGAGGTCGGGCGCCAGGCGATCATGGCCGACGCCAATTGGTGCAACGGCAATTACATCGAGCGCGGCGTTCGGCCCGCGCGCGGGCTTGCGGTCGCGCGCATGGCGGCGCACATCACCTATCTCTCCGAGCAGGCGCTGCACCGCAAATTCGGCCGCAATTTGCAGAACCGCGCCGCGATCAGCTTCGGCTTCGACGCCGATTTCCAGGTGGAGAATTATCTTCGCCACCAGGGCATCAGCTTCGTCGAGCGGTTCGACGCCAATTCCTATCTCTACATCACCCGCGCCTGCGACTATTTCGATCTCGCGGCCGAGCACGGCGGCGTGCTGGCCAACGCCTTCCGCGGCACCAAGACGCGCTTCTGTTCGATCTCCTTCACCAGCGACTGGCTCTATCCCACCCCCGAGAACCGTCAGATCGTGCATGCCTTGAACGCGGCTGCCGCCAATGTCAGCTTCGTCGAGGTCGAGACCGACAAGGGGCATGACGCGTTCCTGTTGGACGAGCCGGAATTCCACGCGACCTTGCGCGGATTTTTGGCCGGCTGCGCCGAGCATCGCGGCCTCGGCCGCCGATGAGCGGCGCGGCGCGCCCCCGCCGATGAGCCCCGACGCTGCGGTTTTGACGCCGCGGAAAACCGCGCTGCGCGAGGATTTGCGCCTCGTCGCCGATATGATCATGCCGGGCTCGCGCGTGCTCGACCTCGGTTGCGGCGACGGCGAGCTCTTGTCTTTCCTCGTCCATCACAAGGATGTCGACGGCCGCGGCATGGAGCTGAGCCAAAGCGGGGTCAATGCCTGCGTGCGCAACGGGCTTTCGGTGATCCAAGGCGACGCCGACAACGATCTGCGCGACTATCCGACCCAGGCTTTCGACTATGTGGTGCTGAGCCAGACGCTTCAGGCCACGCGTCATCCGCATGAGGTGCTGCGCCATCTCGTACGCATCGGCCGGCACGCGATTGTCTCGTTTCCGAATTTCGGCCATTGGCGCATGCGGTTACGGCTTTTGACGGAGGGGCGCATGCCGCGCACGCCGGTGCTGCCGCATCACTGGTACGACACGCCCAACATCCATCTCTGCACCATCCTCGACTTCATCGATCTGTGCGATGAAGAAGCGATCGCGGTCGAGCGCAACGTCACCTTGGACGAGCAAGGCCGCGCCTATCGCCTCGATCCGCGCGGTCGGCTTGCCAATCTCCTGGCGGCGCAAGGCCTCTTCATGCTGGCGGGGAAAGAGAACTCTCATTGACGGCCGCGCCGGGGAGAATGTTGCGATGAAGGCGATGATCTATCGCGAATTCGGCCCGCCCGAAGTGCTGCACTACGAGGAGGTGCCGGATCCTGTGCCCGGCCCGGGCGAGATCGCGCTCGAGGTGCGCGCCTGCTCGATCAATCGCGTGCTCGATGTCGCGGTGCGCGCCGGCAAGCAGCCGCAGCGCAAGGTGCAGCTGCCGCATGTTGGCGGCGTCGACCCGGTGGGGATCGTCACGGCCCTGGGCCCCGGCGTGACCGACCGGAAAATTGGCGACACCGTCGCGGTGTTCCAGCATATCGGCGGCGGCCGGATGTTCGGCATTCATTGCTGGGGCGGCAATGCCCGCTTCACCAAGGCTCCGGTCGCGGCGACCTGCGTCGTGCCCAAGGGCGTGTCCTTCGCCGATGCCTGCGTCCTAGCGCGTCACGCGCCGGTCGCATGGAACCTGCTCGTCCACATGGGCAAGCTCAAAGCCGGCGAATGGGTGCTGGTGATGGGCGCGGCCGGCAATCTCGGCTCGATCGGGATTCAGCTGGCGAAGAATTTGGGCGCAAAAGTGATCGCCTGCGCCGGCTCGGATGACCGCGCCGCGATCGGCCGCGCGCTCGGCGCCGATCATGCGATCAATTATTCAAAACACGCGCTCAAACAAGAGGTGATGCGCATCACCGAAGGCCATGGGCTCGACATGGTCTACGACAACATCGCCAATGCCGAACCGACGGCACGCGCGATCGAGGCCCTCGCCTATGACGGCCGCCTCGTCACTGCGGGCGCGCATGGCGGGCCGGTCGTGCCGGTCAATTTCTTTCATGTCTACGACCACCGCATCACCATCATGGGCAGCCCGCAAAGCCGTCCCGAAGACGCGATGCCGGCGCTCGACGCCGCGGCTCAAGGCAAGATGCGCGTTCTCGTCGAGCGCGTGATGCCGTTGGGCGAGGCGGCCGCGGCGCATCGCCTGGTCGAATCCTCACCCGCCACCGGCAAGGTCATTCTCGATCCCAGCTTGGGCTAGGCTGAACCGCCGCCCAGCGCGCTCGCGCCGCGCCTGCAAGTCTGGCTCACTCGAAGAAAACTGCAGGCGCGTTGACACCCCCGAGCGATATTTTTATTATCGCCAGCCAACGATAACGGCCGCCGAAGCGCGGCGCAGTCATATCAGTCATCCGCGTCACACGCGGCGGGCTGTCCGAGCAGGGTCGCAAGCGGGGAGCGGATTGCCGCGGGCAGGTCGCGGGCTTTTGGAGGCAGCAACGCCACAATCGCGCGACATCCGAATTCGAGCCGGCAGCCGCGCGCCGCGGCCGCGCCTTCACCTGCCCAGCTTCAACGCAGAAAAGCGTCGCGTCCTGATCGACCGGACGATCGCGGTCATCGTCGTCATCGCGCTCTGGCAAGCCTGCAGCGCCTATTTTGGCACGATCTGGTTCTCGAGCCCGTGGCGCGTGCTGATGGTATTCATCGAGGAGCTACGCAACGGCGACCTCGCCTTCAACGCGGAATACACGCTGAAGGCAGCCTTCTATGGCGCGCTGCTCGGCGGTGTTCCGGGCGCGCTTTTGCCCTTTGCGCTGCGCCGCCATCCGGTGGGAGGCGCCATCCTCGACCCCTATCTCGCAGGCGGCTACGGCGTACCGAAGCTCGCCCTCGCACCGCTTTTCATTCTCTGGTTCGGCATCGACCTCGAGCCGAAAGTCGCGCTCGTTGCCTCGATCGTGTTTTTTCTCGTCTTCTTCTCGACCAATGCCGGGGTCAGCGCCGTCAACGCGCAATATGTAAACATCGTGCGCGTGTTCGGAGCGAAAGAGCGCGACATCGCCCGACACGTCGTCTGGCCCGGCGCCATTCCTTACATCTTCGCCGGATTTCGCATCGCCGCGCCCTATTCGATCGGGGCGGCGGTGGTGGGTGAACTCATCTCGTCCAATCGCGGGCTCGGCTTCATGATCAATTCCGGCGCCACCGACTTCGACACCACGATCGTCTTCGTCGGGCTCGTGACACTGACGCTCCTGGTGGTCGCGATCAATCTCCTGGTCGCGCGGGCCGAGCGTTGGCTGTTGCGCTGGCGCCCGCCACAACAGGGCATGAGCACGCGGGTGGTGGGAACGTGAGCGTTGCGCCGATGCTCGAGGTCAAAGACCTCGCCAAGCGCTTTCCGCCGCGCACGCGCGACGAGGAGGCGCCCTGGATTCTCGCCGATCTCTCCTTCCATGTCGCGGACGGCGAATTCTTGACCGTGGTCGGCCCCTCGGGCGCGGGGAAGTCGACGCTCCTCAACATCATCGCCCAGGTAGACAATGCCAGCGGCGGCGAGATCTACTTCCGCGGCCAGCTGATCGAGACCGCGAACGGCGCCGCGCTCAATCCGGGCTGGAACGGCCAAATCGGCTACGTCACTCAGGACGACAATCTTCTGCCTTGGCGCACGCTGATCGACAATGTGACTTTCCCCTTGAAGCTCCAAGGCCGGTTCGACGCCGCGGCGAAACGCCGGGTCGACGAGTTGATGCAAGCGACCAATCTCGCGGGCTTCGAGCGCTACTACCCGCACGAGCTCTCGGGCGGGATGCGCAAGCGCGCCTCGGTCATCCGCACGCTCGCCTATGACCCGCCGATCATTCTGATGGACGAGCCTTTCGGCTCGGTCGATGCCCAGACGCGGACCCAGCTTCAACAGGATCTGCTGCGCCTCTGGAATCTCGGCCGCAAGACGATTGTCTTCGTGACGCACGACATCGGCGAGGCGATCTCGCTCGGCGACCGCGTGCTGGTGCTGTCGAAATCGCCGGCGAAGATCGTCGCCGCACACCCGATCGAGATCCGGCGGCCGCGCGATCTCGGCAATCTCTACAAGCTCGAGGGGTTCGGCGACATTTTCGAGACCGTCAGAAGGGAAATTCAATGACGGTCGCCGTCCTCCGCGCGCCGACGGGCCGCCGCGTCAGACGCAGCCTCATCCCGCTTGGGCGGATCGCGCTGGGCGTCGCCTTCTTGGCGATGTGGCAATTCGGCTCGAATGTCATGGGCGCCACGTGGCTGCCGGGCCCGGTCGACACACTCGAGCGCATTTGGCAGCTCACCGTCTCGGGCGAGCTCGCGCGCGACACGCTTATCACATTAGGCGAAGCGACGGCGGGCATGGCCATCGGCGGCGCGGCGGGTGCGGCGCTGCCCTTCCTCCTGCGCCTCTCGCCGCGGCTGATGACAACGCTCGACCCGCTGATCTCGGCGGCTTTCGGCTTGCCGAAGCTCGCCCTCGCGCCGCTCTTCATCCTGTGGTTCGGCATCGGCGTCACGACCAAGGTGGTGTTCGTCGCCTCGATCGTGTTTTTCCTCATGTTCTATAACGGCCTCGCCGGCATTTTCAGCATCGATCCGCGGCTCGTCGCCATGCTGCGAGTCGCGGGTGCGAGCCAATGGGCGGTCACGCGCGAGATCGTGTGGAATACGACAAAGCCGTTTCTCTTCTCCGGTCTCAAGATCGCCTTGCCGCGCGCGCTTTCGGGTGCGGTGGTGGGCGAGTTCATCGCCGCCGATTCCGGCCTCGGCTGGTACATCCAGAATGCGCGCTCGCTCAACGACACCACCGGGGTCGTCGCGGGCGCGGTGATCGTGACGGTGCTGGTCATCGGCGTCAACGCGGCGCTGAAGCGGGTGCAGGCGCGCTCGCTCGCCTGGCGGCCGGTATCGCGCGACATGACGATTTGAGGGCGCGGGCGAGGCGCGCGGTATGGGCCTCGCGAACAGCGGTGCAAAAGGGAGCAAGAAAGCCATGAAGACCATCCTTCGAGTGACTGCGCTCGCCGCGGCCGTGACGGGCGCCATCGCGCTCGGCGGTCCGGCGCAAGCCGACACGGTCGAGCACACCTCGATCGCCCTGCCGGCGACGACCATCACCTTCCTGCCTGTCTACGTCGCCGAGGATACGGGCATGTGGAAAAAGCTCGGCCTCGAGGTTGATCTGCACAACATCACCGGCATTGGCTCCACCAATGCGATGCTGGCGGGCAGCGTCGATTTCGCCGTGCAGTCCGGGCCGAGCCTCATCCGCGGCAATATCCGCGGACGCCACATGCTGGGGATCGCCGAAATGGCCAACCACGAAGCCTTCGCCCTTATGGCGCGCAAGGCGTCCTTTCCCAAGCTCGACTGGAAAGGCTCGCTCAAAGAGCGCGTCGCGGCCTTGAAGGGCAAGAAGGTCAACGTCGATTCGCCGAACACCGTGGTGGACATCCTGCTGCGCTATTACGCCGGCAAGGCCGGCCTCAATGCCAAAACCGATATGACCGAGGTCTATATGCAACCGACCGAGGCGATCGCGGCGCTGAAATCGGGTTCGATCGACGCGGCGATGCTCAACTATCCCTGGGTCGAGACCGCCGAGCGGGAGAATGCGGCGAGCATGCTGGTGAACGCCATCACCGAACTGCCGGAGCTGACCCCCACCATCGCGACCACGACGACGGCACGTCAGGGCTTCTGCAACGATCATGAATCGATCTGCACCAAGCTCGCGCACGGCTATGTCGAATCGCACAAATTCATTCACGAGCATCAGAAGGAAGCGCTGCAGATCGCCCTGAAGCGCATGCCCGGCGCAAACCAATCGGATATCGAAAAGGCGCTGAAAGTGCTGGTGAAGGCGATGCCGGAGGTGCCGCGCTACGACGCCGCCGCATTCGAGAACACGCAGAAGCTGATGATCTTCGGCGGCATTCTGCGTCAGGACGAAGCGCAGAAGGACTTCACGAACATGTTCACCAACAAATACGTGGACATGGCCGTGAAGCAAATGGCTTCGAACGCGCGCTAAACCGGAACGCGGCCCTTGACGGCATTGGCGAAAGCGCCGCTGGTGACATGACCGGCGGCGTCGCGCGCCATTGTCGCCTGCAGATGCGCCTTCAGCCGATCGCGATCGGCCGGCGCGGGACTCTGTCCGGGCGAGCGCGGGGCGGCTGACAAGGCCAAGCATCCGAAAACGGGTTCGGCAGGGAGCGGCGCCTGGGATACACTCGGGGCCGAGAAGGCGGCGCGCGCGCAGCCGCGCCCCAAGGGAGGACAGCCATGAAAAGAACCATCATCGCCGCCTTCGTTGCGGCCTCGCTCGCCAGCCCCGCTGCGGCCGATCCGGTTCACATCCGCATCGGCTGGGCGCAAGTGCCGACGCAGATGACGCCGCTCGTCGCCGAGCTCGCCAAGGTCCATCCCGAGCTCTTCCTGCATCTCAACGAGACCTATACCTACGAGCCGATGCGCTTCCGCGGCTCGCCGCCGCAGATTCAGGCCTTTGCCTCCAACGAGATCGAGGTCGCGGCCTTCGGCCCCGCGGCCTTGGCGCTCGCCGTCACCAACGCGCATCTCGATCCGCGCATCGTCGCCGATATCGCGCAGGATGGCGGCCAGACCGGGCATTATTCGAGCTGGTGGGCGGTGCGGAAGGATGGGCCGATCAAGACCTTTGCCGACATGAAGGGCCACACCGCCATCGTCAACGCGCACGGCGCCACGACCGACATGTTTCTGCGCGAGACCATGCGCCGCCACGGCCTCGCCGATACCGACTTCGTCGAGATCGAGGCCGATTTTGGCCATATGCTGCCGATGCTCGAAAGCGGCAAGGCCGATATCGCGCCGGTGATGGTGCAGTTCAATCACGATTTCCTCGCGACCGGACACTACCGGCCGCTCTTCACCACCACCGACGCGGTCGGGGGCGAGCCCGATCAGGTGCTGTTCTGGGCGATGAAGGCGGATTTCATCGCCGCGCATCGCGCGGCGGCGGTCGATTTGCTCGCCGGGCAAATGGCGGCCATCCGCTGGTTCCTCGATCCGCGCAACCGCCAGGAGGCGCTGGGCATCACCGAGGCTTTCACCAAGCAATCGGCCCAGGCGCTTGCTTACGCCTTCACCAACGAGGACGTCTATCGCTCGCCCGATCTCGTGCCGGTGATCCCGCCAATCCAGCGCGACATCGATCTCGCCTTCCGCATGAAGATGCTGCCGGCGCGGATCGACGTGGCGCCGCGCCATGTCGATCTGACGCTCATCGCCGACGCCAAGAAGCAGCTCGATGGCCCGCCGGGCAAGCCGCGTTAAAGCGCTTCAGTCGGGCGGGAACACCGCGAAGCACTTGTCCGACTGGAAGATAAAGGTCTCGACATAGTCGAGGATCTGCGGCTTGCGCTTCAAGGCGCCCATCGCGCCGGCGAGCACGTGCCAATTGAGGAGCTCGTGGTGGCCCGCGGCCTCGACCTCCTCGATCGTGCGCTTGCGCCAGGTCTCGTAATCACCCTCTTTCAGCGCCGCCAGCATCTTCCGGTCGGACTCGTAATCGGGGAGGACATAGCCCGTGTTGGTCGAGAGGAAGCAATGCGACCAGCTCGACGACGCCATGATCACCACGCGATAGGGGCTTTCGGCGAGGGCTTCCGCCATCTTGGCGCCGACCTCGTAGCAGAGCTGAGGGTTGGGGCCGGGCGGATCGGGCAGCCCTTGCTGCACCGGCTCCTTGAAGAGATGCGCGAATGCGCCCTCGGCGCTGATTACGGCGCTGCCATAGCAATTGACATGGAAGGGGATGACCGGATGCGGGAAGCCGTGCCGATCGCAATCGAGATAGAGCACGGTGTAGTTGAAGCCATGCGCGAGGATCGGCGAGTGCAGGAGCTTGTAGGCATAGGGCATGGCGACGCCGCGATTGATGAGCCCCGCGGTCAGGTACTTCGCGCCCTCGCGATGGCCATGGATGCGCATCTTCCAATCATGCGGCTCGCCCCAGTAATTGGTCTGCTTGCCCATATAGCCGTGGCTCCACACCTCCTGCTCGAAATCGTGATCGAGCCCGTAGACGCAGAAGGGCGGGATGATGGTCTCTTTGAAATTCTCGTACTGATCGTCGGCGATGATGACGATGAAATCCGGCTTGAATTCGTCGATGATCTTGCGTTGCTTGCGGAAATTCGACCACATGCGCTCGCGGTAGCGCTTGCCCGCGGCGAGCCCCATATCGTTGCCGACCTCGTCGAGCATGCCCGGAGGCCAGTTCTTGCGGTCGCGCCATTTTTGATCGACACGCGGCGCGTTGACGATGCGCTGCCAGGTCTGGGCGAAGGCCTCGTCCGTGCCCGTGAGCGAGGGATGATGCGTCGTTCCGATTCCAAGGATTTCAGCCATGAGCCTGCTCCCCCGCCGCCGATCGGCCCAAGTCTATCGCCGAAGTGCCATCGCCGGCAATCGCCGCCCAAGGGGGCGGCAGACGCGATCCGTCCCGGCCTCATCCGGCTTGTCGCTTGGAGCAAAGGCGGGCATGCTGTCGGCCGCGCGGCGGGACACCCCCGCGCAAGGACAGAAATATCTCGGGAGGTTTTGATGATCTCGTTTCGCCGGCTTGGCCTCACGGCTCTTATTGGCCTCGCCGCCGCCTTGCCGGCCCAGGCGCAGCAGCTCGAGAAGACCAGCCTCGCGCTGCCGGCAATCGCCGCGATCTTCGCCTCGGCCTATGTCGCGCAGGACGCCGGCATCTACAAGGAGGTCGGGCTCGAGGTCAAAGAACAGATGATCCAGGGCATCGGATCGGCCAATGCGGTGATCTCGGGCGCGATGGATTTCTCGATGTCCTCGGGCGTGACTTTGAGCCGCGCCGCGGCGCGCCACCAGGCGGTGATCGGCATCGCCAACACCTATGATCGGGCGGGCTTCTGGATCGTCATCAAGAAGTCGATCGCCGATCAGCGCCACTTCGACCCCAAGGCACCGCTTGCCGAGCGCGCCAAGCTGATGAAGGGCTTGCGCATCGCGGTCGGCGGCATCCAGGCGATCCCGGACGCCTACGCCAAGACCATCGCCAAGATGGGCGGGCTCAATCCCGAAACCGATATCGTGCGGACGGGCATCCCGCCCTCCGAGACCTACAGCGCGATGCAGAGCGGCGCGATCGACGGCGCCTCGATCGGCCCGCCGGTGCTCGAGCAATTGCTCCAGAACGATTACAGCGTCGTTCTCGCCGACGGCACCACCGGCAATCCGGTCGATCCGCCCTGGCTTAGCCATGTCGACGCCAACGTCGTCCTGACACGCAAGCAGCTTTGCGCCGACCACCGCTCGCTCTGCGTCAAGATGGGCGAGGCGATGGTGAAGGCGGCCGCTTATATTCACGACCATCCCAAGGAAACCACGGCGATCCTCGCCAAGCGGCTCAATATCAAGGATCCGGGGGTCCAGACCGACACCTACAAGAAAACCCTCGAATCGACGCCGCTGAAGCCGGTGCTCGACGACAAGGGGCTGGGCGCCGCCGACGAGCTGAACATCCAGGCCGGCTTCATGCCGGCCGACCAGAAGCTCGCCTCGTATAAGGATGTCTACACCAACGAGTATGTGAGCAAGTAGAAGGCCGCTTCATTGGCGCAGGCGCACTCGCGGATTGGACCGCGAGGTGCGGGTGTCAAATCCCTGACACCGCGCACGAGCTTTCGAGGCCCTACCTCACCCTCCCGCTTAAGCGGGTCCCTCCCTCTCCGCCCCTCAGGGGCGGAGAGGGTTGGGGTGAGGTGGGGCGGTTAGAGCTGCGGGATCGTCGGCGCTAAGCGGCGAGGCGCGGCTCGCGGTCCCTGAGCTTCGGCATGACCTCGGTCGCGAACAGGCGCAGCGAGCGTTGCGCCTGATCATGGGTGATGCCGCCGAAGAAGAAGGTGCAGTCGCATTGGGTAAAGCCCATCGCGTCCTGTGCCCGCTCGAGGAGCCGCACCGCCTCGTCCGGCGTGCAGGCGATGACGCGCAGCTCTTCGACCATCTTGTCGACATCGAGGGCATCGCTCTGGGCCTGTTGCCGCACGGGATCCTTGAGAGAATCCTGGTCCGCCCGGAGACGTTCGAGCGTGTGGGTGGTGGCGGCGGTATAGCGACGCCACGCTTGCCGCGCGATCTCGCGCGCCTCGCGCTTATCCTCGGAGAGGACGCAGTGATAATGCGTGGCGATGCGCGCCTTGCCGGGCGCGTGGCCGGCCTTGGCCCAGGCCTCGCGATAGATCTTGTTGTTGGCGACAAGCAGCTCGACGCTGCGATAGGCGACGGTCAGGATGCTGTAGCCGAGGCGCCCGGCCCATTCGAAGCTCGAGGGGGTCTGCGAGCAGGAGAGCCAGATCGGCGGATGCGGCCTTTGCTCGGGCCGCGGCCACACTTCCAGCTTGTCGTAGCGGTAGAACCGCCCTTCATGGCTGAAAGGCTCGCCCGACCAGGCTTTGATGATCACCTCGAGCTGCTCGCGCATGCGCGCTTGCGAATCCTCGCGCGGCACATGGAGCCGGTCGTAGTCGAACTCGACGAAGCCGCGGCCGATGCCGAATTCGACGCGGCCGCCCGACATGAGATCGACCATGGCGAGCTGCTCGGCGATCTCGATCGGATTGTGCAGCGGCAGCACCACGATCGAGGTGCCGAGCCGCGCCCGCCGCGTGCGCTGCGAGAGGGCCGCGAGCATGGTCGGCGGCGAGGGGATGATGCCGCCATAGGGATCGAAATGATGCTCGTTCGCCCACAGCGAATCGAAGCCCAGCGCCTCGCTTTCGGCCAGGAGATCGAGCCAGCGGCGCATCAGCTGGCCGGGCTCGCGGTCGACATCCGGAAAAAAGGTCGGCAGGCAGAAATGCCCGAATTTCATGGGTGGCGCTCCTCCATTTCCCTAACGCACAGTTCTAGCGCGTTTCCGGCCCGGAGAGGAACGTTCAGAATCGCCGCAAGCCCATGCGCCCCGCTCACCCGCCAGGCAGGGGGCGCTCCGCCCATCCGCATGTGGGAAACCTAACGACAATCGACCGGATCGAGCGTATGATCGAGCGCGTTTCGCGTCCGGTCAGCCCTGGCCGGCCGGAAAACTTAATGCCTGAGAAAAAACTCACCCGCGTTGCGCCAAGCGCAGCCGATCGGGTGACGATGCGAAAGGGAGGTCGTCATGCCGGACTTGGTCGCGGAGCGGCGGCCGATCGCAGCCGATGCACGAGCGCGCCGGCATAACTTTGCGCGCCTATCGCATCGCCAAGCTTTCACCGCGCTAAAGAGACTGCTGCCCTCGGACAAGGGAGAATGCGGTCAAGTAATTCAGCGGAAAAATAACGGAGGAGGGGAATCGTGAGCAGAGATCAATTCTATCGACCGATCGCTGCGCTCGCCGTCGCGGCTGGGGTACTCGTCTTGGCGCCGATGGCATCTGCCGAGACAACGCTCACGGTCGGAAAGGCGGCCGCGAATGCGGACCCGATCATCCCAGTCGATGTCGGATACCAGCTCGGCATTTTCAAAAAGCACGGGCTTGACGTGAAAATCGTCACCTTCCAAGGCGGCAGCAAAATGGCGCAGGCCATGGCCGCGGGCGCGATCGACATCGGCGACGGCGCCGGAACCGAGATGGCGTTCGTCGCCAAGGGAGTGCCGATGCGGGCCGTGTGCGAATCTGCATCGACCTTTCCCTTCCTCGCCATCGGCGTGCCTTGGGATTCGCCGATCAAAACGGTGAAAGAGTTGAAAGGCAAGAAGATGGGAATCTCGAGCGCGGGCTCGCTCACCGACTGGCTGACGCGCGAGCTCGAAAGCAAGGAGGGTTGGGGCCCCGATAGCGTCAAGGAGGTTGCCATTGGCAACGGCGCCGCGGGCATCGTCGCCGCGTTCCGCGATCATTTGGTCGATGCCGATATCGGCGAGACCGCCCTTTTCCTCAACATGGCAGAAAAGCAGACCGGTCGGCTGCTCATCCGCGTGTCGGATTTCGAGGGCAGCGTCGCCTCCGGTACGCTCTATGCGTCGAATCGCCTGATCGACTCCGATCCCGAGGCGATCCGCACCTTCCTTGCCGCCTGGATCGAGACCCTCGACTACATCCGCGCGCACAAGGCGGAGACGGTCAAGATCGAGAGCCGCGTCACCGGCAACCCCGAAGACGTGGAGTCGAAGGATTACGATCTGACCATCGGCATGTTGACCAAAACGTGCAAGTTCGACCCGCAGGCGCTTGCAACGCTCCGCCGGAGCTTCGTCGAGTTGAAGATTTTGAGCGCACCGCCCGACATGTCGAAGCTCTATACCGAGGCCTTTATACCGAAGTAAACGGCGCCAAGCCCGACGCGGTCGCGGCGCCTTGCTGCGGGCGGCGAAAAGCGGAGGACTTCACGCCATTCGGGGCTGGGGCCGCCGAAGGAGGATGGCATGCGCTTGGGGTTGACGATCGCATTTGTGGTTCTCGCGGCGGCGCTCGGACTCGCCGCGCCTGCGTCGGCGGAGGATTTCTACGCCGGCAAGACAGTCACGATCATGGTCGGCTTCCCGCCCGGTGGAGGGTTCGACGCCAACGCTCGGCTTCTCGCGCGCTATATCGGCCGCCACATTCCCGGGACCCCAAGCGTCATCGTGGTCAATGCGCCGGGCGCCGGCAGCCTGACATCGGTCTGGCGCCTCGACGTCAACTTGCCGACCGACGGGACCGTCATCGACACATTCAATTTCGGGCTCATCAATGATGCGTTGCTGAGGCCGGACCAGACCAAGATCGACTTTCGCGACTATGCCTGGATCGGCAGCATCAGCGAGGACCTCTCGACTTGCTATCTCTGGCGCGAGGACGGACCCAAGACGATCGCGCAGATGAAGTTGGCGGGTCATTACCTCTTCGGCGGCGCCGGCACGGGCACGTCGGACGACATCAACACCAAGATTCTCCAGCGCGTGTTCGGTGTCGACCTCACCGAGATCAAGGGATATTCGGGCAGCGCCGCAATCCGCCTCGCGATCGAGCGTGGCGAGATCAATGGCGATTGCGGCACCTGGAGCAGCATTCCCGAGGATTGGACGAAGAGCCCGAAGCTCCATCCCCTCTTGCGGACGCGAGCAAGCGTGCCCGACGGCATGTCGCCCGACGTGCCCTATGTCGTGGACATTGCGCCCGACCAGGAGACCCGCAAAACCATCCGCTTTCTCCTTGCCGATGGCGAGCTTGGTCGGCCATTCATCGCGTCGCACGCCGTCCCTGCCGATCGCGTCCGCATTCTGCGAGATGCCTTCGCCGCGGCCGTCAAGGACCCCGGTTTCATCGCGGAGGCGAGGGCCCTGCGTCTTCCCGTCTCTCCGAAGACGGGAGCGGAAGCGGAAGGCATCATAAAAAGCCTCTATGCGACGCCGACCAGTATCATCGACACCGCGCGCAAGATCGTGGCCGAATAGGCGGTACCAAATCCGCCCGCGCCGCCCTTGCCGGAGAGCGGCAAAAGCGGGAGACTTGGCGCTTGATCGGGAGCCGTTTGGCCACGCCCCGGCTCCCGCCTTCGCGGAGGTGCGCCATGGAACTCTGTCTCTCGCCCAACGGTCAGAGCCGTTTCGAGGGCGGCCAAGCCCCGACCCGGCTCTTCATCGCCACGGCCACGGGCGTTACCACGCTCGAGCGCGCGACGCCCGCCGCGCCTTGGCGGCCGGTTGCGACAACGCTTGAGGGCCGCCATGTCAGCACCATGACGCTTTTGCCCGATGGCGGCATGCTCGCCGGCACGCATGGCGACGGCATCTTTTGGAGCGCCGGCGGGCAAGGCTGGGAGGAGCGCAATCGCGGCCTTCGGCTCAGGGACATCTACACCCTCGCCGCGATCCGCGAGGAAGGCGGCGTCACTGTCTATGCCGGAACCGAGCCCGCCTCGCTGTTCAAGAGCCGCGATCTCGGCCTGAGCTGGGACGAAAAGCCGGCGATTTCGGAACAGAAGAACGAGGACTGGACCTTCCCAGCACCGCCGCATATCGCGCATACCAAGATGCTCGCCTTCGATCCGCGCAATTCCCAGCATTTCTATGCCGCGATCGAGCAGGGTGCCCTCCTCGAAACGCGCGACGCCGGCGAGAGCTGGAAGGAGCTCGCCGATTACTCGCGGCCCGAGGACCGCGCCTTCAAGGATCTGCACCAGGTGCTGATCGCGCGCGCCAATCCCGAGCGCATGTTCATGACCACGGGCTGCGGCTCCTATCGCAGCGAGGATGGCGGCGCGCATTGGCAGCGCATGACCGATGAGAGCTTCCGCCTCGCCTATCCCGATCACATCGCGCTCTCGCCCGACGAGAAGACGCTCTTCATGTCGGGCGCGGCCGGCCATCCCGGCACCTGGCGCCAATCCCACAATGCCGGCACCGCGGTTTTGCGCAGCCGCGACAATGGCGGGCATTGGGAGCTGTTGAGCCGCGGCATCCCCGCGACCGCCCCTTGCAACATCGAGGCGATGAGCCTTGCTGCCTGGCCGGACGGGTACAGCCTCTTCCTCGGCGACACCGACGGCAGCGTCTATCTGAGCGAGGACGGCGGCGACAGTTTTAAGCGCATTGCCCAGGGGCTGGGGCCGGTCTCCAAGGGCAATCACTTCGTCCCGCTGAAGCGTGCCGCCGCGGCGTAAGCCTGTGGCCGGGCGTCCGCCGCCCGGCCCCGCTACTTCAGCGCGCCGCCGGTGAAGCTCAAAACGAAGCGGTCGACGAAGAAATTATAGACGATGGCGACCGGCACGCTCACGATGAGGCACGCCGCCATCATCGAGCCCCAGAAATACACATCGCCCCGCACGAGGAAAGTGGGCACGCCGACGCTCACCGTATAGCTCGAGGACTGGGTGATGAAGGTGACGCCGTAGACGAATTCCTGCGTCACCAGGGTGAAGGCGAAGATCACCGCGGTCAGCAATCCGGCGGTCGAGATCGGCATCACGACCTTGATGAAGGCGCCGAAGCGGCTCAGCCCGTCGATCATCGCCGCCTCTTCAAGGTCGCGCGGGATCGCCTTGTAGAATCCCATCAGCAGCCAGGTGCAGAACGGGACGGTGAAGCTGGGATAGACCAGGATCAGCGACCACACCGAATCCTGCAGGCCCAACGCGGCTATGATGCGTGAGAACGGGATGAACAGGATGGTCGGCGGCACGAGATAGGTGAGGAAGATCGCGACGCCCAGGCTTTGCGCCCAGGCGCCGGTCTTGCGCGCGAGCGCGTAGCCCGCGGGCACGGCGAGGAGGAGCGTGATCAGCACGACGATCACGCCAATGAAGCCCGTGTTCAGCAGCCATTGCGGAAATTGCGTGTCGCGGAACAGGACGGCGAGATGCGCCAGGGTCGGTGGGCTGTTGAATAGGTACGGATTGTTCTGGGTGTTGTAGAGGTCCTGATTGGTTTTGAAGGTGGTGATCAACATCCAGTAGAAGGGAAAGGCGAGGAAGGTCACGAAGACGACGAGAATGCCGGCATGGCCGGCACGGCTGGCGATCCGCCGCCCGCGAGCGAAGCGAGGCGTCATCTCACGTCACCTCCGCGCGCCGGGCGAACCACAGGAAGAGAATCGTGATCCCAGCGAGCACCGGGAAGAGGAACAGCGAGATGGCCGCGCCGCCGGCGAGATCGCCGCCCTGGATGCCGGTGAAATAGGCCCAGCTGGCGATGACCTGCGTCATGTCATAGGGTCCGCCGCGCGTCAGCACGAAGACGACGATCAGATCGGTGAAGGTGAAGACGATGCCGAAGAGCAGCGCGACCAGCGCAATCGGCATGAGAAGCGGCGCGGTGATCTGGAAATAGTGCCGCCCGAAGCTCGCGCCGTCCACCTGCGCCGCGTCATGGATGTCCTGCGGGATCGAGGCGAGCCCGGCGAGAATGATGACTGTCGCCAGCGGCAGGATGCGCCAGACATTGACGATGATGATCGAGGCCATCGCCAGAGTCGGCTGGCCGAGCCAGATCGGCCATTCGTTCGGGCCAAACAGCCCGACCGCGCGCGCCGTCCAATTGATGATGCTGTAGATCGAATCGAAGATCCACAGCCAGCCGATGCTGCCGAGCGAGATCGGCGCGACCCAAGGCAGCAGGATCAGCAGGCGGAGCAGCCATTTGCCGCGGAAATCGACGGCGAGCGCCAGCGCCAGGATGTTGGCCAAGACCAGGACGATGAACTGCGAGACCGCGGTGATGATAATCGTGTTCTTGAGCGAGAGCCAGAAGGTGCCGCTCTCGACGATGCGCCGGAAATTCTCGAGCCCGACGAAATGCACCTCCCGGCTCGCCACCGTCGCGCTCGACACGCTGTAGAAGATCGAGAGCAGGAAGGGAAAGCCGACCAGGAGCACGATATAGAGGATCGCGGGTGCGAGCATGGCGCGCCACAGCCAAAGATCGTCATCGGCGACGCGCGAGAAAAAGCCGCCCGGCGCGCGCAGCTTGCCGGCGCTTCCGCTAACGAGCGACGTCACGCAGCGCCTCCGTTGACGCGCCGGCCGGTGTCGCGCGCGAAACGGGCGAGGTCCTGGCGCCGCACGACGAAGTCGTAGAGCTGGTCGACGTCGATATGGGTGCGGATGTTGGTCGGGATTTTCGAGATCACATGCGCCTCGGGCGTGCGGCCCTCGATCACGCCATAGACCAGGCGATCGGCGCCGAGATACTCGATCCGGTGGATGCGGAAAGGAAAGACGACGTGATCGCCGGTCGCCTCGATCTCCCGCGGCAGGAACGCTTCCGGACGGAAGCCCAGCCAAGTATCGCCCTCCTCGATCAGATTCATCGGCGGCGAGCCGATGAAGGTGGCGGCGAAAACGTCCGTCGGGTGGCCGTAGATCTCCTGCGGCGTTCCCACCTGGCGCACGCGACCTTGCTCGAGCACCGCGATGCGGTCGCCGAGGCCCATTGCCTCAGCCTGGTCGTGGGTGACGTAGATGGTGGTGGTGCCGAGGCTGCGCTGAAACTGCTTCAGCTCGTCGCGCGCGGAGTTTCGCAGCTTGGCGTCGAGGTTGGAGAGCGGCTCGTCGAGGAGAAACACCGCGGGCTCGCGCACCACGGCACGCGCGAGCGCCACCCGCTGGCGCTCGCCGCCCGATAATTGGCGCGGCTTGCGGTCGAGCATGCGGCGGATCCCGAACATCTGCGCCGCCCATTCGACCTTCTTGCGGATCTCGGCATTCGGCACGCCGCGCGCGCGCAGCGGAAAGGCGATGTTCTTTTCGACCGACAGGTGCGGATAAAGCGCGTAGCTCTGAAACACCATGGCGACGTTGCGCGCTCGGGGCGGCAGGTCGGTGACGACGCTGCCGTCGATCACGATGTCGCCCGAGCTCGGGCGCTCGAGCCCGGCGATCATGCGCATGAGCGTCGTCTTGCCGCAGCCAGAGGGGCCGAGCAGGACGAGGAACTCGCCCTCCTTCGCGGTGAGATCAATGCCGTCGACGGCGCGGATCTCGCCGAAAAGCTTGCTCACGCTGCGCGCTTCGATGGTGGCCATGGGCGATTCCAGACTGAGTGGCGGGGATTATGCTTGATGAGGGTGCGGCGCATCGACCGGACGCCTGCGTGCTTCCGCCGCTCGTCGCCGGACCAGCGGAGCCGAAGCGTGAGCCCTCGGTGTGATGCGAAGGTTTTTGCGGGAACGCCTCCGGCACGCGGCGGTGGGGCGATGGCCCCGGCCGCTGCGCGCCGGAAGGCGGCTCAGATCAGCTTGCGTTCTTTCCACTTCGCCCAGATCGCCTTCATCTTGCCTTCCGCCTGCTTGAGCGCGTTCTCCGGCGTCTCGGCGCCAGTTGCGGCCTGGGCGAACATGGTGTTGATGACCCAGGTGTTGAAGCATTCGTCGATCGCGGCGTTGGAATAGCCGGGATAGCCGACATTGGTCGCCCAGTCGAGCACGTCCGACAGCACGGCGTATTTGTCGGGCGGGACCGCCTTCGAGTCATGCGAGATGATCTGCTTCAGGTCCGGCACGGTCGAGGCGAAGCAGGGGAAATTGTAGAACTCGCTCGCGAGGAACCCCTGCTTGAAATTGTCGATGTAATCGACGAGGAACTGCTTGGCGCCGTCGATGTTCTCGGCGAACTTCCACACCACGTAGCAATCCATCACATGCTCGAGGCCGATGCGCCGCGCCGGGCCCTTGGCCGCCTTGGCGAGAGCGATTTTCTCGTGGATCGGCATCTTGTCGTTCTCGCCGGCGCGCGTCACCGAGATGGCGTTGAGCACGAGCGAGGAGCGTCCCGCCAGGATCTGCCGATTGTTCGAGGACGGATCCCAGGCCAGCACCTCGGGCGTCTCGGTCTCTTTGAACAGGGCGGTCACAAATTTGAGCGCCTCGAGCGTCTGCGGCGAGTTGATGGCGAGGTTGCCGCTCTCGTCCTGCTCATGCGAGCCGAAGGCGTACATGATCGCCCGCATCGCCATGGCGGTGTCGAGCTCGGCTGAAAGCCCGATGCCGACTGGAATGCCGGTCTTGTCCTTGATCTTCTTGCCGCCGATCCGAATGTCGTCCCAAGTATCGGGCTTCATGCCGATCTCGCCCCAAAGATCGGAGCGATAGTCGATCGGATCGGGCACGAAGCTGTCGGAGAAGGCGAAGTATTTCTTCGTCTTCGGGTTGTAGGTGCTCTTGACCGCGAGATCGATCGCCTTGCCGTGCTTCTTCTCGACCGCGCCATAGACATCCTTCATGTCGACGACTTGCTCCTCGAAGACCGAGGGCGGCGAGAGGAACATCACCAGATCATGGCCCTTCTGCGCCGAGACTTCCGCCGCCGCGCGCGAGGGAATGAGAGACAGATTGATATTGTCGACCATCACCTCGGTGCCGTTCTTCGACCCCCATTCCTTGACATAGGTGTCGTTGAACCATTTGTCGTAGGCAGGGACGAAGTGGCTCCACTGCAGGATCTTCAACGTCTTGGCCGCGCGGGCCGGCGTTACATGAAAGAACGGACCGACGCTGGCGGCGACGCCCGCGGCTGCGGCAGTCTTGATCACGTCGCGGCGCGTCGGCTTCAGAACACGGTATTTCCTGATAGGCATGATTTCCTCCCGCTGTTCGCTCTTAGTAGGCGCATTATCGAAGACCACCGGAACCCTCCTTGGCGCCGCGACTGAATACCGAGACGGAGCGGCGGGGCCAAGGATTAACCGACTTTACCCCAAAAGGCTGCACACCCTCAATCGGCGCACCCGGTCGTCTGACCGGAGGCGGGGCATGGATTGTCTCCGAATCCCGCGATCCCGATATTGCCGGTTGCGCTGCAGCATGGCCGTTGCAGCGGCCGAAAATGCGGCTCGAATTAACCCAACACCTGCCCCCAACCGCCCAATCCCTTCATTGACCGGTGCCCGACCCACTCCTTAAACTTAAGGGTTGAGGAGCGGGCCGGGGCGCGCCCTGGCGCGCGGGCCGGCCGAACCTGGGCAGGAGACGGAACGCCATGCATATCATCGATTCGCATTTCCACTGGTGGCCGCGTTCGGTCTTCGAGGCGCTGATGAAGCGCAAGGATTTCCCGCGCGCGGAGCCCAATGCGAGAGGCGGCTACGAGTTTTTCAGCCCGTCGGGCCGGCAGGAAAAGTTCCTCGGCGGCTGGAGCGAATGGTTCGATATCGACGACCAGCTCGCGTTCATGGACAAGCTCGGCCACCAGATCGACGTGGTGTGCTCGATCGGGCCGTTCTCGATCGCCTTCTCCTATATGGACAAGATCCTCGGGCGCGACATGGCGACCTTGTGGAACGAGGAGATGGCCTGGGCGCAGCGCACCCATCCCGGCCGGGTCTGGGCAAGCGCGGCGGTGCCCTTGGTCGACACGCAAACCGCGATCGACGTGGTCGATCATGCCGTCAACAAGCTCGGCCTCATGGGCGTCAACCTGCCGGGCAGCGTCGGCGCCGATCCGCGCATCGATCACGAACGGCTCGAGCCCTTTTATGACTATGTCGAAAAGCTCGGCGTGCCGCTCTTCCTCCATCCGACCGATGCGGTGTTCCAGGACATGCTGGTCGACGGCTATGGCGGCGCGCTGTTCCTGTCCTTGGGCCGCGTGATCGAGGTGAGCGTCGCGGCCATGCGCCTCGTCTTCTCCGGCATCATGGAGCGCCATCCGAACCTCAAAGTCGTGATGTCGCATACCGGCGGCGCGCTGCCCTATCAATCGGGGCGCATGGACAAGAACGGCAAGGCGGCGAAGCTGCCGCATCCGCCCAGCACCTATATCAAGCGCATGTACACGGATACGGTCTCGCCGCATACGGCGGGCATGAAATTCGCGATCGAGTATTACGGCAGCGATCGCGTGATGTACGGCACGGATTATCCGTGCTGGGATCCCGAAGCATGCCTCAAATATTTCAACGCGATCGGGCTGAGCGAGGCCGACCAGCACAAGGTCTTCTATGCCAATGCGCGGCGCATCCTCAATTTGAAGGATCCAGCGGCGGCGCCCGCCGCGAAGATCCGCGAAGCCGCGCCCGCCTGAACGTAAGAGCGCGGCCTAATTCCGCGCGCCGCCACCCTTTTGGGGCTCGCGCGCGATGACCAATGCGAGTGTCGCTCCGCCGTTGGCCGCCCCTGCCCTTTCCGAGGAAAGCCGCCGCGGCATCGTCGCCTGCGCGCAATATCAGAATGGCGTGCGCCGCGACATCGCGATCGAGGAATCCGGCGCGGCGGCCTTGCGCGAGGCCGGCATCGTCTGGATCGGGCTCCATGAGCCCGACGCCGCGCTCGTCCGGCTGATCCAGGACCAGTTCGGCCTTCACGAACTCTTGATCGAGGACGTGAATCAGGCGCATCAGCGCCCGAAGCTCGACACTTACGGCGATGTCGTGTTCGTCGCAGTGCGCACGGCGCAGCTGATCGACGGCAAGATCGAGTTCGGCGAGACCCACCTGATCGTCGGCAAGGGCTATGTCGTCTCGATCCGCCACGGCGCGTCGTCATCCTATGCCGAGGTCAGGAAGCGCTGCGAGCGCGCGCCCGAATTGCTGCGCATCGGCGAAAACTTCGTGCTCTACGCCATCCTCGATTTCATCGCCGACAATTACTTTCCGGTGCTGGACGAAATCGAGGACGAGCTCGAGCATATCGAGGAGGAGATTTTCGCGGCGACGCCGGCGAATGAGAAGATCGAGCGCATCTATCGCCTGCGCGTCGAGCTGCAGCGCATGCGCCGCGTGGTCGCGCCGATGCTCGAAATCTCGACGCGCCTCGGGCGTCACGAATTCGCGGCGCCCGCCACCACCGTGATCCTGCCCTATCTGCACGATCTCCACGATCATCTCCAGCTCGTCAACGACGCGACCGCCGATCTGCGCGAGCGCTTGGCCTCGGCCTTCGAGGCGAGCCTGCTCTTGGCCTCGGCGCGTCAGAACGACATCGTCAAGAAGCTCGCCGGCTGGGCCGCGATCCTCGCCGTTCCGACCGCGATCGCCGGCATTTACGGCATGAATTTCAAATTCATGCCCGAGCTCGACTGGCCTTGGGGCTATCCCGCGATCATGGCGCTCATCGTCGGGATCTGCGTCTTCCTCTATTACCGCTTCAAGCGGTCCGCCTGGCTGTGAGCGGCGGGGGTCGGTACCGACTGTGTTTTTCGGCCCGGACAAGCGTCTCCCCACGAGATTGAGAAACGATCCGTCATTGCAAGGAGCGCCTAGGCGCGACGAAGCAATCCAAAGTCTGTCTTAGAAAAATGCTGGATTGCTTCGTCTGCGGCTCGCAATGACAGACTCCACCCAAGAGCACCACGACGAAACGTTGACTGACCGCAGCACGGCAGAAACCGCCGGCACGTTTCTCGGTCATCCCAAGGGCTTGAGCTTTCTCTTCGCCACCGAGATGTGGGAGCGCTTCTCCTTCTACGGCATGCGTGCGCTGCTCGTCCTCTACATGGTGCATTATTTGCTGAAGCCCGGCATGGCCGAGCGCGTGCTCGGCTACGGGCTTTTGCACCGCGCGCTCGAATTCGTCTTCGGTCCCTTGGGCATCCAGCCGATCGCATCCGAGATCTACGGACTCTATGCCGGGCTCGTCTATTTGACGCCGATCCTCGGCGGGCTCTTGGCCGACCGCGTGCTGGGCCAGCGCCGCACCGTCGTCATCGGCGCGCTCACCATGGCGGCCGGCCATTTCATGATGGCGGTCGAACCGCTGTTTCTCTTCGCGCTCTTGGCGCTCATTCTCGGCAACGGGGCGTTCAAGCCCAATATCTCGACCCAGGTCGGCCGGCTCTATGCGCCCGGGGATGCGCGCCGCGACCGCGCGTATTCGATCTTCTATGTCGGCATCAATATCGGGGCGTTCCTGGCGCCGCTTGTCTGCGGCACTTTGGGCGAAGAAGCGGGCTGGCGCTTCGGTTTTGGCGCGGCGGGGGTCGGCATGCTGATCTCGACCGCGATCTATCTCTACGCGCTGCGGCTTTTGCCCGAGGACCGGCCGCTGCCGCGAAGCGGCTTCGCCCCGGCGCCGCGCAAGCTCGATCCGGCCGAGCGGCGCGCGGTCTGGGCGCTGGCGCTGCTTTTCCTGCCGCTGATTTTCTTCTGGGCGGGATATGAGCAGCAGGGCAACACCATCGCGCTATGGGCCGATCAATCGACCGATCGGCACATCTCGCTGCTGGGCTTGAGCGCCGCCATACCCGTGACCTGGTTCCAGGCCTTCAATCCCTTCATGATCTTTGCCTTCACGCCGCCGGTCGTGGCGTTGTGGCGCAAGCAGGCCAAGCGCGGCGCCGAGCCTTCGACCATCCGCAAGATGGCGCTGGGCTGCTTCGGCCTGGCGCTCGGCAATCTCGTCATGGTGGCGGCCGCTTGGCTTGCGGGCGCGAATGGTCAGGCGAGCTGGCTTTGGCTCTTGGCCTATTTCGTCATCGTCACCTTGGGCGAGCTCTATCTCTCGCCGACCGCGCTGTCGCTCGTCACGAAGGTGGCGCCGGTGCGCACGGTCGGCATGATGATGGGGCTGTGGCTTGCCACCGATTTCGCCGGCAATCTCGCTGCCGGCTGGCTCGGCAGCTTCTGGAGCGGCATGGCGAAACCGGAATTCTTCGGCCTCGTCGCCGCGATCGGCTTTGCCGCCGGTCTCGTGGTCCTGGCCTTCGAGCGCCCCTTGAAGCCGATCATCGACGTGTGAGCTGCCGGCTCACCCGGTCTCGCCATGGATGAAGGCGACGACATCGGCGATCACCGCCTTGGCTTCGGGCGAGTCCGGCGCGCTGCGCGGCAGATCGTAAGCCGTGCCCTTGAAGAGGCGTTGGCGCAGCGTGCCGCCGCGCGCGCGGTAGTTGCGGATGAACTGCTCCATCAGCCCGGCCGGATGCATCGGGTCGGCCGCATCTTGCATATAGAGGATATCCGGGAGCTCCACCGCATCGCCGCGCTCGAGCGCCAGGACCGCGCTGCCCTCGGCCATCGCCTCCTCGCTGAGCCAGTATTTCATCTGGCTGAGCGCTGGATTGCCGCCGCGCGGCGAGACGCGATCGCGATTCTCCGGCGCGGTCCAGACGCGGTAGCGGCCCAAGGGGCAGATCACCGGCCAGAGCGCCACCACATAGGGGACGCGCGCATCGGCCTCGATGCCCGGCCGCGCGATCGCCTTGTAGCGCGGATCAAAGGGTTTCAGCGCGGCGAGCACGGCCAAGTGCCCGCCGCTCGATGTGCCCATGGTGCCGACCCAATCGGCACGGGTCGAGAATTGCGCGGCGCGCGATTTGAGCCAGCGTATGCCGAAATTCACATCCTCAACCGAGCCCGGATAAGTCGCCTCGGGCGGGTTGCGGAAGTCGAGCGCCGCCACCACGACGCCGCCCGCCGCCACGGCGCGATTGATCGTATCGTTGTTGTTGCGCGCGCCGCTTGTCCAGGCGCCGCCATGCGCTTCAACCACCGCGGGGAACGGACCCTGCCCGCGCGGCCGGAAGATGCGCGCGCGATAGGGCGTCTCGGCATGGCGCAGATACTCGACCTCTTCGATATCGACATCGTAGCTTTGCATGGTCTCGCCTCCTTCCTGGTCAGCGCGCGGGCGTGTGGCGCTTCAAGAAATCGACCACGGTCGCGCGCTGCGCGTGAAGATGCGCCGGTCCCTTCCAGTCGCGCAGCATTTCCGCGCCCGGCAGGAGCTCCGCAAGCTCCAAGCCGACAATTGCGGGATGAGGCTTGTCGTTCCCCGGGAGCACCAGGCAGGGCACCTTGCAGCGCCGCGCGGCCTCGCGCGACACGCAAAACACGAAATCGCCGCCCCATAGATTGCGGCCGAAGGCGTCAAGTGCGCGCTGGTCGAGCTCGGGCCGCGCCGCGCGCAGCTCCTTCGCCCAATCGGCAAAGCTCTCCGGGAAATAGGTCGGGAATTCAGGATTGAGGCCGATCGGGTTTTGCAGCACGGCCGCGCCGAGGCGCTCGGGGGCGATCTCGCACAGCGTCAAGCAAAAGCTCGAGCCGATGCAGCCGCCAAGGATGTGGCAGCGCTCGATGCCGAGATGATCGATCAGTGCGAGCTGGTCCTCGGCATAGGTCCGCCAGCCATGATTCGCCTCGATCGCGCCGCGCGAGCGACCGGCATTGCGCTGATCCATGGCGATGACGCGATAGGATTGGCTCAGCACCTCGGTCCAGTCGTTCCAGGCGCGCGGCGGGCCCTCGACGGGCGCGTGCCACATCGGGATTTGCGAGCGCATGCCGCCCGGCGCCAAGAGCAGCACCGGATAACCGGCGCCCCATTCCTCGAAATAGATCTCGGCATCCTTGCGCTTCAGCACCGGCATGTGTCGTCCTCCCTGCTGCCTCGGCGCCAGCATAGCAGAAGCGGGCTGGAACAGCGCCTGCTGCGTTATCTCTCGCTCGTGCGATGACGCTGCAGGAAAATTTTGCGTCCTTCGACAGGCTCAGGATGAGGGAACTTCGTGAATGGCATCAACCTTCGATGCCGTACTCCCTTCCACCTCATCTTGAGCGGTCGCCGAAGGCGACCAGTCGAAGGACGCGGGATGGATCTGCAGCATAGCGGCGCCGCTCGGATCGCGGCGCGGCTATGCTGCGCTTACCGCCCCACCGGGCTCGGCGTGCCGGGCATGGGGAGGAGAACGCTGCGCTTTTTCACCTTCTGCGCCGCCGCAGGACGCGCATAGATTTCCTTGGTCGCCTCGACCATGACGACGCCCGCGATGGTGCCGAACCAGCGGCCGCCGATGCTCTCGAACATGCTGGCCGAGCGCAGCAGGATGCGGCGGCGCGTCGGCGGCAGGTAGAGCGCGCCGGCATTGCGCTCGGGCGTGAAATTCTCGTCGCGCAGCAGCCGCGACAGCTGGCCGGTGGTGTAGGGATGGCCCTGGCCGAACGGCGTGCCGTCGATGCGGGCCCAGATGCCGCGGCGGTTGGGTACGACCACGAGCACGCGACCACCGCCCGCGAGCACGCGCCAGACCTCTTTCAGCATAGGCCGTACCTGCTCGCTGAATTCGAGCCCGTGCACGAGCAAAACGCGGTCGATCGAGAAATCGGGCAGCGGCAGCTCGCCTTCATCGGCCATGACCACATGGTTCGGCCCGTCATTGGGCCAGCGCAGCACGCCCTGCGCCGCCGGCATCAACGCCATCACCCGCTCGGCCTCGCCGAGAAACGGACGCAGATAGGGCGTGGCATAGCCGAGGCCCAAGAGGCGCATGCCCGCGAGATCGGGCCACATCGCGCGGATACGGCGGCCGAGCATGCGGCGCGCCACCTGGCCGAGCCGGCCATTGTAAAATTCGCGCAGATCGACGACATCGGCGAACATGGCCGCAAGTGTAGCATGAGAAGGGTTGACGAATTAGAGTAAGGGCGAAGCTTGGAGGAAGGAACGCCGATGGCCGAACTCGTCATCCGCCAGATTCCCGTACTCAAGGACAATTACGTCTATCTGCTGCACGAGCCCGAGACGAACGCAACCGCCGCGGTCGATCCCTCGGTGGCGCCGCCCGTGATGGCCGCGCTCGCGCGCGAGAATTGGCGGCTGACGCACATTCTCAATACCCATCACCACAACGACCATACCGGCGGCAACCGCGAGCTGAAAGCGGCGACGCAATGCATCATCGTCGGCCCGCGCGCCGACCGCGACCGCATCCCGGGCATCGATATCGACGTCGCCGAAGGCGAGACCTATCGCTTTGGCGCCGAGCAAGCGCGTGTCTACGACGTGCCCGGCCATACCCGCGGCCACATCGCCTATTGGTTCGCCGGCTCGCGTGCGCTGTTTTGCGGCGACACGCTGTTCCTGATGGGTTGCGGTCGGCTGTTCGAGGGCACGCCGCAGCAGATGTGGCAAAGTCTGTCGAAGCTCAAATCGCTCCCACCCGAGACCCGGGTCTTCTGTGCGCATGAATATACGCAAGCGAATGCGCGCTTCGCGCTGACGGTCGAGCCGCACAATGCCGCGCTGGTCGCGCGCGCCCAGCGCATCGACGAGATGCGCGCCGCGGGACAATCGACCGTGCCCGCAAGCCTCGCCGAGGAACTCGCAACCAATCCCTTCCTGCGCGCCGATCGGCCCGAGCTTCAGACCGAGGCCGGCGCGCCCGGCGATCCGGTCGCAACCTTTGCCGCGATCCGCCGCCGCAAGGACAATTTCTGAAGCACGGTGAAATTGGATCGATGTACTCAGTTCGTCATTGCGAGCGAAGCGAAGCAATCCAGCTTTCGTGTGGCGGCTCTGGATTGCTTCGGCCCGCTACGCGGGCCTCGCAATGACGATCTTGTGAAGCAGCTTACTTTCATCATGCTTTAGAAATTCCGCAGAACGCCCTTCGAGGAGACGCACCATGAAACTCCGCTTTTCGCCGACCTCGCCTTTCGTGCGCAAAGTCTGCGTCGTCGCCTTCGAGACCGGGCTCGAGCAACGCCTCGAGCGCATGCCGACGGCGGTCGCGCCGACCAAGCGCAACGACGAGGTCGCGCGCGAGAACCCGCTTGTGAAAATTCCGGCGCTCACCACCGATGACGGTCTGGTGATCTACGATTCCTGCGTCATCTGCGAATATCTCGATACGCTCCATCAGGGGCCGAAGCTGTTTCCGGCCGCGGGTCTGGCGCGCTGGATCGCGCTCAGGCAGCAGGCGCTCGGGGATGGCGTGCTCGACGCGGCGATTCTCGGCCGCTACGAGATGCTGCGGCCCAAAGAATTCCAGTGGCAGGACTGGATCGACGCGCAGCTGAGAAAAGTCCGCGGCGCGCTCTCGGCGCTCGAGATGGAATGCGAGGCGGGAACCCTCGCCCCGGTCGCGGCGGGAGCCGCGCCGACCATCGGCCAAATCACCATCGGCTGCGCCCTGGGCTATCTCGATTTCCGTTACGCGAGCGAGGCGTGGCGCGAGCGCCACAAGCGGCTCGATGCCTGGTACCAGGATTTCGCTCAGCGGCCGGCGATGCGCCAAAGCGAGCCGAAGGATCCGGCGTAGCACAGCCGGCCCGCGATCCGAGCGGGCCGGCGTCGTGCGAAGCAAAGAAAGCCGGCAGAATGGAGGCGCCGCCGCGCCTCAATACATGTGCTGGCCGCCGTTGATCGAGAGCGTCGAGCCGGTGACGAACCCGGCCTCGTCGGAGACGAGGAAGAGCACGCCGCGCGCGATCTCCGACGCGCTGCCGAGCCGTCCCACCGGAATCCGCGCGACGATCTTTTCGAGCACGTTCGGCGGCACGGCGCGCACCATCTCGGTGTCGATATAGCCGGGCGCGATTGCGTTCACGGTGATGCCCTTGCCGGCGCCTTCCTGCGCCAGGGCCTTGGTGAAACCGTGAATGCCCGATTTCGCCGCGGCGTAGTTCACCTGCCCGTATTGGCCGGCTTGACCGTTGATCGAGCCGATATTGACGATGCGGCCGAAGCCGCGCTCGCGCATGCCCTCGATGACAAGGCGGCACATATTGAAGCAGGAGGTGAGGTTGGTCGCGATCACCTGCGCCCATTGCTCGGGCGTCATGCGGTGGAGCACCGCGTCGCGGGTGATGCCGGCGTTGTTGACCAGAACCTCGATCGGCCCGAGCTCGTCGGTGATCTGCTTCACCCCGTCGGTGCAGGCATTGAAATCGCACACATCGAAGCGGAAGGTGCGGATGCCGGTCTCGGCCGCGCATTTCTCCGCCGCGGCGACATTGCCGGCATAGGTGGCCGCGACCTTGTAGCCCGCGGCGTGAAGCGTCTCGGAGATCGCCCGCCCGATGCCGCGCGTTCCGCCCGTGACAATCGCAACCCGACTCATCTCTTCCTCCCTTCTGCTTTGCGAGAAGCAACGTGACCGCGACGCTTCTGGGTCTTGCTCTCTCCTTCGCACGACGGCACGGCGCTGAAGAATAGCGCCGTGCCCGTGCCGCGGAATTACCGCTCGACGCAGAGCGCGACGCCCATGCCGCCGCCGATGCAGAGCGTGGCGAGACCCTTTTTTGCGTTGCGTTTCTGCATCTCGTAAAGCAGCGTCACGAGCACGCGCGCGCCCGAGGCGCCGATCGGATGGCCCAAGGCGATCGCGCCGCCGTTCACATTGACCTTGGCCGGATCGAAATTGAGCTCTTTCGAGACCGCACAGGCTTGGGCGGCGAAAGCCTCGTTGGCCTCGATCAGATCGAGATCGCCGACCTTCCAGCCCGCGCGTTGCAAGGCAAGCCGCGTCGCGGGGATCGGACCCGTGCCCATGACCGCCGGATCGACGCCCGCGGTCGCCCAGGAGACGATGCGCGCCAAGGGCTTCACGTCGCGCTTTTGCGCCTCGGCCTCGCTCATCAGCACGACCGCCGCCGCGCCGTCATTGATGCCCGAGGCATTGCCCGCGGTCACAGTGCCGCTCTTGTCGAAAGCGGGCCGGAGCTTTGCCAGCACCTCGACCGTCGTGCCGTGCTTCGGGTACTCATCGGCATCGACCACGGTGTCGCCCTTGCGGCTCTTCACCGTGACGCCGACGATCTCGTCCTTGAAGCGGCCGGATTTCTGCGCCGCCTCGGCGCGCGCCTGCGATTGCGCGGCAAACGCGTCTTGCTGCTCGCGCGTGATCTGCCAGCGCTGCGCGACGTTCTCGGCGGTGACACCCATGTGATAGCCGTTGAAGGCGTCCCACAGCCCGTCCTTGATCATGGTGTCGATCATCTGCGCGTCGCCCATCTTGACGCCGTTGCGCAGATGCATGCAGTGCGGCGCCTGGCTCATGCTTTCCTGCCCGCCGGCAACGACGATCTGCGAATCGCCGAGTTTCAAGGCCTGATAGCCGAGCGCCACCGCGCGCAGCCCCGAGCCGCAAAGCTGGTTGATGGCATAGGCCGTGACCTCATAGGGAATGCCTGCCGCGACCGCGGCCTGGCGCGCCGGGTTCTGCCCCTCGCCCGCGGTCAGGATCTGGCCCAGTACCACCTCGCTGACCTCTTTGGGCTCGACCTGGGCACGGCGCATTGCCTCGGCGATCGCAACTTTGCCCAGCTCATGGGCAGGCAGCGCGGCGAGCGCACCGTTGAAGGAACCGATCGGCGTGCGGACGGCGCCGGCGATGACGATCTCGGGCATGGTGTTCAACCCTCCTCGACCAGGGAAGCGAATTTTGGATTGTTGTTTGCTTATTAGATAGCGCTTCCCCGGCGATTTGGAAACCGGGGCGGAGGAGACAAAAGCGCCGCGGCCTGACGCGGCGATCACCGCGTCAGGCCGTCAACGCCAAACGATGGACGGCGCCGCGCTCAGCAGCGATAGGCGCCGTCGGTTAAAACG
>DATEKH010000084.1:0-2349 GCA_035277525.1 Allostellaceae bacterium
ACGCCGCCTTGGGGATTTGCGAATGCGCGGCGCGCGATTCGCGTATCGTGGCCGCAGTGCTCCTCAACCCGTGGATCCGCAGCGAGACGAGCCAAGCGCGCGCGCAGCTGCGCCACTACTATCTCCGCCGCCTGGTCGAAAAGGAGTTCTACCTGAAGCTTGCGCGCGGAAAGCTCGACGTCCTCGCGTCGGCGCACTCGTTCCTTGGCGATATCGGCAAGCTAATCACGGCTCGCTCGACGGCCGCGCATTCGCCCTCGCATGATGCCGAGGGCGAAAATCAGCTCGCAAGGCGGCTGGCCGCGAGCCTCGGCCGCTTTAAGGGACCGGTGCTTCTTTTGCTCAGCGGTCGTGACCTCACGGCCAAGGAGTTCGAGCATGAAACGCGTCGCTCGAGAAAATGGCGGAGGCTCTACCGGCAGAAGCGATTGACCATCCATCGCCTCGATCCTGCCGATCACACTTTCTCGCGGCGGATCTGGCGCGATCAGGTCGCCGAGTGGACCGGCGCATGGATCGATGCCTGCCTCAATGCCCGGCTTAAGCAATAAGGCCGCTTATCGCGACACGGAATGTCGGCAGATTCTCAGCTGCGAACGCCATGGTTTCGCATCAGCTCATAAAGCGTCGGACGGCTGACCTCGAGCAGCTTCGACGCCTGGCTGACATTTCCATTCGTCAGGGCTAAGGCTTTTTCGATCGCCGTTTTTTCGGCGCGCTCCCGGGCCTCTTTCAAAGTCACGCCGGTGCTTGGTGTCGCGTTGACAAGCGGAAGATCGAGATCGGCGGCGGTAATCATTTCGCCATCAGCCATGATCCCCGCCCGCTTCACGCGACCTTCGAGTTCGCGCACGTTGCCGGGCCAGGCATAGCTCGTCATTGCGGCAATTGCATCGGGTGTAAATCCACGGATGGCTTTGCCGCCGTTCTGGTTCATCCCATTGAGGAAATGATGAGCCAGGACGACCGGGTCTCCCTCGCGCTCGCGCAGCGGCGGGATACTGATGACGAGTTCGCTTAAGCGATAGTAGAGGTCCTCGCGAAAAATCTTTGAGCGGACGAGCTCGTCCGGATTGCGGTGCGTCGCACAGATGACTCGCACGTCGATCGCAATTTCCACGCGTCCGCCGACGCGTTCGAAAACGCGCTCTTGCAGAAAGCGGAGAAGCTTCGCCTGCAGCTGGATCGGCATATCGCCGATCTCGTCGAGAAAGAGCGTGCCGCGATCGGCGAGCTCGACCTTGCCGACCACCTGCCGATGCGCGCCCGTAAACGCGCCTTTTTCGTGGCCGAACAACTCGCTTTCGAGCAGCGCCTCCGGAATGGCGGCGCAATTGATCGCAACGAAACGATTGCCGCGACGAGGGCTCAAATTGTGCAACGCGCGCGCGATCAGTTCTTTTCCCGTTCCGCTCTCGCCAAGCAGCAAGACGGTGACGCCGGTGGGAGCAACCCGCTCGACCATCCTGCAAACGTTGAGCATGACCGGGCTCGAACTCACGACGCCGTCAAGCGGCCGACGCTCGTTCTCCTGGAGGCGACGATTTTCGGCCTCGAGCGAATGGAGATGCAGGGCTCGGCTGACAATTAGTCGGATCGTTTCCGCATCAATGGGCTTGCTGTAGAAATCATAGGCGCCAAGCGCGATCGCACGAAGCGCGTGCTCTCTTTCGTCGCTTCCCGTTACGACGATCACTTTCGCGTGCGGCGCAATTCTCCGGATCTCCTCGAGGGTCGCCAAACCCTCGCTGGCGCCATCTCGATCGGGCGGCAGCCCCAGGTCGAGCGTCACGACCGACGGATTCTCCGACCCAACAAGACCGAGCGCGGATGAACGGTCGGTGGCGGAAAGGACGTGATAATCCTCAAAGGTCCAAGCCAGCTGTTGCTGGAGCCCGAGGTCGTCTTCAACAATCAGCAGCTTTGGTTTAGCACCGATCATTTCCGTATCTCTTCACCGGGTCCACCGCTATGACGCGGTGGCCGGCGCCTTCGACGTGGCCGCGAGCGGGAGACAGAGCCGCATCGTCGTTCCCTTGCCGGGCGCGGTATCGACTTCGATGAATCCCCCGAGCGAGCGGGCATATTCGCGGCTCTCGTAGACGCCAATACCATATCCTGTCGTTTTGGTTGAGTCGAATGGCCGAAACAGGCGATCTCGCACGAACGTCGCGTCCATGCCGGGCCCGTTATCACTAATTTCGACAACGGCGGTATCCGGCTTGGTTAAGACCCGCACCGCGACATTCCCCTCCGGCCCCGCAGCATCAACGGCGTTTTGAATCAAATGACCAAGCACCGTTTTAAGGCGCTCATGCTCTGCGGCGACGATTGCGTCCGGCTCGTCGA